>CAJXZV010000075.1 GCA_913063835.1 uncultured Eubacteriales bacterium
TTGTACCTAGACCCCGCTGTGCCCTCTATCTGCCCACGTGAATCTTACAGGAACCATTCCGCCGGTGACCGTCAAGCCAACGTCGGCTGGGCCCATTTATCCCGTTTTAGCTCCAGGCCATCCTCACCGACAACGGCCGGGGGTACTGCGGCAAGGACACCCACCCCTACGAACTCTACTTGCCCCTGGACGACATCGAGCACCGCCGTACGAAGGTGGGCCGGCCGCGGACGAACGGGTTCGTGGAGAAGGAAGTTCTAGGAGCCCGTCGAGGCCCCGCGGGCCGACCTCGACGCTTGGCTCGTCCACTACAACACCGAGAAGCCCCATCCGGGCGTGGGCCGACGTCCCATGGAGACGATGGAGTCTGTGCTCGGGTTCTGCCCGAATACGGACCTGGCACGTCAGCGCGGACGAAGAACCGCGTTCCGGCGACCAGGGTGAACAGTGAGCAGGGCGACGGGGAAGACGGCGCATAGGATGAGGAGCGCGTAGGCCGGCCCGGTGCCCACAAAACGCACCATCTGGCTGGGAATCACCAGGGTCAGCGCCAGGTGAGAAACGAGAAGACCCAGCGTTCTGAGCCCATCCATATTCAGCGGGACCTGCTCGAGGAGCATCCCTATCCAGCCGGTGGAGTCGACGCACACCTCCTGACCCCGGTTGGTCCCGCTCCGGCTCAAGGAGGCCGCCAGAGCCGCCTGACCAAGGGCCACAGCAACCAGAGCAGCCGCGTAGCCCAACAGCCCTACAGCGTCGCAGGTGGAGTCCTTGCTGAGCGCCAGGACCGTGAAACCGGCAGCAACGCAAGTGGGAACCCCTAGGGCGCTGTTCGAAAGGAAACCCGCCAGTCTAGCGTCTGCCGCTCGACACGGCGAAGCCGCAACGGCCAGCCTCAGGGCGCCATCCACCTGACCTAGAGAGACTTCTATCTCGCTGACGGAGACAAACCAGGCGCCCAGGGCGTAGGCCAGCGGGAGCCCGAACACCCCCGGAAGTAGCAGGTGGCCAAGGGTCCCGAGCCGGGTCTCCACCAGCGGATAGACAACCACCAGAAGCAGAAGCGCCAGCAACCTGAAGTAGGTGACCGGATTTGAGGCCACCAGACTGACGTCACGGTTCAGCGTTGCCGCTACGAGACCACCGCGCCCCAGAAATCCCGCGGGCCGCCACAGGGGCCGGTCCGCGCCGCTCCCCGCTGTGAACACTCCTGCCCGGTATTGCGGTGCGGCAAGGAGCGTCGCCGCGGCAAGCAGTGCGGTCACTCCGACGGAAGCCGCCGCAGACTGCCAGTTGAGCACCGCCGGTCCGACTCTGACCAGTGGAATGGCGAGCCCCGCCGGCAGGAGTGCGAGAAGGGGCGCGGCCAGCCTGCCGACCGGGCCGGCCTCGGTGGATGCGCGGATGAGGAGCGCCACCAGGAAGCCGAGGAGAGCACTCGAAGCAATCGTGGCCAGCCCTATCACAGCTCCAGAGGCCGCGAGTTCAAGAGAACCGGGTCCCGTGACTATAAGCCAGAGGAGGGGCAGCAAGGTTATCCGCCCTATCGACATCAGGTCGGAAGTGGAGGCCACTACCCGGTTGGCCGCCAGGAGTCGCGATGAGGTGGGGGAGAGGACCAGCGGCAGGAGAAGCCGGTCAGTATACAATCGTCTTGTGGACACTATCGCACTAGCGAGTAGGAGTAAGAATGTGTTGGTCAATGTGGCGACCCAGAGCGCACCGGCAAGCGGCGCTCCCCCAAATCCACCATGACTGGTCAGGTCCAGCAAACGCCTTGTCGCCGCGCCTCCGAGTCGCGGGTCGACCGCAAACAGGATGCCCGCGGCCATAACCAGCGTGGCGATCGTGCTCATCCAGAATACAAAGCCTCTCGAAGGCCGGGGAGGTCCGGATATGCGTGCGGAGCCGCTCGGGGGACCGACACCTTGCTGGCCCAGACACACGGCAATTCTCCAAGCAGCCAGGAATCTCACTGGAATCCCCCGACAGTCCGGCCTCCGCCACTCATTCCCGGAGCCCCGATGGCGGAGAAGAAAACCGCCTCTGGCTTCGACTGCGGAAGCCCGTACTCCCTGGCCAGATCTCCCAGCGTCCCCATGGCAACCAGTCGGCCCTGGTGCATGATGGCGACGGTCGTGCAGCAATCTGCAACCAGGTCCAGGCTGTGGCTGGACAGGAGGACTCCCACGCCGGTAGCCCTCTGGTCCTGTACCCATCCCTTGAAGCGGAGTTGAGCCTCGGGGTCCAATCCGGAAGTGGGTTCGTCCAGCAAGAGGAAACGCGGCCTGTGTATGGCGGACGCCACCAACATCAGTTTCCGCCTCATCCCCGTCGAATAGCCGGAGGTCGGCCTATCCAGGACCGCCGTCTCAAGTCCCAAGTACTCCGCCAGCTCGCCTGCCCTCGCCCGGCCCAGGCTGAGCGGAACTCCGTACAGGAGACTTATGAAGTCGAGGTAGTCCCAGCCAGTCATACGGCCGTAGACGGGGAAAACGTCGGGCATGAAGCCTATCTTGGAACGTGCCGCCCGACTCACCGGCGTGTCCCCCCACGGGTCACCCCCGGCGACCAGAACACGTCCCCGATCAGGCTTGAGCACGCCGGAGAGCATGAGAAGGGTCGTGGTCTTACCCGCACCGTTGAGGCCTACAAGCCCGACAATCTCTCCCACGCCGATCGTGAGGCTGACGCCCCTGACAGCTTGGACCGACCCGTAGCTCAGCCACAGACCCGAGGCCTGCAGGATGTCATCGTCAACAGGCATCTGAGTCTCCACGTCGGCGTAGGCGGGCAAGAGCTTCAACCAGGCCGGCAGGATCGTCCACAGCGAGCAGGACCCGCCTTACGCTCACCCTGGTCGGTTTTGGGTTTCCCCACAGTCGCAACCCACCGCCAGCGTAAGTCACTTGCTGCGGCACCCTGAATTCTATGCCGACCAAGGGGCTCCGCCCACGGACGAGCTCAAGGAGACCGGAGGAGGCGTGGAATGAATCACGCGTCCAGGGCGGCCCCTCGTTGGGCGTCACATCGCAAGTCGACATTTGTTCGACATTGAACGAATAGTGGAAGCGTTTGGACCGCAGCCACCTGACCGTGAGGGTTGTGCCCTCAAGAAGGACCTTGGAGCCGGAAAGCTGGTAGAGCAGCGCGTTGGTCACCGCCACGGGAACAAGCAGGACCACCGAGAACCAGAATCGACCGGGGCCCTCGACCAGCGCAAATCCGAGACCCGCCACAATCAGGGACTCGATCCAGGCCATAGTAACGATGGAAGCAAGCTTGCTCCGCGATTGGGACGCGACCTCACGGCAACTGAACTCCACTTCACAATCCCCCCGCGGTATACCCCCGGACTGACTCACGGCCTACCGCGCCCCACTTCGCGACAGCACCGTAGAACCCTTTGGCCACTATCTCCTCCATGAAGAGAACGCCAATCTCAGATGCAGATAGATAGTGCGTGTTCGGCCAATCCGTCCACGTGTTCCGGCTGAAGCCGTCCACTTTCCGGCCGAAGTCGTCCGACCGTTCTGGGTCGAACCATCCGGTCGCCCGGCCTGTGAACTCGCGTCGGCCTCGCGGAAGAGCGCCTTCATCATGCGCCCCGGGGTCGACAGGACCCCGCCGAGGTCGAGCACCTTCCGCCTGGCCGCCCCGAACTTGGCCACGACGGCCTATCCAGCTGCTGGGTCCGCGCATGGATGGAAGACGCAGTCGCCCGCCCCCAGCAGCCAGGCCCTCTCGTGGTACGAGTGCCGGCTGGCCCTGTAGACCGTCTTCGCTGAACCTATGCCCGGGCGCCGGTTCTCTCTCAAGACCCCCTTGACCTACCTCGGTCAAGGACTATGAAGCCCCGGCGGACGAACTCGAAGCGGTCGGGCAGGTCCGGACGGCGGGCCCGGTCCCGGCTGGCCGGCCAGACCTGAAGCCCTGCCCAGAGCCTCTCGCAGGTCCGACCGACGCGACCGGGATCACTCAGGTCGCTGGCCATGACCATGCCGGCCAGCTCGGGATAGCTCTCGGGAGGCGGCTCCCAGGAGAGAGAGTCGGACACGAGATCGGCCCCGGAGCGGCAGTGCCTCCGGTTCACCAGCGTGAGGAGAACGGCTGTCTGACACACCAGGTCGCAGGCAGCCAGGGCAATGAAGCCCGGGTTCGAGGGGCCGGGGGATTCCGCCGGGCCCTGCCGACCCTCAGGAGAGCGGCGCGCCCGCGTGCCCTATATCACTCCTGATCGCTCCCCTCCGGGCCTGGTGCACCGCACTCCCCCCGCGGTCGGTGAGGATTTCCAGGCCATGGCCGAGGGCCGGCCCGATGGCCTCCAGGCCCTCACGCACCCCCTTGGGGCTGCCCGGCAGGTTGATGGATGAGGGCCCGGCCCGGGATGGCCGCCACGCTCCGGCTGAGCATGGCCCGGGGGGACCGGGTCAGCCCGTGGGCCCGGATGGCCTCGGCCAGCCCGGGAGCCTCCCGGTCGGCCGCGTCCAGGGTGGCATCGGGGGTGACGTCGCGGGGCGAGAAGCCGGTCCCCCCGGTGGTCAGGACGAGGTCGACCCGTCCCTCGTCGGCCCAGGCCGCGAGTTGGCGGGTGATGGTCTCCCGGTCGTCGGGGACCACGGTATAGGCCACCACCGGCCAGCCGAGCTCGCCCTCGACGATGTCCCGGATGGTCTTCTGGCCGCTGACGTCCTCGCGCTGGCCCTGGGACCCCTTATCACTGGCCGTGAGCACGGCCACGCGGAAGGCCCCGGAGAGGACCTCCAGGCGGTCTCCGGCGGCTACGGGGCCGCCCCGGAGGACCCGGACGAAGACCCCCTCCCGGGGCATGATAGAGTCGCCGACCTGGTGGTAGATGGCACAGCGGTCGTGGCACTCCTTGCCGACCTGGGTGAGCTCGAGAAGGACCCGTCCGCCCCAACTCGGACGCGGGGCGTCCTCCGGAGGGCTCGGGTTACGACGTGGTCTACCTCTTCGCCGACGCCATCTACGAGTCGCTCCGGCAGCAGGCGGGGCTCAAGGAGGGCATCCTCGTCACCTGGGCCATCCTGCTGGACGGCTCCAAGGTCCTCATCCACATGAGCCTGGGCAACAAGGAGAGCTACGAGGACTGGCTGGAGCACTTCAGGGACCTCGTCCGGAGGGGCCTTCGGACTCCACTCACGGTGACCACGGACGGGGCCCCGGGCCTCATCAAGGCCGCATGTGCCATCTGGCCCGAGGCCCAGCGCATCCGCTGCTGGGTCCACAAGATGAGGAACGTCCTGGACAAGGTGCCGGAGGAGGTCAGGCCTCTTCTCAAGCCCTATCTCGAGGCCGTCCGGGACGCTCCCGACATCGAGACCGGCCGCCGCCTGGCCGAGGAGGTCGTGGCCAGGTTCGGCGAGGCCTACCCGTCGGCGATGCGCTCCTTCCAGGAGGACCTCGACGCCAGCCTGGCTCACCTCGAGCTCCCTGCCGTCCACCGGAAGCACATAAGGACCACCAACCTCATCGAGAGGAGCTTCGAGGAGGAACGCCGCCGGGCCAAGGTCATCCCGAGGTTCCGGACGGAGAAGGAGTGCCTCAAGCTCGTCTTCGCCACCCTGTGGCAGGCCAGCGAACGCTGGCGGCGCATCCGCTTCAGTGAACATGAGCGGAGACAGGTCCAACGCTACCGCGAGGAGCGGCACGCCAGGAGGCGACAGCGCAATCACGAGGAGAGGAAGGCCACCGTGGCATGACCCGGACCTCCTCTTTTACAGACAGAATGGGACTTGACCGGGGGCTCCGGAAGCCCGAGCGCGGTGAAGAGTCTCTTTTGCTCGGGCGTGGTCTCGGTCCGCTGTGTGACGCGTCCCTCGGGGGTGACCAGGTCCGCCACATGCATCTGCTCAGGACGCCCTGCATCCGCCGCCGGGTGCAACCCGCCTCGTTCTCCGCCACCCGGACGAGCAGGAGAGCCAGCCAGCAGAGTAGGACATGCGCCCGGATGCGATCCTCGAGCCGGTGATAGACGGGGCGGAGCTCCAGGGTTTGCTTGAGGGTCCGGAAGGCCTCCTCGACCTCGACGAGCTGCTTGTAGCCCAGGGCCACATCCTCGGGACTCAGCGTGTCGTCCGAGGTCCTGAGCAGGTACTTGCCGTCCAGACGCTCCTCGGCCTTGACCTTGGCCCAGTCGATCGAGAGCCGGCCTTTTGTGTCCTGCTTGAGGCACCGCCCCCGGGTCGGATGACTGCGCAGCGCGCACACCGCCTTGGTGTGCTGACCTTCCGGCAGGTACTTGAGGCTCTCCAGTTCCTGCTCCAGTACCTTGGGGTCCTGTTCCCGACGGGCCCGGTCCCGCTGGGCCTGCTGGGGGTTCCGGACCAGGATGTAGCGCTTTCGGGCCTCCCCGTCCCCGACGACGATCTCCTTGACCTCCAGCTTGTCCCGTACCTTCTGGTAGCGCCCCTGCCGTGAGAGCGCCTCCTCGACCGCCGGTTTCCCGGAGGCCATGTCCCGCCGGCGATGTAGTGCCCGCCGGTCCGCTGTAGCACCGGGAGGTTCTCCTCGGAGGCCATGCCCCGCTCGACCACCGTGATGACCCGGCCGAGCTTCCAGCCCACCAGGTCCCGCTTGACCTCCCAGGCCACCGACATGTCCGCCGTGTTCCCCGGCCAGACCCAGCACCGGACCGGGATGCCGGTCCTGGTCACGGCCAGGCCGATGACCGCCTGCGGCCGGTCAGGACGGTGGTCCCTGGAATGGCCGTACCTGCGGAGCGGCTCCCCTTCGTCGGAGGAGAGCTCCACTTCGAAATACGTGGAGGTGGTGTCGAAGTAGATGAGGTCCACCTCCAGGCTCAAAAGGTCGGCCACCGAGAAGAAGACCTCCCGCTGCAGCTCCTCGGCGGCCTCCAAGAGGAAGTCCATGGCCCGATACAGCTGCTGCACAGCGACCTCCTCGAGACCGGGGACGGCCACCTCGTGGGCCACCCAGTCCTCGAGGGCCAGCTTGCTCCTCGGGGCCAGGGCCCGGTTGGCCACCAGGGCGAAGACCAGTCGCTCCACCGGCGCCTGGAACCTGCGCGCTTTCAGGAGACGCTCGAGGACGTTCCTCAACCCCAGGCGGTACCACAGGCGGTCCAAGAACCACACCCCGCCGAGCGACCGGCTGCGTGTGATGCGCACGTCCCACCGACCGTCCAGCCGAGCCTGGGCTCGAAGGGCCTCTTCGGTGGAGAGGAACCGGCAGATGCTCCGGACCAGCCGCTCCAGAGCCTCACGGTCGACCTGGTCGGCCCGGCCGAAGTTGTAGAGGATGCGGGTCTTCGCATGCCCCTTCTCGGGTCTATCCGGATTTACCTTTCCTAAAGCCCCTGCCGCCCGGAACCGCAGGTACATGCGGGTTGCCGGGTCTGCGCTCTGCCGTATGTGCCCTACAGCTGTCGAAGTCGGGAACAAGTTCCTCCGTGTCATGCGCACACGGATCGGGCTCGGCGGTAGTGCCGGGCAGCGTTCGCGGCGTCGGTGCAGGAGTCCCCGATAATCCGGCCATAGACCACAGCCACCTGCCTGCGGGCCGCCCCGGCTATCCTCGGGTCGTGCGTGGCCGGATGACGGTCCTCCATCGTTGTGAAGACCGGCGGCAATGTGCCCCGGCGACGTGCTTACACGGTCTTCGACGGCGAGGCGAGCACACCATCGAGCACGTCGTTCCGTACCTGCCCCAGGCACGGCAGGGGCAGGACCACTGACCGGCTAGCAGATGCGCGGGAGCTGCTCACCGGCGAGCCGCTCCAGGAAGCGGGTCCCGCCGTAGGGTGTGCGGAGGTAGGCCCCCGGGCGCGGCTCCGGGCGCCGGTCCCCGTGCGCTCCTGTCCCGCCTGGAGTGCGGACGACGACCTCCTCGACCCTGCCGACGACGGCCGCGTCCGCCTGCCCGGCCTCCCGGAGGAGGTCGACCGCCCTCTGGGCCGCGGCCTCCTCGACGACGACCAGCACCTTGCCCTCGTTGGCGAGGTAGAGGGGGTCGAGTCCCAGCAGCTCACAGGCCGCGGCCACGTCGGACGGGACGGGGATGACTTCCTCCTCGAGGAACACGTCGAGCCCGGTCTCTTCGGCCAGCTCGCAGACCACCGTCGCGAGCCCGCCGCGGGTGGGGTCCCGCATCCACCGGACGGCCGGACCGAGCTCCTCGATGAGCCGGGTCGTCAGCCCGGCGACCGGGGCGCAGTCGCTCCTGACGGAGGAGGCGAAGCCCAACCCTTCCCTTTGCGACAGGACGGCCACACCGTGCTGTCCCACGGGCCCGCTCAGGACGAGACGGTCTCCCGGCCGCACGCGCGAGGCGCCGGTGTCGGCTGCGGGCAGGACGAACCCGACGCCGCTCGTCACGATGAAGAGCTTGTCGCACCCGCCCCTCTCGACGACCTTGGTGTCCCCCGTGACGACCTCCACCCCGGCCTCCTCCGCGGCCCGGGCCATCGAGAGCCCGACCCGCTCCAGGACCTCGAAAGGCAGGCCCTCCTCGATGATGAAGGAGGCGGTGAGATAAGCTGGGGCCGCCCCGGCGACGGCCAGGTCGTTGACCGTCCCGCACACGGCGAGCCGGCCTATGTCGCCGCCCGGGAAGAAGAGCGGGTCGACGACGAACCCGTCCGTCGTGAGGGCCAGGCCGCCGCCGCCCGGCGGAACGAGGGCCGAGTCGCCGAGAGGAGCCAGGTGCCGGCTCTGGAAGTGCTTCAGGAAGACCTCGCGGACGAGTTCGGCGGTCAGCCGTCCCCCCGCGCCGTGGGCGAGGGTGACCCGGCGGCCGTTCCCGCGCCCCGCACCGTCCCTCGGACCCTTCTCCCGGTCGACGTTCACACCCGGTCACCCCTGCCTTCATAACGGTAGTAGGCGGCACAGGAACCCTCCGTCGAGACCATGCAGGGCCCGACCGGCCGGACCGGGGTGCAGGACCGTCCGAAGAGAGGGCACTCGGGCGGAAGCAGTTCACCACGCAGGACGTCGCCGCACCGGCACGCCCGGCGGAGCCTTTCGTGTCCGGTCCTCTGCGCGCGCGCCCGTGCCCGGGCCAGACCGTCCTCCAGGGCCGCCCGCAGGCGCACGGAGGCGTCGAATCTCTCCCACTCGGGGCGGAGCTTGAGGCCGCTTGCCGGTATGGTCCCGAGGCCCCGCCACTCGGCCGGGCACGGCTCGAAGAAGCGGTCGACGATGGCCCTCGCCCTGGGGTTGCCCTCTTCCCGCACCACGCGGGAGTAGAGGTTCAGGACCCGGGCCCGGCGGGCCCTCACCGACCGGACCAGCTCCCTAACGGCGACGAGGATGTCCACCGGCTCGAACCCGGTCACCGCGCCCGGAAGGCCGTACTCGTTGGCCATGAAGTCGTAGGCCCGTCGGCCGATGACCGCGGAGACGTGCCCCGGCAGGATGAAGCCGTCGAGGCGACGGCCACCCGCGCCGTCCCCGCCCCGGGCGCCTCCGCCCCGCGCGCCTCCCCCGGCCCCAGGCTCGATGAGGGCCCTCAAGGCCTCCGGGAGGGTCTTGTGCGCCGAGAGGACGCAGAAGTTCTCCAGGCCCAGACGGTCGGCCTCCCTGAGAGCCAGGGCGACACCGGGCTGGGTCGTCTCGAAGCCCACCCCGAGGAAGACGAAGAGCCTCTCCGGCTCCTCCGCGGCGGCCCGGACCGCGCCCTCGGCCGAGTAGACGACCCTGACGTCGGCCCCCGCCGCCCGGGCCTCCTCGAGGGTGCCGACCGTTCCCGGGACCCTGACCATGTCGCCGAAGGTGACGACCACCGTCCCTGGAGCCAGGGCGAGGGCGACCATGCGGTCGAGGTCCGTCTCGGACGTGACGCAGACCGGGCAGCCCGGTCCCGACCTCAGGTCGACGAACCCGTGGAGAAGCCCTCTCAGGCCCGAGCGGGACACGGCCACGGTGTGCGTCCCGCAGACCTCCATCAGGGTGACGGGGCGGCCGAGGGCCTCGACGTCCCGGCGCACCTCGGCGACGAGGGCCTTGACCAGGGCCGGGTCGCGGAAGTCGGCGGCTCTACTCACCCGGCCCGACCTCCAGGAGCCGCCTCACCGCGGCCAGGGTCTCGCGGGCCGCCTCCTCGTCGACCTTCTCCAGAGCGAAGCCGGCGTGGATGACGACCCAGTCCCCTACCGCG
>CAJXZV010000076.1 GCA_913063835.1 uncultured Eubacteriales bacterium
GCCCACGTACCTTTCAGTCCCCTATTCGTCGGGATGAGGGTTGCGACTAACCGCCGGCTACGGGCCCTCTACGGTGAGGAAGCTTTCAGTCCCCTATTCGTCGGGATGAGGGTTGCGACGAGCTTCTTCGCCTGGCTGGGGCGACAGAGCACAACACCTTTCAGTCCCCTATTCGTCGGGATGAGGGTTGCGACGATGTAGAGCTCGACCGCCCGCAAGGGGTCGAGCTCCTCTTTCAGTCCCCTATTCGTCGGGATGAGGGTTGCGACGGGGATGGAACTCGACAGTGACCCGTTTCGGGTGCTTCTTCTTTCAGTCCCCTATTCGTCGGGATGAGGGTTGCGACGCGGCCATGGGCAACGTTTCCACGCTCGTCGACACGAGCGCTTTCAGTCCCCTATTCGTCGGGATGAGGGTTGCGACGGAAACCACGGAGGTGCGAAACCCATGACGCTTCAGGCTTTCAGTCCCCTATTCGTCGGGATGAGGGTTGCGACCCGTCAACAGAGGCCTTTCCCGGAGATACCTTACCCGATCTTTCAGTCCCCTATTCGTCGGGATGAGGGTTGCGACCGCCGAGGCCCGCGCCTCGGTGCCGGACCGGTTCGTCCCTTTCAGTCCCCTATTCGTCGGGATGAGGGTTGCGACCTCAGGTGGGGCATCCACGGGCTGTGGATATCGCAACTTTCAGTCCCCTATTCGTCGGGATGAGGGTTGCGACAGCTCTGGTCCACCAGGTCCGCGTTGACCTCGACGCTTTCAGTCCCCTATTCGTCGGGATGAGGGTTGCGACGTGCCGTATTTCAAACCCTCAGTCGCCATCGTCCCACTTTCAGTCCCCTATTCGTCGGGATGAGGGTTGCGACGGCACTCTACCTGCGGCTCAGGAAACCTCTCTTCTGACGGTAGCTCGAACGACCTGGTAGACTACCCATATCCTTCTCTTCGAAGACCGCTCCTCCTGCCATTTTGCCACCTCTCCTTCGAAAACAGCCGCGTTCGGCCACTGGGGACGTGCTGCCGCCGTTGGAGCACGGCTGGGGGCGCCGGAAGCACGCAACAAACGCCCAGCTACCGCGCTTGCGTCGTCACCCGCCTGCCCCCCAGCCGATCGAGCTCGCCCGGCCCCCTTCGCCACCGACCCGAGTTTTCGAAGATGGAGATTCCGACGGAATCGGGGGGTCGCCTTCGAAACCTCCTGTTGCATCGGGTATGTCGCGTATTCGGTTGTCAAGGTGCGGTCATGGCCGGACCCCCGCCACCATCCTCAGTCCGGGTGGCAGGTCGTCCGGTACGAGCACCAGGCGGGACAGTTATCTGCTATCCCCGGGTCCATCTCCTCGTAGACGGAGCGGGACTTCTGGTCGCGCTCTTCCAGGAACCACTGGCGCAGTTCGTCGTCGATGACGTGGAAGTCCTTCTCGACGACGAGCCTGTCGCCGGCGAAGCGGCCGTAGACGACACAACCTATGTTTATCGGGTACTCGTAGACCGCCTCGCACACCATGGCGTATCCGGTGGTCGTCAGGCGGTGGAAGTCCCGCCTCTGAGCGAACTTCGTGTCTAGGATCATCATCTCGAGGGACGTGTACGCATCGACGCTGAGCTGGCTGCTGAGCCCGATGAAGCTGCCGTCGAGCTTCTGCTCCACCACCACCGGCACGGCCAGGGAGGCCAGACTGTCGGTGCCGATATAGGGCTGGCGGACCAGGATGTCCTGAATCCTGGCCATCACCTGGGTGACCTCGAAGTCCCTGAGCACCCGGGCCTTCTCTCGAACTTGTTCCCTGTCAGTCTCCGGTAGCCGCCTGAGATGTCGGTCAGCCTCCTCCCCGAGCGTGTCGCCTTCGGCAAGCCGGTTGAGCTGTCCCAACACCTCGCGGTAGCGCTCGACGCCGTGGAGATAGATGAGTCGTTTGGTCTGGAGAAGGACGTAGGAGATGACCGCGTGGAACAGCGCCCCCTGGATCATGGGCACCGTCGGTTCCGTCTTCACGCCGTGCACGTGGCGGAGGTACACGTCTCGCCCGGTCGGGCAGTACCGTCCCGCCACCTCGTAAAGGGCCAACCGCACCGGGTAGACCGGCTCGATCGGAGGTTCCGGCCAGTTCCACCCGCGGAGCTCGTCGGCCACCTCAGTGCGCCGCGTCTTCGGGAGGAGGCCCTTCAGAAGCTGTTTGCGCTCCTGCTCTGAGAGAAAATACATCGAGCTCACGTCCAGTCCCCACAGTAGTTGCGATACTCACAGTCCCGGCACCGTCTGCGGTCACGAGCCCCCGGAGGCATCGCCTCCGCCGCGACCATGGTCCTGATGCGGGCGAGAAGGATGTGCACACGCTCCCTGATGCTTGGGGTCATCGGCACCGGCACGACCTGCTTCCGGGGGACGACGTAGAGGAACCCCGTCCTCACCGGCGCCCTGAAGCTCTCCTCGACGAGGAGGCAGTAGGCGGCGAGCTGGTACCGGTGGTGGAGGGCAGGACCGCCGGGGGCGTTCTTGAACTCCACCGGGTAGTAGTCCCTCCCCGTCACGATGAGCAGGTCCAGCACACCGGTCAGGCCGTACCGCTCCGAACTCAAGCGTACCCGGAACCGTCTTTCCCCGCGCTCCAGCCCGTAACGCCGAAGGGTACGCTTGCTCTCGAGGACTTCCAGAGCGGCGTGTTCCTCCCGCCCCACTTGCATCTTGTACGTCGGGGTCTTCTCCACAGGGAGGACGTAAGAGAAATAGACGACCCTGGGGCAGTAGACGAACTGCTTCAGGTCAGACACCCTCAGGGCCAGTCTCTCACGCCCGACCGGCAGCGGCGGGGTCCTCACCGGTATCCCCCTCCCCCTCTCCCTTCCGGGCGAGGCGCGACGGGTCGAGCGTCCCGATCTCCGTCCGCAGTCCGAAGTCCTTGTCGCAGATGGGGTAGATGTGGATGCTCCCGTCCTCGCGCCCGAGGGTGCGCCTCAGCCTGAGGGCGAGCTCTCCCCGGCGGTTGTGGGTCAGCTCCCCCAGGAAGGCCGACCACTGGATTCGGTCGAGACCGTAGTCCTTGCAGGCCTCGGCCACCCGGTTCCTGATCTTGTCGCTCGGGATGTCGTACACGACCAAGGTCTGCATCCCCACCACCTACCAGCCGGCCACATAGGGCCGGTAGGCCCCCTCTCCCCGGAAGAACATCGCCAGGCGGCGGCACTGCATCTGGATGATCGTCTTCAACCGGTGCCGGGACCCGTCATAGCGGTCCTGGTCCTCAAGCCTCTCGAGAACCTTCGCCGCCAGCTCCCGCCGGGTCTTGTCCGCCAGGCGGCCGTGCTCCATGACAGGGACGAAACCGCGGTTGAGCCACGCTATGACCGCACGGTCCACCACAGGCTGACGGAAGACCTCGACCACATCGAGGACCAGGCTCGGCTTCCCGGCCCGGTCGGCGTGTAGGAAACCGGCGAAAGGGTCCAGCCCGGCCAGGGTCAGGGCGCCTGTGACCTGGTGGTAGAGTATCCCGTATCCGTAGTTCAGAAGAGAGTTGACCGGGTCGGTCGCTCCCCGCCTGATGCGGCCGGGGAACTCGACCGTGTCGGGAAGGACGGCCGCGACGAGCTCCCAGTAGTGGCGCCCGGTCCGCCCCTCGATGGAGAGGAGCGTCTCCCTGATGTCGTCGACCCTTTCCGCGTCGAGGGTCTGAAGTTCGTTCCGCAGGGCCTCGATCTTGCCCGCCGCGTCGTAGATCCGCCCGTGGAGGTCGGGGTCGGCGTGCCGCCGGTGTTTGGCGAAGTACTTCAGGACGTTGGCCTGGTTCCTCAGTTTCGCCTCCACAGTGGCCTTCGCGAAGACGACGCCGCGCCCGTCGAGATAGGCCAGGAGCTGCTCGCGGCGCGTGACCACGGTGCCGGTCAGGGCCGGGGAGACCAGTTTGGCGTAGGGCTCCCCGGACCCTGACAGGAAGTTGAGTTGGATACCCTGGCGCGAGCACTCCCGGACGGCGTCCGCCGACAGGGATACCCCGCCGCCGAGGATCGACACCTGCTCCACGTCATGGAACGGCACCTCGAGCACCACCCGGCCCGCACGCTTCACCTGCAGGCGTTCGCCCTTCTTCCCGAGGAAACTGCCGAACTCGGACACGATGATGTGCGAGCTGGTCACGGCACCTCAGCCCACCGTTCTCTCGTATAGCGTGTAGGTGCGGCTCGAGGCCTTCCGCCTGTAGGGCAAGGCCACCGGGAGGATCACGCGGTCCCGCCCGAGACGGGCCCGCCGGGGGGAGTAGGTGTTGACGGCCTCGAAGGTCACCCCCGGCCCGAAGTCGTCGAGGAACTGGACGACCATGTCGGGGCTCAGCCTCTCCCGCTCGTCGCCCATGACGTAGCTGAACCCGCTGTCAAGGGCGTCAGACTGCGACATCCCACGGAACTGCACGAAGCTGCCCCGTTTGCCGAAGTAGTTCACGCGCGGAAAGAGCGAGGCGACCAGTTCCCTGTCGGCTCTGTCCCAGCCGTCGGTGCCGACAGCGACCGTGAAAGGCCCCGAGAGGAACACGAACTCCCTGTAGGCGACCGTAGGTTCGAAGGCCGCTCCGCCTCGGTCGTGCGGCTCGCGCTGTATCTTGATGAAGCAGTTGTTCACGACGGCCCACCGGGACGGACGGATGCGCACAGGGGCGGTCTTGAGGGTATCGAAGACGCGTCTTCCGTCCCCCCCCGCCTCGAAGGCCGCGGCGATCAGCGCCATCTTCACCGCGTACATCGTCGGGCAGAGGTTCGTCCTCCCGCCGGAGCTCGTGGAGGCGCTGTTCCGGAGGGAGAAGAGGCTCGACGGCTCATACTCCGCCAACAGCCACATGGCCATCCCCCGCCTAGACCGCCTCGGCCAGATCGGTCATCACCCGGGAGAACTCCGAAAGCGAGTCGAACCCGTGGACGGTCACGCTCCCGGGCCAGGAGCGATTGAGCTGCTCGGCGATGGCCTCCACCTGGGCCCGGAAGTCCGTGCTCAGAGGGCTCACTGTCGGGGCCGGCACAGGCCCGGTCGATACAGAGACGACCCCCCGGAAGCCGAGGATGTGTGGGTTCTGGGTGTTCCGCTGGGCGCCCGCGGGCTCGATGAAGGTCAGAGCCACGCTCTCGAGCACGCTCTTCACCCGGGCCTTGCGGTCGGCGTCCGGGATGGCGTACTCCCGAGAGAGGTCGTTCCACCCTATCCGTGAGACCTCGATGGTGCACACGGCGGCGTAGACCCCCGAACTGGCGGGCCGGTAGAAGATGTTCTGCCCGACGTTCGCCCCGGTCTCGTCGCCGGAGCCCTCCCCGCGCGACCTGGGGTCGTACTTGACATGGAAGTAGGACTCGGTCCGCGTCCTGTCAGGCAGGCCTACGAGCCAGCCGAACTCCACCGTCGACTTCCTGGCCATGGACCGCTTGCCGGCCGTGACGAGGATTCCTTCCGCGTCATCGACCGCGCAGTGCTGGATGAGCCTGTCGAGGCCCTCCGTATAGTCATCGGTCGGTAGCGCATCTATGAACTCGGTGTCCTTGTTCACCCGGTTCGCGTCGAAGACCCGGCAGCCCGCGCAAAGGGGCAGGCCCCTGGTCTTGGCCAGGGCGTGAAGATGCTCGGCCTGGATGTGCTTCAGCATGTCTCCCGAGACCGCATTGACGACAGCAAGCTCCCCGTCCTGGTTGACGATGTGGACCATCCGGGTGATCTGCTGGTTGCCCTCGGCGGCCTCGTTGTTGAGGGAGTGCATGTCGAGCAGGAGCTCCCCCGAGATGGAAACCGAACGAAGCTCCGTCATGGCTCTCTCCTCCTCACTCTTGCGCTTGCTGACAGATGAGACTCGCACTCGCACCCGCTGTGGCTAGGCCGACTCGGCCTCGTCCCCCGCCGCCTCCTCCCGCGGCTCACGTGCCGAGGCGTAGGCGATGAGAAGGTAGCCCACCGGCTCCGAGCCGTACTCATCCACGAGCTGCGTGAACTGCTCCAGGTCCCGGGTCGTCACCTGCGGCCGGCGGCGTGGCAGCTCACGACCATCGGCCGCCCTCTCAGCCATCCGGGCGTTCTCCGCGTTGTAGGAAGCCACGAAGTCGGAAACCACCTTGGTCAGCCGGTCGGCGAACGGCGCTGAACGCCTGAGCTCATGGAGGAGACCGTAGTGGATCTCGTAGAGCTGGTTCCCCCTTGACTTGTGGAACTGCTCGGTAACCGTGGCGAGCCGCACGGCCCGAGCTATGTTCCGGAACCCCTCCGCATCAAGGATGGGCGCGTAGCGCTTCTGCATGCTCTCCACCACCTTTCCCACGTTGACCGTGGTCAGCCGCCTGACGAAAGCGATCGGTTGCCCGGCACGACGGCGCGCTTCCCGCTCCTTCAGAACGAAACAGCCGTAGGCTGCGGCGAAAGAGAGGAAGGCCGACACGTCTCCGCCGGACAGGAAGTCGCGGTAGGCGCTTATGAGCTCGTACTGCTCCGAGCGGTCTTCCCGCAGGCGGGACACAACCCCGAGATGCTCCTCGATGATGGCCATCCAATCCCGTGCGGCCTGGGCGTCGGAGACAGGGAACCAGCCGGGGACGGCGATGAACGAGAGGTTGGAGACAGCCCGCCCTGTTCCAAGGCTCTTGAAGTACGCCGTCTGTATCCCCGCGACGAGGTCCTGGGGTGTCGCCCCCTCCAGTTCCCACTCGGCGTCCCCCTCGAGCAGACCGGAGCCCTCGATAAGGCGTCGGGCCACCTCGAGGGAACAGCAGACGTCGAGGAGAGAGGACGTCCAGACACGGCCCGCCGCGGCCAGGAACGCCGGCCGGAGGGCGTCCCGCAGGTTGCCGAGGCGCATCTCCGCCGGGACCAGGACTAGGAACTTGATGTCGTCCTCCACCGGTGCGGCGTGGGCGACCACCGGGGTGCCGGCGTAGCGGAGCCACTCCTCGAACCAGTCCGCGTACCGCTTGCTGAGAGAGGCCACCGGAGCGCCGTCCGGCTTCGGGCGGTTGACCCCCTTGCCGACCAGCGGGTTGAAGCCCTGGACCGGGCTCACGGTGAAGCTGAACTCCGTCTCGACCTCCGCGAGGTCGGCACCCGAGGCGGCCGCCTCGAGCTTCCGGCGGACGGACGAACCGAGCGCTGACGGGTCGGCCGACCGCACCGCAGCGTGCAGGGCGTTGTGGCTGCCGAAGGCCTGCAGGACATTGAGCTCCTGGTAGAGGTACCAGTCCGGCCGGACCGCGCTCCCAGCCGCCCCGGCCTCGCTACCGTCGTCAACCTTGGCCCCCGCACGTCGAGACTTCCTCGCCTCGCGCGCCGCGAGCAGTTTGGCCCGCTCCGCGTCGTAGTCGATGACCTCGCCGTGGCTGGGTGCCAGACCGTCGGCCCCTTTCTTGACGTAGCGGTAGCCGGGGCGGGCGCAAAGCCTCTCGTAGGGCAATCGGTCGAGGTCGACCGGTTCATCGAGGATGACCTCGAAGTACGGTCCGGCGTCCCGGATGAGGGGGTTGGCCCCGGTCAGGATCTCGAGAAGCACCCCCAAGCCGACGGCCATGGTCACGTCGGCCAGGGAACCGGTCTTCTTGAGGGTCCTGAAGGTATCGGTCTTCACCTCGTCACCTCCCCCCGTTGTGACTCCTGGTCCGCGAGCCGGGTCGCCCGGACGGCGAGCCAGTAGAGGCACCAGGCTTCAGGGTTGGAGGGACGGACGGTCCCACCGAACACGCCCCTAAGGAGGCTGCGTCCCTGTTCGGGCGTGACGGCCTTCGGGCAGGCCCGGGCGGCGTCGCCGACGAGTCCGGTGGCGGCAGCCTCCACCTCCTCGAGAGCCCCTTGATCCAGCTCGAACCCGGTGAAATCGCCTGCGAGCGGGTGATGATGGCGGGCGACGGCGGCCACCAGGGCCCCGAGCACGGTGCCTCTGGTCCGGGGGCTGCACTTGCCCAGCCGTTCACGCGCCAGGGCCTTGAGGACCTGGTACCCCGCGCAGGCCCGCGCGACGGCGTGCGCAGGCAGCCTCTTCCGCACACCCGGCGGCCGTCCCCCCGTGCCCGCCGGGTTCGCGGTGGAGTGGGCCAAGAAAGCCTCCTCCCTGCGCTCCGGGTAGCGCGGAGGCCTGGCGGTCCCGGCCACGGTCTCTTCCACCTCCCAGATGGCCTTCTGCCACCTGCGATCGAGCTTCCCAAGGTCGTGCAGACGGGCGGCGAGTTCAAGCAGGTCGACGAGGTCTCCCAGCGGCACGCCGAAGGCCGCCGCGACACGCTCCAGCCCGGCCGAGGCTTCTGAGAGAACCAGATCGCGGACGCGGCGGCCGACGTCGAGGGCGTGCCGTCTGAAACTCTCCGGCCCCCTCTGTTCGGCTGCGCCGTCGTCGGCTTCTCCCCCGCGACGGACACCGGCTGCCGGTGCGTCGCCTTGTCCCGCCTGCCAGTCACCCGGCTCCCCCAGGCGGAGTCCTGTCTCGGCGTCGTAGGCGGCCACGTCGGGCGAGACGACGAGCAGCAGCTTGGTCATCGCGGTCCGGATGTCGGCAGGCGTCCTGAGGGGGACCCACTCCCGGACCGGCGGACCCTCCTCGTCTCCCGGTGTGTCGTCCCACTCCGGGTAGAACACCGTCCCCGCGTGCGGTCCGTCGAACCGCAGACAGCGGAGGAAAGCTCTCAGCACGCCGTCGCTCACCGAGAAGACCTCCAGCCCCCGGGTGAGGTCAAGAGTCTCGGGGGTCCGGTGGATGGTCAACGATGTCGCGTCTACGTCCCGCACGAAACGCCTGTAGGCTGCTGCAGGCTCCGAGCTCAGAGCATGGGCTACCTCCCTCGACCGTTCGGTCGTCGGGAGCGCCGCCAGGGCCTCCCGGTCTATCTGGCCCAGAGCCTTGTCGACGAGCTCTCGCTCCCACATGTAATCGGACTCGACCGCGCCGCCGCCGAGCTGTTCCACGAGGACCCGCCGGGTCGACTCGCACTCGTCTTCCCGGTAGGGGGCGAAGCGGCCCGGTCCATCGTCGGGGACATCGTGGATGAGCACGACCCCTTCTTCGCCCGGGAACCTGGCGCACCGGCCCGCTCTTTGGACGATGCTGCTCGCCGGAGCGAGCTCGGTGAGGAGTGTCTCACAGCTCACGTTGAGACCTACCTCCACCACCTGCGTGGCCACCAACACTGTCTCTTCGGCGGAGTCCTCGCCGAGCAGTCTGAGGACAAGCTCCTCCTTTGCCTGGCGGTCACGCGGCAGAAAGCGGGAGTGGAGCAGGACGACGTTGTGGCGGTCGGGGAGCGCCTCACGCACCTGACGGTAAGCCGCCTGGGCACGGTCGACCGTGTTGAACACGGCCATGGTGCGCTTCCGCCTTGACGCCAGGTGAGCCTGCACAACGGCCTCCGGTGTGAGGGGTGTAGGACGCCACTCATAGCGCCGCTTCTTCGAGGACTGGGCCGGCATCTCCGCCAGCTCCGTCGCCGAAGGCTCGACCACCGCGGCGTCGAGACGCTCCCGCAGGTAGGTCACGACCTCCTGTGGCGCGGTCGCCGTCATGACGAGGATGCTGGCGAACCTCCTGAGGCGTTCGGCGAGGTCGAGGGCTGTGGCCAGGGCCTTCTCCTTCTCGAGGAGGTGGAACTCGTCGAAGACCACGTAGGCGCCGACGAGCGCCCCTCCGACGATGTTGGCCTGCCGGGCGCTGGTCGAGACAGGCTCGCCCACGTAGGCACTGAGAACCTGGTCGATGGTCGCAAAGCACACGTCTCCCCTGAACAAGGGGTCCCCGCGGTTGAGGCCCGTCTGGGTCGTCACCCCGAGGCCGGCGCGTTCGAGACCCGCCCGGAGCTCAGGGTCGCTGTACAGCGCCCCCGCGAGGGTCCTCAAGGGTAGCGCGTACAGCAGGCGGTCGGCCCAGCGACGACCCTGCTGGCGGGCGTAGACGAACGGGTGGACCGCCGCCAGTGTCTTGCCTGAGCCGGTCGGGGCGACCAGGACGACGTTCCGTCCGGAAAGGAGATCACGGGCCACCCTCTCCTGGTAA
>CAJXZV010000077.1 GCA_913063835.1 uncultured Eubacteriales bacterium
GGTCGCTCCGGTCTGCCGTCGCGCGGGCGGGCGGTGCCGGGCTTGCTGGCGGCCTGCCTGGTCGGAGCCGCCCTGGCGGCCGTCGGGGCAGGGTCGGTGCCTCTTCCGGCCGGCGAGGTGGTCCGCATCCTGGCCCACCGCCTGCCCTGGGTGGGCTCCGGCGTCGTCTCCGACTGGCCGGCGAGCCACGAGGCCATAATCCTCACCCTGCGCCTGCCGCGGGTCCTCCTGGCCTGTGTCGTCGGGGCCTCGCTGGCGGTGGCCGGAGGCGCCTTCCAGGGGCTCTTCCGGAACCCGATGGCCGACCCCTACGTCATCGGGGTCTCCTCAGGGGCCGCCCTCGGGGCGGCGCTCGCCATCGCCGCGAGGCCGCAGGTCGACCTCCTGGGCATGGGCTCGGTGTCGGCGGCGGCCTTCCTGGGCGCGGTGGTCACGGTGTTCATCGTGTACCACATCGCCCGCGTGGGCCGTCACGTCCCCGTCGGCAACCTCCTCCTCTCGGGGGTCGCCGTCGGAGCCTTCCTGTCGGCCCTCGTCTCGGTCGTCATCGTCTTCAGCCGCCGGCGGCTCGGAGAGATAGTCTTCTGGCTCATGGGGAGTCTGGCGGGGCGCGGCTGGACGCACCTCTCCGCCGTTCTCCCTTACCTCGTCATCGGCAGCGTGGTCCTCGTCTATCACTCGCGGGACCTCAACGCCATGCTCCTGGGGGAGGAGGAGGCGACCCACCTCGGGATTCCGGTCGAGCGTGTCAAGAGGACGATCCTCGCCGGCGCCTCCCTGCTGACAGCGGCCGCCGTGGCGGCCTGCGGCATCGTCGGCTTCGTGGGTCTCATCGTCCCTCACATCCTGCGCCTGGTCGTCGGGCCTGACCACCGCGTCCTCCTGCCCGTGTCGGCCCTGGGCGGGGCTCTTCTGATGGTCCTGTCCGACCTGGCCGCGAGGACAGTCGTCAGCCCGGGCGAGCTCCCGGTCGGGGTGGTGACGGCCGTGCTCGGAGGGCCCTTCTTTCTCTACCTCCTCAGGCGGTCCCGGAGCGGGGTGTGGTGATGGCCGCGCGGTTGGAAGTCTCGGGAGTGGACCTGGCCTACGGCGAGACCCCGGTCCTGTCCGGGATAGACTTCAAGGTGGAGGCCGGGGAGTTCGTCGGTCTCATCGGTCCCAACGCCTGCGGGAAGTCGACGCTCCTCAGGGCCGTGAGCCGGGTCCTCCGCCCCGTGTCCGGGCGCATCCTCCTCAACGGTCGTGACCTCTGGAGGGAGCTCTCCCTCCGGGAGACCTCGCGGCTCGTGGCCGTCGTCCCGCAGGACTTCCCGGCGAACTTCCCCTTCACCGTCCAGGAGACGGTCATGATGGGGCGGCTGCCTTACGTCAGCCGCCTCAAAGGGGAGAGGCCGGAGGACCTTGCCCGGACGCGCCGGGCGATGGAGGCCACGGGGACGGCGCACCTCGCCCACCGGCCACTGGCGGAACTGGCCGGGGGAGACCGGCAGCGGGTCGTTGTGGCCAAGGCCCTGGCCCAGGACCCCGAACTCCTCCTCCTGGACGAGCCGACCTCCCATCTGGACATCAACCACCAGGTGGAGATTCTCGACCTCCTGCTCAGGCTGAACCGGACCGAGGGCCTGACCATCGTCATCGTCCTGCACGACCTCAACCTGGCCTCCATGTACTGCCGCCGGCTGCTGCTCCTTGCCGGCGGCTCGTTGGCCGCCGAAGGGCCGCCGTCGGAGGTCCTCACCGTGGCCAACCTCGAGAAGGTCTACGGCAGCCGTGTGCTGGTGGGGCGGCATCCGGTCTACGGGTGCCCGCAGGTCACCCTGCTCTCGCAACTCCGGGCCGCGGCCTCCGCCGTGGGGGCCGGGACCCTGCCGGACATGAGGGGCGGGAGGGAGGCGCCTGCGGACGAGCCCCTGCTCCTTCATGTCGTCGGGGGCGGCGGGAGTTCGGCGGGACTGCTGGAGAGCCTCGCCGCGGCGGGGTACCGGGTGACCGCTGGGCCTCTCAACGCCGGTGACAGCGACTGGGAGATGGCCCGGGCCCTGGGGGTCGAGACGCTGACCGTGCCGCCGTTCTCGCCTGTCGACCGCGAGGCCGTGGAGCGGGCGGCGGCGATGATGCGGGAGGCTGATGCGGTCCTCGCCGGACCTGTCCCCTACGGGCGTGGCAACGTGGGCGTGCTCGAGGCTGTGGCCGAGGCCGTGAAGAGGGGGGTCCCCGTGGGGCTCGTGGGTGCGGACGGGGAGGCGGTGGCCCGGCGGGACTTCTCGGGCGGCCGGGCGGCGGCCTTGGTGAGGACCCTGGTGAGGGACGGAGCCGTGCCCCTGAGGGACGAGGGGGAGGCTCTGGCCTGGGTGGCGAACCTGCGGAGGAGACGGTCCGGCGCGGTCGGGTCCTGACCCGGCGGCGGCAGGACCACGGAAGGCCCAGCCCGGGAGGTGTCGGTGATGGCTGGAGAAGGTGTGGGGACCGTTCTGGCCCGGGCCGGTCTCGGCGGCGGGGCGGCCGGCCGGACGGGAGGGACCGAGGTTGAGCCGGGACGGGCGACCTCTCCTGCGTCACGGCCGCTCTCCGAGCCCATCTTTCTGACCTCGGTCTACCGGTTCGCCGACATGACCCGGGTGGAGGAGGTATGGGAGGGCCTGCGGAAGGGGTTCGTGTACCGCCGGCTGGGCCACCCGAACCAGGCGGCTCTGGAGGAGGTCCTGGCCCGCCTCGAGGGGGCCGAGGAGGCTCTCGCCTGTTCTTCAGGGATGGGGGCTCTCTTCTCGGCCGTCATCGCCCACCTCCGCAGCGGCGACCATATCGTGGCCCAGGCCGGGCTTTACGGCGGGACGCAGACCCTCCTGACGGACGAGCTGTCAAGGTTGGGGATAACCTGCTCCTTCGTGTCGGCCGCCACGGGCGAGGCCTTCGAGGAGGCGCTCCGGGCCCTGGAGGCCGAGGGCCGGCGCCCCCGGGCCATGCTCGTGGAGACCCTGGCCAACCCCTCCCTCGCCGTGGCCGAGCTCCCCGACCTTTCCGCATTGGCCGCCCGACGCGGCCTTCTTCTCATCGTCGACAACACTTTCGCCACCCCGCTCGGCTGCCGGCCCCTGAGGTGGGGCCCGGCCCTGGTCGTCCATAGCGCCACCAAGTTCCTGAACGGACATTCCGACGTCACGGCCGGGGTGGTGGCCGGTCCGAAGGAGCTGGTCGGCCCTTTGCGCAGGCTCGCCACCGCCGTGGGCCTGACCATCGCCCCGTTCGACGCATGGCTCCTCCTGCGCGGTCTCCGGACCCTCCACCTCCGCTTCGAGCGCCAGCAGCGGAGCGCCCTGGAGGTCGCCTCCTGGCTGGAGGGGCGCCGGGGCGTCAAGAGGGTCCTCTACCCGGGGCTTCCGTCACACCCGTCTCACGGGCTGGCCTTGCGTGTCCTGGACGGCTTCGGGGCGGTGCTCTCCTTCGAACTGGAGGGCGGAGAGGAGGCCGTGAGGGCCTTCGTGGCCCGGCTCAAGCTCATCCCTCTTGCGCCCAGCCTGGGCGAGACGGCGACCACCGTCACCTACCCGGCGCGGACCTCTCACCGTTCCCTGAGCCTCGAGGAGCGTGAAGCCGCCGGAGCCTACCCGGGTCTTGTCAGGCTGTCCGTCGGCACCGAGGACACCGACGACATCCTGGAAGACCTCGACCAGGCGCTCGGATAAGGCGGACCCGACCCACATACCTTCTTGTAGGCGGTTTGTAGCCGGCCGGTGGCCGGCCGGCGGGCAGGGGTGGGACCGCTGGGAGACACCGGGTGGGGCAGGACGGAGACAAGGAAACGGCCGCGGCGTCGGACCGGGCTCGGACGGACGGCCGAGACCACGTCCCGGGCGCGGCTTCTGGCTCTCTCCCGGAAGGTGGAGTCACTGCTCATCGAGGTCGCGGTCGCCCTCGGGGTGGTCCTCCTGTGCGTGCAGTTCCTCCTCAGCCTGCCCACGGTCAGGTACGTGATGAGCTATGTCGACCGGCTCGAAGGCATCGCCCTTGAGGAGCCGTGGCCGTCGGTCACCGTGGTCCTCCTGGAGGGCGAGCCGGCGGGGTCGGCCTATCTCCTCGTCAACGGCCGCCGGGCCGCCGCCTTCGCCCTGGGGCAGGTGCGGGTGAGGGTCGCCCCAGGGGACCTTCTCGAGGTGGACGGCAGCGACCTCGAGGGCGAAGGTGTTTTCGAGGTGGTGGAGACCCGCGGCGGTGTCGCCGCTCCGGCCCCCGGCGACCGGGTGACGACCAGAGGAGGGGTGAGTTCGCTGGGCCGTGTCGTTCTCTCGTCCCCGGGAGGAGGCGGGGACTAGCGTCTTCCCCTGCACGCCCGCACCTGGCACGCCCGCACTCGGTCAAGGGCGGTCCTTCTCTTCCCGCCAGGAGTTCCCCGGCCTCTGCCGGACCACGGGGTCCAACCCGCTCAGGACGGGACGCGAGGAAAGGATAACGTCGGTGTTTGTCGAAACTGGAGGGCTGGCATGCCTCCGAGCGGGAAGAAGGGCCTGACCATCGCTATCGACGGCCCGGCGGCGGCCGGCAAGAGCACGGTCGCCCGGGCCGTGGCCGCCAGACTCGGCCTCACCTACGTGGACACGGGGGCCATGTACCGTGCTTTGACCCTCAAGGCCCTGGAGAGCGGGGTCGACCCCCAAGACGGGCCGGCTCTCGGCCGCCTGGCCCGCGGCACGTCCATCGAGCTGGGGCCCTCGAGAGGTTCCGGCGGACAGCGTGTGAGGCTGGACGGCCGGGACGTCACGAGAGAGATACGGTCCCGGGAGGTGGACCGGGCGGTCTCGCACGTCTCCCGGCATCCAGAGGTGAGGGAGTGGCTCTCACGGGTCCAGGAGAGGATGGCCGAAGACGCGGTGGTCATGGAGGGGCGGGACATCGGCACGGTCGTCCTGCCGCACGCCGACCTCAAAGTCTACCTCGATGCTTCGTTCGACCGCAGGGTCGAGCGCCGCTACCGGGAACTCGAGGCCAAAGGTTACTCGCCGGACCTCGGTGCGGTCCGGGAGGACATGGCCCAGCGGGACCGCCTGGACTCGACCCGGGAGGCGGCCCCGCTCGCCGCAGCCGAGGACGCCGTCCGCATCGACACCACGGACATGACCCTCGAGGAGGTCGTCGAGGAGGTCCTGAGGTTGGCGGGGCGCTCCGCGGGTTCGAGAGGCTGACGGCAGCAGGGTTGACCGCCTGAGGGAAGAATAGGCTGGGCGGTGCGGAGGTCGCGACGCGCGTAGAGGAGTTCGGCGGGGTGGGGAGGAGAGCCTGAGTGGTCTACTGGTTCCTTTGGGTCGTGGCCCACGTCCTGGTCAGGCTGCTCTACCGGGTGTCCTATTCTGGCGGGGAGAACATCCCGCGCAAGGGGCCGGTGCTTATCTGCCTCAACCACCTCGCCTGGTGGGACCCTGTCCTTCTGGCCCTGGCGTGCCCGCGGCAGATACACTTCATGGCCAAGGCCGAGCTCTTCAGGGGCTGGAACCTTCCGCTCGGGCTCCTCCTGCACGCCGTCGGGGCCTACCCTGTGAGGCGGGGCAGGCCGGACAGGAGGGCCCTCGACCGGACGCTCGAGCTCCTGCGTCAGGGCCGGGCCGTGTGCGTCTTCCCGGAGGGGACCAGGGTGCGGACCGGGAAGCTGCGCCGGGCGGAGCCGGGCGTGGGGCTCATCGTCATCAGGACGGGGGTGCCCGTGGTCCCGGGCCATATCACCGGGCCCTACCGCTTCCGGTCCCCCGTGAGGCTGACCATAGGCCGCCCGAAGCGCTTCGTCATCGACCCGGAGGCGTCAGGGACGGCGGCCGAGAAGCGTCAGGCTGTGGCCGACGCCATAATGCAGGAGATTGCCGCTCTGGGGGGGCGACCGCCCGACGATTACCCTCTTCCGGAGAGGGAGCGCTCGCGTCTGCCTCGGGTCCTGGTCTCTAATACGGCGGCTGTGCCGGGGCAACAATAGGGTAGCCCGTGGCGCTGAGCACGGGAAGGACGGCAAAGTCTCTTTTGGAAGTTCTTGTCGCGCGGGAGTACGGCTTCTGCATCGGGGTTAAGAAGGCTGTCGAGTTAGCCCAGAAGGTCGCCGAAGAGGCTGGAGAGTCGGGCAGGTCGGTCTGGACCCTCGGGCCCCTCATCCACAACCGCCGCGTCGTCAACGACCTCGCCAGGCGCGGCATCCGAACGGCCTCCGGTCTCGCTGATGTCCCTCCAGGTGACATCCTCATCCTCCCCTCGCACGGTGCTCCTCCCGAACTCCTGGCCGAGGCTCGCGCGAAGGGCGTGTCGGTGCGGGACGCGACCTGCCCGCTCGTGCGCAAGGTGCAGGATGCCGCAAGGTCTCTCTGTCGTGAGGGGTACACGGTCATCGTCGTGGGGGACCCTTCCCACACCGAGGTGAGGTCTGTCGTCGGCTGGGCCAGCGGACCGGTGCACGTGGTGGAGAGCCCGGAGGAGGTCGGAGACCTCACCCTGGAGGGCAAGGTCGCGGTGGTCTCACAGACCACCCAGAGGCCGGAGACGGTGAGGCGGGTGGTCGAACGCCTGCGGGAGATGGCCATGGACGTACGGGTCGAACCGACCCTGTGCCACGTGACCAGCAGGCGTCAGGAGGAGATGCGGGAGCTGGCTCAAAAGGTGGACGTGCTCGTGGTCGTCGGCGGACGGCAGTCGGCGAACACGAAGAAGCTGGTCGATATCGGGCGTGAGTCGGGGAAGCCGGTCTACCACGTCGAATCCGCCCAGGATATCGACCCATCATGGTTCAACAAAGGTGACACTGTCGGAGTGGCGGCGGGGACGTCGACGCCGGACTGGGTCACCGAGGAGGTTGTGGCTAGGATGGAAGAGATCAACGAGAACACTGAAGCCCAGGACAAGGAAGGGAAGGCCGCATCCCCCGGGGCCGGTCCGGAGGAGGCGGCGGAACCCGGGGCGGAGCCCGCTCAGGAGGCTCAGGTCATACCGCCGCTCCCCAAGGCCGGCGACACGGTCACCGGGACCGTGGTCAAGGTGAGCCCTGAGGAGATTCTGGTCGACATTGGCTACAAGACCGAGGGCATACTGCCTCCCTCAGAGCTCGGCCGACGCTTTGTGTCCGACCCCTCGGAGGTCGTCAAGGAGGGCGAGGTCATCGATGCGCTCATCGTCCGCATCGATGACGAGGGGCGTCCGGTGCTGTCGCGCCGACGGGTCGCCGAGGAGCAGGCCTGGCGGAGGCTCGAGGAAGCCCACCGCGAGGGACTCACCATCGAGGCCCCGGTGACTTCGAAGGTGAAGGGGGGGCTGGTCGCCGATGTCGGGACCCGGGGCTTCATCCCCGCTTCCCAGGTCGGACTCGAGTACATCGAAGACCTCTCCGGCTATGTCGGCAAGACCCTCAAGGTGAAGGTCATCGAGGTCGACCGGGGTGACCGGCGGGTCATCCTCTCGGAGAAGAAGGCCCTCGAGGAGGAGCGCGAGCGTCAGCGCCAGGCCGTGCTCGAATCCCTGGAGGAGGGAGAGATCCGCGAGGGCGAGGTCAAGCGGGTCACCGATTACGGGGCCTTCGTCGACATCGGGGGTATCGACGGCCTGCTTCACGTCTCGGAGATGTCGTGGAAGCGGGTCAATGACCCCCGGGAGGTGGTGAAAGAGGGCGACAGGATACAGGTGTGCGTCCTCAAGGTCGACCGCGAGAAAGAGCGCGTCTCTTTGGGCCTCAAGCAGGTCGGTCCTGACCCGTGGGCCGAAGCGGTGAAGCAGTTCCCGGTCGGGTCCATCGTGGAGGGCCGGGTCGTGAGCGTGGTGGACTTCGGGGCCTTTGTCGAACTCACCGAAGGTGTCGAGGGTCTCGTTCACATCAGCCAGCTCGCTCCCAGGAGGGTCGCGCACCCGTCAGAGGTCGTCGAGGTGGGTGACCGGGTTCGGGTGAAGGTGCTGAAGGTCAACCCCAAGGAACGCCGAATCAGCTTGAGCATCCGCGAGGCGGAGCAGGAGATGGACCGCCGGCAGATCAAGAAGTTCCTCAAGGAGGCCAGGAAGGACTCGGTGGTGACCATCGGGGACGTGGTCGGCGACCTCCTACAGGGTGCGAACCTAGGGGGACCGGAGAAGGATGGGGAGCCGGACAAGGACTGACCCGCCGTCAGAGACCGGCCGGCGCGGCCGGGGCAGGGCTCCCGCCGCCCGGAAGACGGCTTCGAAGGGTTCTCAAGGCGCTGCGGGCGCGCGGAAAGGCGCCCGCAGCGCTTCTTCCGTCGCGCAGGCGCTCTCAGGCCGTCCGCCGGCTTCCATGACCCTCGTCATCGCCGAGAAGCCGAGCGTCGGGCGGGACATCGCCAGGGCCCTCCGCCGTCGGGGCGAGGCGTACAAGGACCACGGGTCTTTCCTCGTCGGGCGCGAGACCGTCATCACCTGGGCGGTGGGGCACCTTCTCGAACTCTGCGAGCCGGAGGACTACGACCCGTCCTGGAGACGGTGGCGGCTCGAGGGACTGCCCATCATCCCGCCCGAGTTCAGGCTCAGGCCCATCGAGCGCACCAAGGCCCAGCTCGACGTCGTGCTGGCCCTCATGAGGTCTCCCGTCTTCAAGGAGCTGGTCAACGCGTGTGACGCGGGGCGCGAGGGCGAGCTCATCTTCCGCCACCTCGTCCAAGCGGCCGGGGTGGACCTCCCGGTCAAGAGGCTCTGGGTCTCGGCCATGACCGACGAAGCCATCCTCGAGGGGTTCGACGACCTCCGCGACGGACGGGACTTCGAGCGCCTCGAGGCGGCGGCGAGGTGCCGGAGCGAGAGCGACTGGCTTGTCGGCATCAACGCCACGCGCGGCATGACCCGCAGGTGCGGGGTGCTCCTGTCGGTGGGCCGCGTCCAGACCCCGACCCTCGCCATCCTGGCGGAGCGGGAGAAGGCCATCAAGGAGTTCCGTCCGGAGAAGTACTTCGTCGTCGAGGCCTCCTTCGCCGCGGACAAGGGCGGCTACCGCGGGACATGGGTCGGACCCGGGGGCGACGAAGGCCGCATCAAGGACCCCGATGAAGCCAGGGCCGTCGCCTCCCGGGTGGCGGGTGGGGAGGGCTGTGTCCGGAGTGTCACCTCGAGGCCCCGGACACATCACCCGCCCCTTCTGTACGACCTCACACAGCTCCAGCGGGACATGAACCGCCGGTACGGGTTCTCCGCCTCGCGGACCCTGCGGCTGGCGCAGGACCTGTACGAGAAACACAAGGTCATCACCTACCCGAGGACGGACAGCCGCTTCCTCGCCGGGCGGAACATCCCTCTTCTGCGCTCCACCCTGAAGGCCGTAGCCGGCGTCTCGCCCGAACTGGCCGCGGCGGCAGGGCCCGTGCTGGAGGCGGAGAGGCTCCCCATCTCCGGCCGGCTGGTCAACGACGCGCGGGTGAGGGACCACCACGCCATAATCCCGACCCTCAAGGCCGATGCGGCCGCGGGACTCAAGGGGGACCACCGGAAGGTGTTCGAAGCCGTCGCCCGCCGGTTCGTAGGGGCCTTCTACCCGCCGGCGGTCGTTGTGAACACCACCGTGGTGACCGCCGTCGGCGGGGACCTCTTCCGGAGCCGCGGCAGGACCGTGCGGGAGGAGGGCTGGCTGGCCGTCGAGAGGGCTCCCTGGCTGGAGCGGCAGGAGGGCGAGCAGAATCTGCCGGAGCTCCAGGAGGGGGCGGCGGTCGCCGTCGAGGGGGTCGAGGTCCTGGAGAAGGAGACCCGGCCGCCGCCGAGGTACACCGAGGCGACCCTGCTCCAGACGATGGACACCGCCGGCAGGCTCGTGGACGACGAGGAACTGCAGGAGGCCATGAAGGACAAGGGCCTCGGCACCCCGGCGACCCGGGCGGCCATCATCGAGAGGCTCATCGAGGTCGGCTATGTGGAGCGCGACCGCAAGAGTCTCGTTGTCACGCCCAAGGGGGCCGAGCTGGTGGCCGTGATCCCGACGCGCGACCTCGTCTC
>CAJXZV010000078.1 GCA_913063835.1 uncultured Eubacteriales bacterium
GCCCCAGCCACTCCAGGAACTGGGAGAAGACGCGCCGGGTCTCCTCCCCGGCCCCGTCGGCCACGGCCGCGCCCCGCTTACCGAACCGGTCGATCTCGTCCACGAAGACCACCGCCGGAGACATCTTCTCCGCCAGGCGGATGGCGTTCTTCATCTTCTGCCCGGACTCGCCGAGCCACTTGGAGTAGATGTTCTCGGTCACCAGGTGGATGAAGGGCAGGTTTATCTCGCTGGCCAGGGCGTTGGCGAAGAGGCTCTTCCCTGTGCCCGGAGGCCCGAAGAGGAGGAGCCCCCGGGGGAGCGGGACCCCGATGCGCCGGGCCCGATCGGGCCGGGAGAGAACGTTGATGATGTAGCGGCGGACGAAGTCCTTGATGACCTCGTAGCCGCCGATATCGCCGAAGCTCGACCTGGGGTCGGTGACCTCGAGCACCCCCGATTTCTTGACCAGTTCGGACTTGAGGGCCTTGATGCGACCGATGTCGAAGCCCTTCTCGGTGTAATAGGTCTCCAGGAGGATGCTCTCGAGCTGGTGCAGGTTCAGACCGGCCGTAGCGATGACGAGCTCTGTCACCTGCTCCTCGGCCAGAGGCACCTCGAGCTCGCGGGCCACCGACTCAACCAGCCGCTGGCGTTCTTCCCGGGAGGACGGGTCGACGGTGATGATGACCGAGAGTTCCCGGGTGAAGTCGTCAAGAATCCTCTCCACCGCGGGAGTGACGATGAAGACCGTCGAGCCGCTGGCGATGACGAGGGGGTCGATGGCCCAGGACTTGAGGGCCGCCCTGAGCCCGGTCTCGTGCTCCCGGTTGTCCGAGATGTTCTGGATTATGAAGACCGAGCGCGAGGTCTTGAGGGGCTTGTCGACCTCCTTGAGAGCGGCCTTCAAGGTGGCCAGCCGCGTGGCATCCTCCCCCAGCTTCCTGGAGAGGACCGACGAGCCCGCCTCCTTGCGGTAGGGGGTGGTCATGATCTCCTCCCCGCGCAGCCCGAGCCGCCCCAGTCCCTCCCATTCATCGTAGACGAAGATGTTGTCGGCCCTGCCGTAGTCGGGATGACGGAGAAGGTAGTGCTTCAACTGGAGCAGGCGCGCGGGGTCCCCCGTCTCGAAGCACACGACAGGCGAGTAGTTGCTCTTGCGCTTGATGAGACCTGTCTCTATCCAGGAGGTGTCGAACCGGGCGTAGGTCATCTCGGTCCCTTCTTCGGGCCGGGTCGGGCAGGGCCGCCGGTGTCCGGGACCTCGCCTCTGTTCACCCGCACGGGGAGTCGAACTCCTCCCAGACCTCGAGCCCCAGGGCCCTCAGGGCTCCGCGAAGCCGCCGGGCCTGGCCGCGACTGTAGAACTCGACGACATCCACCCTGTCCCCGGCGACCCTGACCTCGAGGAAGCTCCGCAGGGGACGGGGCCCTGAAAGGGCTCCAGGGCCGGCCGCCGGGTCTCTGCGGCCAGGGCCTCCCAACCGCGGTGAGGTTCCCGCTGAGGACTTCATTCTCTCGTCGGGACCCGGTCCCTCTCCTCCTCCTCGACCCCTGTCTCGGCCTCAATCTCGGCGGGGGTCTTCTTCCTCGCCCGCACCGGGTCGACCTCGAGCCCGAACCGCGCGAGGACCCCCGCGAGGCGCTCGGCTTCCTCCAGGCAGTCGTCCCCCGCGAAGCCGCGGAAGTCCGCCTCCACCGACCCGCCAGGCCTCACCTTGACCTTGATCTCACGCGGCATGGCTCTAGAGCGTCCCCCTCACGACCACGGCCCGCGTCTCGCCTCTTCCGCCCCCGGCCTCATCTATCTCCACGGAGTAGTTCATCTGCTCGAGAGCCCTCGCGACGGCGAGAGCCGCGTAGTTCTGAGCGATGCGCTCGCGTATCTCGGCGCCCACCCGCTGGTAGCCGCCGTAATGGTCGTAGATGAAGACGACCTCGCCGGAAGGCTCGACCCGCACCCCCACTCCCCGGGGGAACTCGGGAGTGACCACGGCGAAGTCGCACACGGTCACCCGGCCGTAGTAGTCCGTTATGCGGTCGGTGACCCGCCCGCCCAGCTCGTCGGCGGCGGCCTGGACCGCCTCCTCCATGAGGCGCCAGGTCGGGTCGACCTCACCGCCGACAAGCCTCTCGGGGGAGAGTCTGATCCTCGTCCGGTACGAGCTTATCACGCTCATCCTCTGCCACTCCTCCCCTGGAGCCTCCGCCGCGCGGCCGCCGGGCGACCGGCCGGAACCCGTCAGTCGAGCTCTATCTCCTTAGACAGGAACTCCCGCAGGCGGTCCTGCCACAGGGTCAGTTCGGCCCTCACCCGGCCGAGCTCGGCCTCAATCTCACGCCGCTCCTTCGCCGCCTCGGACACCGCCTGTTCCACGTCCCTCATGACGGACCTCGGCCGGTCGGCGTCCCCGCTGGCGGCCAGCACGGCGAGGGACATCTGGACCTCGAGCTGGGCCCGCCGGTCGGGGTCGGCGACCCCGCGGAGTTCCCTCTCGAGCAGGGCCCTCCTCTCCCTGAGACCGGCCGGGTCGAGGGACCGGAGCTCTCTCTCCCATTCCTCGACCTTGATGGACCTTATGCGGGCGGCCCCGCCCTCACGTTGCCACCGCTCGACCCTCTCCCGGTGGACCTCGAGGTCCCGTGCGAGACTCCTCGCGGCCCTCTCGGCCTCCTCCCGGCGGCCCAGTTCCCTCCGCACCCGCCGGTCGACGTCCTCAAGGGTCTTCTCGAGCTCCATCTCCCTGGCCCGGAGGGCGGAGATCTCACGGTTGAATAGCTCCTGCTTCCGGAGACGCAGGACCTCGGTCACGACGAGAGCCAGGACAACGAACACGGGCAGGGTCAGTCCGGCGGCCGCCAGGACTTGGTAGCCGCCGGAGAGGTCCGGGAAGAGCCAGAGGTCGACCAGGAGGAAGCCGAGGGCGGCACTCACCCCGAGTGCCAGGCCGAGCAACCGACGGCTCCTCGGGCCGTACTCGTACCGCGTCGTGAGGCGGAACGTGCCCAGGAGCAGGGCGGCGACGACCATGCCCACCAGCCACACGGCCTTCCCCTCCCCTCTCACCGGACGTCTTGCCCTAGGCTGTCCCTCCCCTCCTTAATCTTACTACGAAAACCATTCGCCGAAGTTCTCCCTACCTCAAGCCTCAAGGCCACGGGTCGGCCGCGTCTTTCACAGGGCCGGCCCGGCCGACCCCGTTTGCAAGACAACTCGAACCAGATGCAGAACAAGGATTTACTACAACCCGGCAACTCCAGACGGAGGCGGGACCCTCCGCGCGAAGTAGCCTGCAGGTGGGAGACCGTCCCGCCCGCTGGACCGTGAGACCGCCAGGCACCGTGTGCCCGTAAGGGGGAGGTGAAGATGTGGCCGGCGCCGGACCGCAACCGGACCCCACGGAAAGACCCAACTCCATCCTGGGGCTCGACTGCGGAAGCACGACCACCAAGGCCGCCCTCTACGCGCGTGACGCCGGAGGCCGCCTCGCCCTTGTGGGCCGCAGGGACTCCCCCACCACGGTCGAGGCGCCCTTCGAAGATGTGGCCGTCGGGGTCAAGGAGGCCGTCGCCGCCCTGGAGGAGGCCACCGGCTGGACCCTCCTCGACCCCGGGGGCGACGGCTTCCTGAAGCCGCAGTCCGGGCCCTGCCGCGGCATCGACGCCGTCGTCGCCACCTCCAGCGCGGGCGGCGGCCTGCGGGTGCTGGTGGCCGGGGTCATCCGGAGCATGACCGCCGAGTCGGCCGAGCGGGCCGCCCTGGGCGCGGGCGCCATCGTCAGCGAGGTCATCGCCATCGACGACGGCCGCCGCCCCCACGAGAAACTCGAACTCATCCGGCAGGTCGAGCCGGACATGATCCTCCTGGCCGGTGGAGTGGACGGCGGCAACGTCTCCCACGTGGTCCACCTGGCCGAGCTCCTCTTCACCGCCGGGCCCCGTGCCCGTTTCGCTGGCGAAGGGCCCGGCCGGCTGCCCATCGTCTTCGCGGGGAACCAGGACGCGCGGGCCCAGGTCAGGGAGATCCTCGGCAGCGAGTCACTCTTCTCGTCCGTCCCCAACATAAGACCCCGCCTGGAGAGCGAAGACGTCCTCCCGGCCCGCCTCGAGATACAGGACCTTTTCATGAAGCACGTGATGGCCCACGCTCCGAACTACCGCCGGCTCGCCTCCTGGGTCGAGACCATCATCCCCACCCCGGCGGCGGTCGGCCGCACCGTGGAGATGGTCGCCCAGAGCCTGGGCGACCCGGTCCTGGCCGTCGACGTCGGGGGGGCCACCACCGACGTCTTCTCCGTCCACGACGGTGTCCTCTACCGCAGCGTCGCCGCGGGCATCGGGTTGAGCTACGGCGCGCTCAACCTCCTCGCGCAGACCGGCGCCGCGAACGTCTGGCGCTGGCTTGTCGCCCCCTCGTGGTCGGAGACGCAGTTCAGCGATGCGGTGGGCAACAAGGCCATCCGGCCCACCACCCTCCCCGAAACGCCCGAGGAGCTCGAACTGGAACAGGCCCTGGCCCGGGAGGCCCTGCGGCTGTCCTGGGCCCGGCACATCGAGATAGTCGTCGGACTCAAGGGCGTCCACCAGGAGCGGGACCTCGGCAACGTCTTCGACCAACCCCCGACCGGCCTGCCGCTGGTCTCCCTCCGTCGGCTCAGGGCCGTTGTCGGGAGCGGCGGGGTCCTCTCCCACGCCCCGGAGCCCTGGCAGGTCGCGGCCATCCTCATCGACGGGCTTGAGCCCGAGGGTATGACCCGGCTCTTCTTCGACCGGGGCTTCCTCTTCCCGAACGTGGGCGCCATGGCCGGGGTGAGCCCTGAGGCGGCCCGGGAGATACTGTTCGGGGAGGCCCTGGTGCCCCTCGGGACCGTCGTCTCGCCGGTCCTCCACGGCGCGCGCCCAGGAGCGGCCGCCGGCCGGCCGTGCCTGAAGGCCGCCTTCACCCCGCCGGGCGAGAGCACGCAGGAGTTCAACCTGGCCTGGGGAGAGCTCCGGATCCTGCCCCTTCCCGCCGGCTGTCGGGCGCGGCTCGAACTCTACCCCACCTGGCCGGGCACGGACCTCGGCGGCGGTCCGGGAGAGACCTGGAGGGGCATGGTTGACGGAGGAGCGGTGGGGCTCATCCTCGACACCAGGGGCCGGCCGCTCAGGTGGCCGGGAGAACGGCGGGCGAGCCGGGCCTCCGACGGGGGCGGCCCGGACCCCCGCCCGGACCCGCCGGGTCTGTGGGTGGACGCCGTCCGCCGCGCCGGACTCGGGCCCACCACGAAAGGGGCGGGTGCGCTGTGACCCCGGGTGGAGGCTACCTCTCAGGCGCCAACATCTTCCGGGACGCCCTGGTCGAAGTCGTGCGCCCTCTCCCCTTCGGCGGGGACGTCCTCGTCCGGGAGGGCCAGGTCGTGGACCCGGACACCGTCGTCGCCCACCTCAACCCGAGCGGCTACCTGCACTTCGTGAACGTGGCCCGGGAACTCGACGTTCCCTTCCATATGGCCGCCGGCTGTGTGGTCAAGGCCGAAGGTGAGGCGGTGCGGCGCGGGGAGGTCCTGGCCTGCAGACCGGCGGCCCTCGGCCTGGTCCTCGCGGAGTGCCGCTCCCCGGCCGACGGGATCGTGGAGAGGATCTACCCGAGCGGGCTGGTCACGGTGAGAGCCTACCCCATCCCTGTGACCGCCTGGGTCGGGGGCCGGGTCCTGGAGGCCGGAACCAGCGGCCGGGTGGTCATCCTGACCAAAGGCACCCTCATCCAGGGCGTCTTCGGCCTGGGTGGCGAGAGGCACGGGCGGCTCTTCGTCCTCCCCAACAACCGGCCCCCGCCCGGAGGCCTTCCGGCCGGAGGCGTCGTGGTGAGCCCCGGACCGGCCGGAAGGGACCTCCTCGACGCCTGCCTTGCCGGCCGGGCGGCCGCGCTCGTGGCGCCGACCTGCCACCTCCGGGACCTTGAGGCCCTAGGTTGGGACCCGGGCCGTCCGGATTCAGAGGCCTCGAAGCGGAACCTGTCGCTCGTCCTGGTCCTGACCGAGGGCTTCGGCGAGCAGGAGATGAGCACCCCCCTCTACGAGGCCCTGGCCGAGCGCGAGGGACTTGTCGCCTCGGTGTCAGGCCACACTCAGCTCCGGGCGGGAGTCCTCCGGCCCGAGGTCATCGTCCCGTCGGGCGGCCCGCCGGCCTCACGGCCGGTGGGACCGGCACCGCTCAGGGTCGGCCGGAGGACAGCGGTCTACCTTGACCGTAACTGTGGCCCACCCCGGCTCCGGGTGGGGTCCGCCGTGAGGGTCATCCGGGGGGCTCACGAGGGGTCGAGAGCGGTGGTGGTGGAGCTACCGCCCCACCCCCGGCAGGTCGCGAGCGGGGCGGTCCTCCCGGTCGTCGTGGTCCGCCTGGAGGACGGGCGGATCGTTACGGTCGCCCGGGCGAACGTGGCCGCGACCGAGGGAACGGCCGCCGGAGAGACGGCCGGGCACGGAGGTGAGGACCGCTGAGCCGAAGACAGGACGACGAGATAGCCCGTCTGCTCTATGACACCGAGAGAAGGCTGGCGGAGCAGATACGGCTCACGGCCGAGCTGGAGGAGTCTCTGAGGGAGATGGAGCTCCGGGCCCTCCAGGCCCAGATAAACCCGCACTTCCTCTTCAACACCCTGAGTTCCATCGCCGCGTCCTCCTTCATGGAGGGCGCCCCGAAGACGCACGAGTTGGTCCAGGCCCTCGCCCGCCTCCTGCGCTACACGCTCCGGCAGATAGGGCAGATGGTCGAACTCGAGGAGGAGCTGAAGCACGTCAAGGACTACCTGCTCATCGAGGAGACCCGCTTCGGCGACCGCATCAAGTTCGAGTTCGACATCGACCCGCACTCCCTCAGGGCCAGACTGCCGCTCCTCACCCTCCAGCCTCTCGTTGAGAACGCCATCATCCACGGCCTCGAGCCGAAGGACGGAGGGACGCTCCGGGTCAGCTCGCGGCTTGTGGGTGACTGGGTCAGGATACAGGTCACTGATGACGGCGTGGGTCTTGACGACGACCCGGCCGAGGCCCAGGAAGGCGCGGACCCCGACCGCAGCCGGGTCTCCCACGTGACAGGCCTCGGCCTCGACAACGTCAGGCGCCGCCTCGAGCACGCCTTCGGTGAGGGCGCCGACCTCGACATCCGGAGCCGCAGGGGCGAGGGGACCGTGGTCACCGTCACCATCCCGGCCCCGGTCCGCGGCCCGGGTTCGACCCGGGAGGAGGGGGAAGCTTGAGCCGGACCCTGAGGATCCTTGTCGTGGAGGACGAGCACATACAGAGAGAGGCCCTGACGCGGATGTGCCTCCGAGCCTTCTCCGACCGGCCCTGCGAGGTCCTGGCGGCCGCAGACGGGGCCGAGGCGCTGAAGGTCGCCGAGGCCTCCCCTCCCGACATCGTTCTCATGGACATCAGGATGCCGAGGCTGGACGGTTTGAGGAGCGCGCGTCAGCTCCTCGACGGACAGGGGCACCCTCCGGAAATCGTCTTCGTCACCGCCCACGACGAGTTCGCCTACGCCAGGGAGGCGCTGGCCATCGGCGCCGCGGACTACGTGCTGAAGCCCGTGTCCCTCGAGGAACTCCGCCAGGTCCTCACCTCGGCCGCCGACCGTGTCGAGCTCAGAAGGCGGACCGCCGAGCGGGCCAAGCGCACGGCCGAGCGCCTCAAGGCGGCCATGCCCCTCCTCAGGCTGCAGACCTTCCGCGACCTCTTGGACGGGAGCCTGGTCTGCCCGGAGCCCCAGGCCGCGGTCCTCAGGGAGCGGCTGAGCCTCGTCGGGGTTCGGGGCCAGCCGTGCCTGGCCATGTTCTTCGCCCTCGAGCCCGGAGACGGCCAGGGCACCGCGGAGGAGGAGGCCGTCACCGAACAGGACGTCACCGCCGCCTTCAACCGGGTCATGCGCCGGCGCTCCGGAGCCTCCTGGCTTGCCGGTTCGGCAGGCCCCGGCCGGCCGGGTCTCCTCATCGAGCCGCCGGCCGGGCACAACAGGACGGACGTGCGCCTGTGGGCCATCGACCTGGCCGCCGACCTCAAGTCGGAAGCGGAACGTCTGACCGGCCTGACCGTCTCGGCGGGCGTCGGCGACGCTCATCCGGAGAAGGGCGGGCTGGCCGTCTCGGTCCGGGAGGCCCTCGACGCGCTCAGGCACGCCCTGCGCCTGGGAGCGGGCGCCATCGTCCATGTGACCGACATCCACCTGCCGGGCGACACTTCGGGTCCCCGTCCGGTCCTCCCCCCGACAGGTCCTCTTCTCGACCGGGTCAGGATGGGGCAGACCAGCGAGGCCGTCAGCCTGGCGACCGAGATCGGGGAGGAGCTCGCCCTCGCCGCCCGCAGAGACGCCAAGCCGGAGACGGCCGCTCTCCTCGCGGCCGAGCTCGTCGCCCTCTGCGGGCGGGCCGCCCTGGAGGGCGGCGCGGACCCGGAGGAGGTCCGCTCCCTGCAGGTGCGGGTCTTCGAACACCTGGCCGGCACCACGACGACAGGGACCTCCGGGGCGAGAACCCCGCCGGGGAGCCTTCCCGGGGTCCTGGCGGCCTTCGTCCGTGACATGGCGGCCCTGGCCAGGTCGGCCCAGACCGAGAGGAAGCACGGGGTCGTGAGGCGGGCCCTCGCCTACATCCAAGGCAACTACGACAAACCCCTGACCCTGGACGGCGTGGCCCGGGTCGCCCACGTAAGCCCCTATTACCTGTCCCATCTCCTCACCCGGGAGAGCGGCAAGAGTTTCACCGAGCATCTGACCGGGACCCGGATGCGGCGGGCGAAGGAGCTCCTGGCGACCACGGACCTCACCGTCGGTGAGATCGCCGTAAGGGTCGGATTCTCGGACGGCAACTACTTCGCCCGGGTCTTCAAGCGGGAGACCGGCCTCAGGCCCTCGGACTACCGGCGCCGCGTCCGCAACCGGGACACAGGACCCGGCTCCCGTCGGCCTTCGGCCCCGGGCGGGAAAGCGGGAGGAAGGTCATGACGACACGAGACGACGCGGCTCCTGTCATCGTCACCCGAGACCTCACCAAGACGTTCTTCCTCGGCAGAACCATCCACGCCGTCGACCACGTGAACATGTCCGTCTTCCCGGGGGAGATTGCGGCCGTGGTGGGTCCTTCCGGCTGCGGCAAGAGCACTCTCCTGGCCCTCTTGGGGGGGCTCGACCGCCCCGTGAGCGGTGACGTGGTCCTCGAGGGACAGAGCTACCGGCGGCTCTCCGAGAACGCCCTGGCCCTTCTGAGGCGGCGGAAGATCGGCTTCGTCTTCCAGTTCTTCAACCTCATCACCCACCTGTCCGCCCTCGAGAACGTCATGCTCCCGATGCGCTTCGCAGGCCGGTCGGGACGTGCCGCCCGCGAGAAGGCGGAGCACCTTCTCGAACTCGTCGGGCTCGCCGACAGGAGGCTGCACCTGCCGCCCCAACTCTCAGGCGGCGAACAGCAGAGGGTGGCCATCGCCCGGGCCCTCGGGAACGACCCGGTCCTCATCCTCGCCGACGAACCCACGGG
>CAJXZV010000079.1 GCA_913063835.1 uncultured Eubacteriales bacterium
GGGCCGTCGCCCGGTGGGCCGCCGCCCGGCGGACCAGGAGCCGGGGAAGAGGGCCGGCGGAACCGTGAGGAGGAGGAAAAAGAAGAGGAAGACGAAGGGCCGAAGGGTCCGCCGATTCTGTAGACCGGCAAGAAGGGGTCACGGCGGGAGGCCTCTGCATGATCGTCCGTGCCCCGTGATGAGGAGTATCCGGTGCACCGAACAAGTTCGGTTCTTTGTGACCGGTGACCGTCCTTTTCTTTCCTTTAATAGAGTGCCTCAGAAGTACCTCCGTCCGGCCCGCCGCCCCGCGCGCAGGGCGATGCCGCTCACGACCGCGGCGACGACCCCCGCCGCGGCGAGGAGGCACGGGATACCGGTCCCGAGAACGAACCCCCGGAGGAGATTCAGGCTGAAGGCCCCGGGGCCGACAAAGGCGGACATGAGCGCCCCGCCCGGCTCAAGGACGGGAGCCGGGCCGAGCATCACCGGGATGAGGAGCCACGTGAAGACGCCCGCGAAGAAGGCGTGCAGCACCCGGGCCAGCACGAAAGGACCCATCCTGATGTCGGTGCCCGTGATGACGCTGGCCACCTGACCGTGGACGGAGAGACCGCTCCAGGCGATGATGGCCCCGGCCACGAGGGCCCGCTCGATGAAGGGGGCCGCCGCGCGGCTCGCGGCGATGGTCCCGAGGTCGATCTCCAGCACGCCGGCCACCGCCGCGGGCACCAGGGCCGGGCTGACGCCGAAGAGCGCGAAGACCACCTCGAAAGGCCAGCCGACGTAGCGGGCCAGCCCCACCTTTTCGGCGATGGCCACGAAGGCCGAGAAGAGCATGATGAACCCGCAGATCATGAGGAGGGTCTTGACCGAGTCGTTGACCGCGTCGCCGACGAGGCGCCCCAGCGGACGGCCGTCCTCTTCTCTCTGCTTGACGAGGGCCCGCGCCGCCCTGACCACGATGTGGCCCGTGCGCGGCCTGTCCCTGGTCGACGGAGGCGTCCGGAGGCCGTGGTAGCGGAAGACGAGCCCCACGGCGAGGGCGGACATGTAGTGCGCCAGGGCCAGGACGCCTCCGAGAGCCGGCATGGAGAACATGCCCACGGCCACCGCCCCCAGGATGAAGAGCGGGTCGGCCGTGTTGGTGAAGGCGAGCAGGCGCTCCCCCTCGACCCGGTTGCAGAGGTTCATCTTCCTGAAGCGCGCGGTGATGACGGCGTCCATCGGGTAGCCGGCGGCGAGGCCCATACTCAGGGCGAAGGCGCCCTCTCCGGGGACCCTGAAGAGGGGCCGCATGAGGGGTTCGAAGAGGACGCCGATGAAGTGCACCACCCCGAGGCCCAGCATCACCTCTGAGAGGATGAAGAAGGGAAGGAGCGAGGGGAAGACGACGTAGAGGAAGAGGTCGAGACCGGACTTGGCCGCCTCCAGGGAGGCGTCCGGGAAGAAGACCAGAGAGAGGGTCAGGGCGGCCGCGAGAGCGGCCATGATGTAGACCTGGGTCGTCCGCACGGCAGACCTCCCGGTCCGGCGGTCGGGCACCGTGGCGCCGCCGAGCCTCGTGCAAGTATATACAGGCCGTTCCGGCTGAAATGCCTCCCCGCCGTCCTACCGAATAGTCGTACGGGATGCACGGAGGAGCCTGAAAATTTGTTAACGAAAGTAGAAGTGGTCCACTAATGGCCTGCGTCAGGTCCTGCGCGCGGGCCGCGGGGGGATAGGGGATGCAGTCACCCACACGCGAGGTCTACTTCAACATCACGGGGCACCTCTGGCTCTACCTGTTCGTGGCCATCGGGGCCGCGGTCTTCCTCTACGGCCTCTACCGCCACTGGCGGGGCTGGTCGCTCGGAAGGCCGGAGGTCCGCTGGGACAGGCCGTGGGAGCGGCTGAAGGCCCTTCTCGCCGACACCCTGCTCCACCTCACCGTGCTGAAGGAAGCCTACCCCGGAGTCATGCACCTCTTCATCTTCTGGGGGTTCCTCGTCCTGGCCTTCGGGACGGCCGTGGTCATGCTCCAGGCCGACCTGGGTCTGCAGGTCCTCTACGGGTCGTTCTACCTCTGGCTCTCGCTGGCCCTGGACCTCTTCGGCCTGCTGGCGGTCATCGGCATCCTCATCGCTCTCTTCCGCCGCTACGTGCAGAGGCCCTCACGGCTCGACAACACGCCCGACGACGCCGTGGTGCTCGTCGGCCTCCTCGTCGTTCTGGTCAGCGGGTTCTTCCTCGAGGGCCTGCGCATGGCGGCGGCCGGCGACCCCTGGGCCCTCTGGAGTCCGGTGGGATTGGTCCTGGCCAGGCTGGCCGGGGCCGCCCTCGACGGCGCGGGCCTCGCACCGGTGGCCGCGACCGTGGCGTCGGGCCTGAAGGCCTGGCACGCCGGGCTCTGGTGGGGTCACATGCTCCTCGCCGTGGGCCTTGTCGCCTACATGCCTTACTCCAAGCTCTTCCACGTCCTGGCCTCACCGGCGAACCAGTTCATGCGGAACCTCGGCCGCAAGGGAGCCTTGAGCCTCGTCGACATCGAGAACACCGAGACCTTCGGCGCCTCGCGCCTCGACGAGTTCTCCTGGAAGGACCTCTTCGACACCGACGCCTGCACCAGGTGCGGGCGCTGTCAGGACCAGTGCCCGGCCAACGCCGTGGGCAAGACGCTCTCACCGAAGGACGTTATCCAAAAGATGAAGAAGGCCCTCGCCGCCCAGGGCCCGGTGCTGGCCCGGGTGAAGGCCGAGGTCAGAAAGAAGCTCCTCGGGGAGGCGGCCGCCGAGGGCGGCGGGACGGCCGGCGGCGCGGGGGCCATCGACCCGGTCCGGGAGTACGAGGCGATGGAGGAGGCCCTCGCCGAGCTCGAACTGCCCTCCCTCATCGACGACATCATCACCGAGGACGTCCTCTGGGCCTGCACGACCTGCCGCTCCTGTGAGGAGCAGTGCCCGGTGTACGTGGAACTCATCCGGAAGATCGTGGAGATGAGGCGCTACCTCGTCCTCATGGAGTCCCGGATGCCGACCGAGGCGGGACGCACCCTCCGCAACCTCCAGAACAACGGCAACCCCTGGGGCCTCGCCCGCACGCAGCGCGGCGAATGGCTCCAGAGCGTCGACGTGCGCGTCCTCCAGGAAGGGGAGGAAGTGGAGTACCTCCTCTGGGTGGGCTGTTTCGGGGCCTTCGACGACCGCTCCAAGGCCGTCACCGAGGCGACGGTGAAGGTGTTCAAGGCCGCCGGGCTCGATTTCGGGGTCATCGGCGAGGCCGAGACCTGCTGCGGCGACTCGGCGCGCCGTCTCGGGAACGAGTATCTTTACCAGATGCTGGCCATGGAGAACATCGAGACCCTCTCGGCCTATAAGTTCAAGAAGATCGTCACCTTCTGCCCGCACTGCCTGAACGCCCTGAAGAACGAGTACCCGCAGCTCGGCGGAAGCTACGAGGTCGTGCACCACTCCGAGGTCATCGCCGAGCTCCTGGCGGCGGGCAGGCTCGAGCCCGCGGCCGCGCTCACCGGAGCCCAGGCCCGGGTGACCTACCACGACCCGTGCTACCTCGCCCGGTACAACGGCGTCTTCGACGCCCCGCGCCGGGCGCTGGCCGCCATCGGGGCCCAGGTCGTGGAGATGGCGCGGCACGGCCGGACGAGCTTCTGCTGTGGCGCGGGCGGCGGCCGCATGTGGCTCGAGGAGGAGGCGGCCCACAAGGTCAACGCCAGGCGGGCCGAGCAGGCCCTCGAGACCAAGCCCGAGACCATCGTCACCGCCTGCCCCTACTGCCTGCAGATGTTCGACGACGGCCTCAAGGCGGTCGGCGAGGAGCGGGAGATGACACAGGACCTGGCGGAGATGGTCGCGAAGGCGCTCGGGTAGGCCGGGCGTGCCCTTCGCGGCCGGAGACGTCGGTCGGCGTCGGCCGACCCGGTCCGGATACGGCCGAGCTCGCCCCAGACGACACCGGAAGGAGGGGTGAGGTCGTTGGTTTTGAGTATTCTTGTCTCTCTTATCGGGCTGGCAGTCTGGGTCCTCGTCATCTACTGGATATGGCTCATTCAGGACAGGGTCGGCCGCATGGCTCGGGATGTCGGCGAGATAAGGGAAATGCTCAGCCGCAGCGCCGGAGAGGCGGGAAGCGCCGGGCCCCTCCCGGGCGTGGAGGATACGGAAGGCGGGCGAGACCGCTGAGCCGCTACGCGGGATGCCTTCTCGGCACGGCGGTCGGCGACGCCCTGGGCGCGCCGACCGAGTTCCTGCCCTGGCCGGACATAATCGCGCGTTTCGGACCCGAGGGCGTGCAGGAGCTCGAGCCGTGGCGGGGTCTTCCGGCCGGCAGCTTCACCGACGACACCCAGATGACCCTGGCCACGGCCAGAGGGCTCCTCGCCGCGGCCGAGAGCGTCCTCGCCGGAGACCACGAGACGGCCGCGCGTGCCGTCTACGGCGAGTACCTCCGATGGCTCGACCTCCAGGACGACCCCTTCCACCGCCGGGGCCCCGGCCAGACGTGCCTCAGCGCCCTCCTTAGCGGCCGGTTGGGCACGGTCGCCGAACCGCTCAACCTCAGCAAGGGCTGTGGCGGGGTGATGAGGGTCGCTCCGGTGGGGTTGGCCCTGCCGGGCCGACCAGACGAGGCCTTCGCCCTCGGCGCGGCCACCGCCGCCATCACCCACGGTCACCCCTGCGGCTACGGCTCAGCCGGCTGTGCCGCGGCCATCGTCGCGCGGCTCACCGCCGGCGAACCTCTGGGCGAGGCGGTCGAGGCCGAGCTCGCCCGGCGGGACCTCGACGACGACACGCGGGACATGTGCCGCCGGGCGGTCGAACTCGCCCAGGCCGGGGCCGGACCCGACGAGGTCCTGGCAAGGGGGATGGCGGCGGGTGCAGGGGGCGACACCGCGCCCTGCGGCAGCGCACCCGGCGCCAGCACGGCCGGCCGACCAGGCAGGCCCGGGCATCGGAGGCGCCCGCCGCTCGGCGAGGGCTGGGTCGGCGAGGAGGCCCTGGCCATCGCCCTCTACTGCGCTTTGGCCTTCACCCGGATGCCAGGCGGGCCGGAGGCTGTCTTCCAGGCGGCCGTCCGCGTCGCCGCCAACCACTCCGGAGACACCGACAGCACGGCGGCCATCACCGGCGCCATCCTCGGGGCGGCCCTCGGCGAGGCCGCCGTCCCGCGGCGCTGGGCGGAGGCCGTCGAGGCCGGCGACGAGATCCTCGCCCTCGCCGCGGCCATGGCGGAGAGGTTCGGGGGGTGAGGGCCCCGGTGGGCGGTGAGGCCGCCCCGCGCCCGGCGCGGGATGCAGGTCGCGACCGTGGGCGTGGTTCCGTGTCGGCCATGACGGCGCCCTGCACCGGCAGGGGCGGGGACAAGAAGCCGAGAGGAGGATGACCCCGTGCAGAGTCGCATCGCCGAGGAACTCAAGCTGCGCCACTCGCCGGTGGCCGTCATCTTCACCGACGAGAAGCCCCAGGGAGCGCTGGAATTCGAGCCCCGGACGCGCGGATGCGTGATAGCCCTGCTCACGGCGGCAGCCCGCGGGAGGACGGCCGCTGTCGGTCCGGAGACCACCGGCTGCAGCGGGGGCCGCATCGGCCTCGGGTTCGAGCAGTCGTTCCGCCCGGGGTTCGAGTACTTCCTGGCCACCGACGAGCACGGCGAAGGGGAGGCCTACATCAAGACCCCCGAGCTCGTCCGGTCGTTCGTGAGGCGGCTGCCCACCTTCAAGAACCCGGCCCGTTGGGTGGTCTTCAAGCCTCTGGAGGAGGTCGCCGAGTCGGAGAGCCCCATGGCCGTCGTGTTCTACGCGAACGCCGACCAGCTCTCCGCTCTTGTGGTCCTGGCGAACTACGGGCGGGAGGGTAACGAGGCCGTCTTCGCCCCCATGGGGGCCGGCTGCCACACCGTCTGCCTCTACCCCTACTCCGAGTCCAGACGCCCGGAGCCCCGGGCGGTGATCGGGTGCACCGACATCTCCGCCCGCCCCTACCTGGACCCCGACATCCTCACCTTCACCGTGCCCTGGGCCATGTTCCGGGAGATGGAAGACAACGTGCCGGGAAGCTTCCTCGAGAAGCCCGATTGGAAGAGGGTGCGGGCCCGCATCCCCGACCAGCCGGTCGGGGCCTAGGCCCGCCGGGCGCGCCGTGTGGGCGGGCCACGACAGGGGCCGGCCCCCTCGGGCCTGAATCTTCCCTGGAGGACCGGCGTGATTGCCGTCGCGCCTCCACACCTCACGGGAGACCCGACGGTCGCCGGCGGCCAACATCTCGCCGAGGGTCTCGGCCGGGTCGGCCACGTTGCGGGCCTCGGAGACGGGCCATCCCAGGTACCCGCGAGCCGCGAGGTCCTTCACCGCCCGCCCGGTGGTCAAGTCCACGGCGTACTCGTCGTACCACCAGGTCGAAAGGTAGGGGGCCGGGCCGACGTTGGAGTTCGTGTAGCAGAAGTAGCATGGCGACTACCGGAAGAACGTCGCCCAGATGACGTCCACAAGGGTATGAGTGAGCACCGGGGCGAGGAGGCTGTTGCCACTGCGGCGGTAGGCCAAGCCGTAGAAAAGGCCGGCAACCGTGGCCAGGGCCACGTAGGCCGCCTTCTCCGTCAGGTCACCTGCGTTGTTCCAGTGCATGAGCCCGAACAGGAAGGACGCGGCGAGCAGGCTGAGCCACCGCCGCGAGGTCGTTTGGTCCAGCCCGTGCTGCAGAACGCCGCGGAAGAAGAGTTCCTCGGGGACGGCTATGGTGAGGAAGACACCCGCGAACATGAACAGCGCCGGCCAGAGCTGAGGCGGCTTCGAGGGCGGCCAGCTCAGGAAGTCGATGGCCAAGCCGACGGGGACGAGGACGACCATCAGGGCCGCGGTGGCGGCCAGCGCGACCGCGACATCCTGCCATCTGGGGACGAGCCGATAACCGAACCCGGGAAGGTCCCGCATCCCGTACCAGCCGATGACGCCGAGCACCGACAGGGCGATGGCCCACCAGTGGTAATCCCCGCCCAGGTCGTAGACCCACCGCAGGTCGAAGGGGATCCATAAAAGCATCCACACGGCCACATCGGCCCAGGTCAGTCCGCGTCGCCCGCGCCGGACCTGCCGCAGCGTCCCCAGGGCCGCGACCAGGCCGAAGGCCACGATGAGGGTCGTGTAGGGATTGAACTCGCCCGAGGCGACCTGGAACACCAGCCACAGCGCGGTGACTCCGCCCGCGGTGTAAAGCAGGGGGCGGCGGGTGGTCTCCAGCCAGGCCTTCACTTTGACCGCGGCAGAAGGCACGCCCAGGGTGAGTTGTGCGCCGACGAGGGGCGCAAAACCGATGACGGCCGCGGCCCACCCCGCCGGCGAGAGTTCGGCCGCGTCGCCTCCGGCGATAATCAGCCCGGCGGTCAGCCCGGCACCGACAAGGGTCAGGACGATCCAAAGCATCCAGGGAAAGGGGGGCTTCCGCCCTTGCGCGTCCACCGGGGGCACCTCCTCGTGGGACCGACGCGACGCGCTCCGACGACCCCGCCCGCTCCGGGGACAGGAGGCAGGGGAACGGCGGGCGAAACACCTGCCCGCTCGGCCTCTGCGCGAAGGAGAACAGCTCGATCGTCGAGACCGTGTAGAGGAGCCAAAGGAGGCTCCCGCCTCGCCTATGACTCCGATAGGGTCGCCGCCGCGCAGCCTAGCCTTGATACTGACCAACGGCTACATACTGACCTTTTTCTCCGAATTCCTGTTCTACGGCCAGTTCAACGACCCCGGCACCCCGCCGCTGAGCGCGGCGGATCTGCTCCTGCTGTGGGGCGTCTATTCTCTGATGGCCTACATCATCCTGACGCTCATCCGCTGTTATCGGGTTGCCTCCCCGCCAGCCCTGCTACTAGTCGGCGCGGCCTACGGATGGCTGCTGGAAGGCGGCGTCGTGGCCACCGTTTACGAGGACCTCCCCCTGTCGCTCTCTTTCACCGGCCTGGCCTGGCACATGCCGGTCGCGGTGCTCTTCGGCTGGTACTTCGTCCAGAATTCGATACGCAGGCGCCCGTTTGCGTTCAACCTGCGCCTGGCCTCGCTGAGCGGCCTTCTCTGGGGCCTGTGGGCGGTCTGGCCAGCCGAGGTCACCGGTTTACGTCCGGCTTGGTCACAGCCTTCGCTCTGGGGACGGTCGGGCTACTACTGGCGGCCTATTGGCTGAACGGAAGGCTCGGCCTGTCCTCCTTCCGGCTCCGCCGCAGGGGAGTAGTCCTGGCGGGCATCCTCTTCCTCGGTTTGTATCTGACCGAGACGGCCCTGAGCGCTCCGCTGTCGTTGCTCCTTCTGCCGCTTCTGCTGGGTGTCTGCTGGTGGGCGTTGCGCCGCAACCTACTTGCCGCAACCGCTCTGGACAGCCCCGACCTCCTAGAGACGCTGGCTGAACATCCGCGGGTGGCCAACTTGCTGGCGTGGCTGGCCTTCCCTTTGGTGGCCACGGCGGAATACTCCCTTTGGGCGGCCATCGGCTGGGTTGTCCCCAGCGCCGTCATCGGTTATCTGATTAGCGTCCCGTTGGGCTTCGGGTTGTTCGTCTGGGCCCTGTGCAAGATTGGAGGCCGTGTCCCGTCTCAAGAGGTGTGAAGGCCACTTAGTGAACCCATCGTCCATCACTCCAGCGCCCGCTCGGGTTCCGGGAGAATCAGTGACGCCCACGCGGCGCGTGCGCGGACGCGGTAAGGTCAGCACACGAGTACGTGACGTAGAGTACGGTCAGGACAGCGATCACGGACATGAGGATGGGCTGAGGAGGTCTCGAGCTGAACCACCGCCACCACTCGAGCAGGGCCAGAACCACCACATACGCGGCCACGAAGATTAAAGGCATCAGCGGCTCTTCAATCAGGTTCTGGAGCTCCTCTTCGAGTGACTGCCCGGGATTGCGGACAGGCATCTCTCTCAGCGGCGAGCGACTCTTCTGTCTCCGCGCGGCGCGCAAGTCTTTTCCCCCTTCCAGAAGGCGCCACTTGTGTCATTCGCAGCCCGGTGCAGGTCCGCCACGGATATGGAGCCAGCTGTCAGCCCGGCGCCACCGGAAAGCCTTACCTGACAGGCTTCGGCGCGGCAGCGGCGACACCCTGCTGGAGGCCGCCCTCCGGCCCCGGTCAACGGTGCACGTCGAGGCACTGCCGGGCGTTTCCAGCCCGGGAGCACCGGACTAACCCTAAAAGAGGCGAGAGATCGAGTCGTCCCAGACGGCGGTATCCGGAACGGGCCTACTGAAGGCGTCCACTATCGGAACTCCCGGTCGGAGCACGTCTCCCACAGTACCTTGAACCCTGGTGCGACCCAACGCGGCCGGCCAAGGAGCAGAAAGAGACGCTAGTGAAATGCCCAACGACTCGCCGCTAACCAGCACCGGCCTGGCCCGGCGGACGAGCGTCCAGACGAGGCCGGCGGCAGGTTAAGCGGCAGGTTAGGCATCTGGAAAACAGAGTGGGGAGTGGGCAAGGGGCTCGGTTCGGAGCT
>CAJXZV010000080.1 GCA_913063835.1 uncultured Eubacteriales bacterium
CCGGTGCGGCCGTCTTGGCCGCGGCGGGGTGGCTCGCCGGGGGGCGAAGGCCGCGCGGGCCCGTGCCGCGTCATCCGGCGGCATCCGCCGTCCTGCTTCTTCTGAGCGTCTTCGCCGCGGGAGTCGTCATGGCCGGCCTGGCCTGGCAGGGGCTCGGACCGGGCCCGGCCGACCTGCCCTGTGCCGCCCCGGCCGAGGGGGAGGAGGGGGACCTGCGGGGCCCGACCGCTCCGGCCAGGCGGGTGGAGGTCGCCGGGAGGGTCGTCTCGGAGCCCCGGCGCACCCGGACGGGGTGCTCGTTCCTCCTCAGGGCCGACGGGCGGGGCCGCTGGTGGCCGGCTGGCGAGATCCTCTACGTGTCGGTGCGGGCCGGGACGCGGCCGGCGGAGGTCGGCGACGGGGAGGGTTCGGGGGAGAGTCTGGGAGCTCTTCTGCGGCTCGCACCCGGGCAGCGGGTCGTCGTGAGCGGGCTCTTGGCCCGGCCGCGGCCGCCCGGCAACCCGGGCCAATTCGATTTCCCGCGCTATCTCGCCGTCCTCGGAGTGCGCTACGTCCTGTCCGCGCGGGAGGGCGGTGTAGGGACGGTCTTTCGGGACGCGGAACGGCCCGGGCCTGGGAGGCGGCAGGGGGAGGCCGGCGGTGGAGCGGGGGGTCCGGTCAGGACCTTCGCCAGCCTCTGTCGGGCGGCGAGAGAGAGGCTCAGGGCGGCCGTGGCGGCCAACCTGCCCGCCGAGCAGGCGGCTCTTCTTGACGGGCTCCTCTTCGGCGACACGAGCCGGCTGCCGCCGGAGACCGTCCGGGATTTCCGACGCTCAGGGGTGTTCCATATCCTCGCCGTGTCAGGCTCGAACGTGGCCTTCGTCGCCGGAGGGTTCTGGCTCTTCGCCCGCCCCTTCCTCGGGGTCCTGGGGTTGCGGGGGCGGCGGCGGGAGGCGGTCCTCTGGCCGGCGACAGCCCTCGTCCTGGCCGGCTACGCTGTCATGACCGGGCTGGGTCCCTCCGTGGTGCGGGCCACCCTCATGGCCGAGGCGGGCCTCCTCTACCTCTGGCTCGGACGGCGACGGGACGTGACCGGTCCGCTCTGCCTCGCGGCCCTCGTCATGCTCTGCCGACGGCCGCTCATCATCCTCGACCCCGGCTTCCAGCTCTCCTATGCGGCCACCCTGGGCATCCTCTACATCTACCCGCACCTCTGGCGCCGGGGGCGGAGGTCGGGCGGGTCCGGCCGCATCGCGTCTGTCGTCCTGCAGGCCGTGCTTGTCAGTGCCGCCGCCCAGGCGGCCGTGGCCCCGGTGCTGGCTTGGCACTTCGGGGAGGTCTCTCTGGCCGGTCTCCTGGCCAACGCCGCTGTCGTCCCTCTTTCCGGGCTGGCTCTGACGGCCGGGCTCGGGGCCGGGCTCATCTCTTGCCTGGCCGGGGCCGCCGCGGGTCCGGTCGGGCAGGCCCTCGCGGCCCCCGCCTTCGCGGCCGCGTCCGTCCTCCTGCGGCTGATGGCGGGAATCGCCGGGGTCTTCGCGTCTCTGCCCCTGGCCTCGGTCATCACCGGGCGTCCGGCCCTTTGGGGCGTGGTCCTCTACTACCTCGCCCTGGTCTGGGTCGTGAGGGGAGCCGGCAGGGGCCGGGCCGGGCGGCGGGTTCTTCTGTGCGTTCTGGTGGCCGTCGCGGCCGGCACCGGGGCGGCGGCCGCGGATGCGGCCGCCGGAGCCCTGGCGGCTCGAGGCGGCGGTTCGCCGGGGCTGGAGGTCGTCTTTCTCGACGTCGGTCAGGGCGACTCGGTCCTGGTCCTCTTCCCCGGGGGCAAGTCCCTCCTGGTCGACGGGGGCCCGGCCGGCGCCGGCGAGCGGGTCGTCCTTCCCTACCTCCGCTGGCGCGGGGTGCGCAGGATCGACTGGGTCGTGGTGAGCCACCTGCACGACGACCACATCGGGGGGCTGGTGGAGGTCGTCGCCGACCCGAGCCTCGCGGTGGGGGAGGTGGTGGTCGCCGCCGGAGGCTTGCGGTGCCGAGAGGAGGGGCCCCCCTTGGCCGAGGCTCTACTGCAGGCGGTCAGAGCCAGGGGAATCCCGGTCAGAGAGGTGAGGCCCGGCGACCGGCTCGTCTCCCCGGAGGGCGTGACGGCCGCCGTGCTGTGGCCGCCGGCGGGGGGTCTCGGGGTCGGCGCCTCTCAGGCGGAGGGACGTTCACCGTCCTCCCTCGAGAACGACCGGAGCCTCGTCCTCCGGTTGGTTTCCGGTCCTGCCTCCTTCCTCCTGCCCGGGGACCTCGAGGAGACGGGCGAGAGGGCGCTCCTGGCCTTCCTCGGAGAAGCTGGTGGCCGGGTCCTCGGCCGACCGGCCCGGTCCGGGGGTGAGGGCCCGGCCGCGCCCAGCTCCGGGACCGGAGCTCTCGACGTCCTCGTGCTGAAGGTGGGGCACCACGGCAGCGCCAACGCGACCAGCGAGGAGTTCTTGGCGGCGGTGACCCCGGCCTGCGCCGTCGTCTGCGTCGGGCCCAACCCGTTCGGACACCCTGCCCCGGAGACCCTCTCGCGGCTGAAGGAGGCCGGCACCGTCGTCTTCGTCACCCGGGACGACGGCGCCGTCACGTTCGACGTCCGGGGACGGGTGGTGTGTGTCGGGACCTTCCTCTCCGGGCGGCGCTTCGAATGGCTGTTCGCGCCGGAAGGGGCGGCCCGCGCCGGCGACGAAGGACTGGCGGGCCTCGCCACATAGGCAGAGGTGAACCTGAGGGGGAGAGTCTTGCGTAGCGCCGAGGCTGCCCTGGTGAGCCTTGAAAAAGACGACCCTGGGAACCTGGCCGGCGTCTTCATCATCCACGGCCCCGAGACCTACTACCACAGCCGTCTCATCCGGGCCATCAGACGGCGGACGGTCGAGCCCGCTTTCGAGGCCTTCAACTACACCGTGTTCGAGCACGGCGGGGCGAGCCTGGACGCCGTCAGGTCGGCCGTCCTGACACCTCCGGTGATGGCCCCCCACCGCCTCGTGGTGGTGCGTGACCCGGAGGAGCTTGTCGGGGAGAGGCGTGGCGGGACGACGGAGATAGGCGGTGGCGCCGGTTCCGGTCAGGACGGGCAGGACGGGGAGGAGCCCGGCCGCGGCGGGGACGCGGCCGCCGGCTCCTCGGGGGGTTCCTCCCGGGTGGAGGCCGTCCGACGCTGGGCGTCCTTCCTGGGGGAGGTGCCGCCGGGCTGCCGTCTGGTCCTCAGCCTGAGCCGGGACCTCCCGGCCTCGAGTCCGCTCCTCAAGGCGGGGGCCGGGCTGGAGCCGCCGGCCGACGTCATCAGGTGCTTCCCGGCCACGGCAAGGTCGGCCGAGGTCTGGGTGAGGAAGCTCGCCGGCGAGCTCGGAGGGTCCATCGACCCTGACGCCTCGCAGGCCCTTGTCATGCGTTCGGGCCAGGACCTCGCCGTTCTCGAAAGGGAGTTGGAGAAGCTCATCACCTACGTCGGCCCCGGGAACCGGATCCGGGCCGAGGACGTCGCCTCGGCCGCGACGCCCTCGGCCGAGGCGAACGTGTTCGAGCTTGTGGACCTCATCGGGCATCGCCGCTCGCACGATGCGGTCGCCAAGCTGCGCCGTCTTCTGGAACAGGGCGAACCCGCCCTACGGCTCATGGCCATGGTCGTCCGCCAGGTCCGGCTCGTCTTTATCACCCGGGAGATGGTGGAGGGCGGGGCCGAGGTGCGGGAGATCGAGAAGAGGCTCAAACTTCCGACCTGGGTCGTGCGCGGCTACCTCTCCCAGGCCCGCAACTTCGACCGGGCCCAGCTCATCGAGATGATGCGGAGCCTCGCCGCCATGGACCTCGAGGTCAAGAGCGGCCGTCGTGAGCCGGAAGCGGCCCTGGAACTCTTCATCCTGCGGTACGGGTCCCGGCTCGGATGAGGTCAGCCGGCAGGTTCGCTGTAGGCGGGGGGAGGTTGCGTCCAGCCCTTCATCTTCCCGTAGCGGAGAAAACGGTCGAAGAGGTCGAGTTCTTCGAAGAGGAACGACGAGAATATCTGCCGCAGGTCCTCGTTCCTGGTGCTCTCGACGACGGCCCGGAGATGAAGGTCGACGGCGTCCTGAATCCCCCGGAATATCGTACGGTAGATGAAGCGGTCTTCCAACGACTCGGGGTCGACGGGTGTCCTCATGGACTCCGGAGGCCTCGGGGGCGGAGGTATCTCCTGCTTGAGCAGCAGCTCCTCGAGTCTTTGGGCCTGCCGCCGGAGAATAGTGAGGCCGATGTCGACGATAGCCTTGAACTCGGGGTCATGGGCGAAGGGGGCGAAGAGCTGGGTCAGTTCGATCTGGTCGTAGCGGAGAGAGATGTGTTCCCAGAGGTGGTAGGCCTCTGCCACGCTGAGCTGTTCCGTGTCCACGGCCCGGCCGGTCTTGAACGTCGGCGCCGTCTCCTGCCATCCCTTGGCCTTCCCGTATCTGATGAAGACGTCGAGGTTGCCCAACTGGGTCCTGAGGAAGTCACACAAGAGTTTGCGCAGGCGGTCGTTGGTCGTTGTGGTCCGCACCGTTCGGCTGAGGACGAAGACATCCCCCTGGACGTCACGGACCACGGTCCGGTAGACGAACTCGTCGGAGATGATGTCCAGCTCGTGCGAGGTCTTGACATCCTTGGGGGGCTTGGACGGCAGTTTCAGCCTGAACCGAACAGCCTCCCGTTCCAATGCTCTGGCCTGGTCCTGGTAGGCGTCCATCAGCCTCGTGACGGCCAGGGAGAGGTCGCGGTCATGGGCGAAGTTCTTGAGGACCTGGATGGCCCGGACGTTGTCGTATCTGGTCTCGAGCAGACGTGTGATGCCGTGGGCTTCCGACAGGTCGATCGTCTCACGGCTCTTGGGGTTCTTCTTGAAGACCGAAGGCTTCACAGGTCCCGACCTCCGGGGGCGGAATGATTGGGGCTCACCTCCTAGTCTTCTCCCTGACGGAGACTGGTATCAAACCCGGCCTGCCGGCGACCTAGCCCTGGGCCGGCTCCCTCTCGGCTCCGGACGCCTCCTCGAGCCGGGCGTGGAGCAGTCGGGCCAGGCGGGACTTCTTGCGGGCGGCGGTGTTCCGATGGATGGCTCCCTTCTTCACCGCCTTGTCGAGGGCCGAACTGACGTTCGGGAAGAACTTCTCGGCCTCTGACGGGTCCTGGCGCAGGAGATCGTTGAATCTGCGGACCATGGTCCTGCACTTGGACCTGAGGGACGAGTTGCGCCTCGCGAGCTCAGCGGCCTTCCTGGCGCGCTTGGCGGCCGACTTTATGTTGACCATACGGTGCCTCCTTCGTCGCACGGCTCGCGGCCCCGTCACGGAAACGGGCCGGGCCGCAACCTAAGGCGGTTTTCTTGCCCGTGCGATATTCTCTATTATCTCAGGACTGACCTCCCGTCAAGACCCGGCACCTGTCCGTCCGGGCACGGCATAACCCTCCCGGCAAGGGGAAAGATAGCTTCCGCGAGCCCCAGTGATGGGAGGTGACACCTGTGCGTGGCTCTTCCTGGCTCGGAGTGGTCGTCCGGTTCGTGGTCTCGGCCCTGGTCCTCCTGCTCCTCGGGGCGGTCCTGCCGGGGTTCTCCATCGCCGGCTTCGTGAACGCCCTTATCGCCGCTGTGGCCATCGCGGCCATAGGCTTTATCGTGGAGGCCATCCTTGGCGAGCGCATCTCCCCGCAGAGCCGGGGTGTCGTGGGGTTCATCACGGCCGCGGTGGTCATCTACGCGGCCCAGTTCGTCGTTCCGACCATGCGGGTGACCATTCTCGGCGCCCTGCTCGCCTCACTGGTGATCGGAATCATCGATGCTATAGTTCCGACGGAACTGAGGTAAGCTAAGGAACGCCGGAGCCTGCCTGTTGAAGACGTGCGTCCTCGGTGCAGGTGTCGGCCGGCCGGATGGCGACATTCAGCGCCCTGCTCGGTGAGCAGAGCCGAGGCCGGCCGACTTGGGGCCCCGTTCTTCGGACGGGGCCTCTTGTCTTTCCGTTCCCGTCCTACCCTCCTTCGCGCCTCGTCCCGGGCTTCTCCTTCGGGAGCAGCGCGTGCCTTCCGGTGCATATACGTAGGAACGGTCGGCTCTTTTCTGGACCGCAGGCGGCCCGGGCGACCAGTGACGGCCGCCGGAGGGAGGCACCCACGGTGACGCGTTCACGCCGCCGCCTGGGGCGTGCCGCCGCACCCGGCTGGGGCGGGGTGGCCGTCGCGACCGTCTTGTGCCTGGCCCTGGCCGCATCTGCCGGGGCGGCCCTCGTCACAGAGAACACCCTCGCCGCCCGGGTCCTCACCGTCTCCAACTGCCGGGCCGTGTTGCGGCAGGCAGTGCCTCTCATGAGTGTCGCTCCTGACGCGGGGCCGGCACCGCCGGACGCCGGGGACGGGCGAACCTCCCGAGGGTTCAGCGCCTGGCTCTTCGCCTCTCTTACAGGCATCTCTCTCGGCGACCCGGCGAGTTTCCTTGAGGCGAACCTGCCCCTGGCTCGCTCGTCGTACGCTCCGGCCATCCTGGCCTCCGGGCGTGAGGCGGGCGGGGCCGGGGTCCCCGCGGGCTCTGTTCCCGTCCCGCCTCAACCCACCCCCGGGAGCGGCCTTGGCGGCGGCCTTCCCCCGGAGGGGAGGCCGCCCGGGCCGGTGCCTGAGACCGGAGTCCCGGACACGGGCGAGCCTCGTAGGGAAGACGCGCACCTGTATCTCTACGGGGGGAGTCGGCCGGTGGTCGCCATCGTCCACACCCACGGCAGCGAGAGCTTCCTCCCTGTGGTGGCCGCCATGGCGCACGCCGCCGACCCGGAGGCGGACGTCTCGGACCTCGAGGCCTTCACGACCGACACCTCCGCCAACATGGTCCGGGTGGGTGAGGAGTTGGCCCGGTATCTTGCGACGACCCACGGTCTGGCGGTGGTGCAGTCGCGGCGCCTCCACGACCGGGTGGAGGACGGCTTCCGCCTGGGGGCCTACAAGCGTTCCCTGGAGACGATGACCGAGATCCTGCGGCGCTTCCCCACGGTCGAGATCCTGCTGGACTTGCACCGCGACGCGCCGGGCCGCGACAAGACGACGGTCGTCATCGAGGGCAGGTCCATGGCCGCCATCCTCGTCATCGTCGGGACGGACCGACTGCTTCCCCACGAGCACTGGGAAGACAACTACGAGTTCGCCCGCCGCCTGGTGGCGGCCATGGAGCATTCCTACCCGGGTCTCTCAAGGGGCATCCTCGTCCGGGACGAGCGCTACAACCAGCACGTGATGCGGAGGACCCTTCTCGTGGAGATAGGAGGACAGGAGAACACCTTCGAGGAAGTACTCGCCTCAGTCAGGGCCTTGGGCGATGTCCTGGCCCAGATGGTTGCCGAGGGGTTCGACTAGCCGGGGCGGAGGACCTGCCGCAAGGTCACTCTCCCTTGACAATCCCCCCCGGTAGATGGTATTTTCAGTCTGGGATTAGCACTCTCCCTGTCAGAGTGCTAACGCCGGGAGTGACCAGCGGGGGAGCGGGAGAAGTGCTGGTGTCCCGTGAACTGACCGAAAGGCAAAGACGGGTCCTGCAGGCTATCGTCGAGGACTACGTGGTCACGGCCGAGCCGGTCGGGTCGCGCACCATCGCGCGCCGGTACGTCACCGACGTGAGCCCGGCGACCATCCGCAACGACATGGCCGACCTGGAGGAGATGGGCTTCCTCGACCAGCCCCACACGTCGGCCGGCCGCGTGCCGTCGGACGCCGGGTACCGGTACTACGTCGACGAGATCCTCGAGGAAAGCTCGGTTCCGGAGGAGCATGCCCGGCTCATCGAGCGCGTCCTGGGGGCGAAGATGCGGCAGGTGGAGTCTTTGGTCCAGGCCACCGTTCGCGTGCTCGCCGACACCTCGAGCCTGATTTCCATCGTCCTCGGGCCGCAGGTCGAGCCGGCTTCGGTCGTGAAGGTGGACGTGGCCTACGTCGACAAGGGGCGCGCCCTGCTCGTCCTCGTGACGGACGCGGGCTTCATCGAGACGAAGCTGGTCGACGTACCCGAGAGCCTCGACCCGGCGAAGCTGAAGGAGATGACCGATATCGTCAATGGTCTTCTCCAGGGGCAGACCTGGGAAAGCCTGACCAGGCCCGGCACCCTCCGGGACCTCAAGCGCGCCCTCCGCGGCTACGAGGCCATGCTCGACAACACGATCGAGTTCCTCCGCTCCAGTCTCGAGCCTGTCGCCTCCGAGCGCGTGTACATCAGCGGTGTGGCCAGGCTCCTCGACCTGCCGGAGTTCCGCAACGTCGAGAGAGCGAAGGCGGTCCTTGGGATTCTGGACCGGGAGCAGATCGTGTCCCGCATGCTTCTCGAGAACCTCGCGGAGGGTGTGACCGTCACCATCGGGCGCGAGAACAAGCGGAGGGAAATGGCCGACTGCAGCCTGGTGTCTGCTCCGTACCACCTCGGTCGCCACCCGGTGGGCGCCGTAGCCATCCTCGGGCCGAAGCGCATGGACTACGGCCTCCTGCTCTCCCTCGTGGAGCTGGTGGCGACGAACCTTGACGAAGCCCTTGACCGTCTGGCCTGAGCAGGAGACCCGGCTCCCGTCGACGCCGAGGGGGCCGGGCCCTGGCTTTTCGTCTTCCTGGGGGGATACGGAGCTTTGACAACCGTGAAGCAGGTCGCCGGCTCGGCTGAAGTCGACGAGGAGTTCGCCGCCCTCATCACCAACTCCAACGCCGTCCAGGCCATCGCGTCGGCCGTCGAGGGCACCCTCGGACCCAAGGGCCTCGACGCGATGCTTGTGGACCGCTACGGCGACGTGGTCATCACCAACGACGGCATCACCATCCTCTCCAAGATAGAGACCACCCACCCTGCCGCGCGCATGGTCATCGGCATCGCCAAGGCCCAGGAGGAGGAGGTCGGCGACGGCACGACGACGGCGACCGTCATGGCCGGAACGCTTCTGTCCGAAGGGGTCGCCCAGGTCCTGAAGGGGGTGCCGGTGGCCCGGGTCATCGAGGGCATCCGCACCGGTCTGGCCCACGCCGAGGAGGCCCTCAGGAGCATCTCCCAGCCTGTGAAGGGGCCCGACGACCCCGTGCTCAGGCGCGTCGCCTTCGTCGCCGGGCGCGAGCACGAGGACATCGCCGACCTCGTGGTCGAGGCCGCGCGGCTGGTCGGGGTCGAGAAGCTCAAGGAGCGGCACTGGAAGCTCATGGACACCGTCGTCGCCCAGGCCGGTGCCGAGAACGAGGTCTTCATGGGCGTCATCGTCGACAAGGAGCGGCTCAACAAGCAGATGCCCCGGGAAGTGGGGCCGGCCCGGGTCCTGGTCGTTGACGACGCCCTGGAGCCCGAGGAGATCGAGGAGGAGGCCCTCGGCACGGAAGCCGGCTTCCAGCGGTATCTCCAGCTCCAGCGTGAGTTCAGG
>CAJXZV010000081.1 GCA_913063835.1 uncultured Eubacteriales bacterium
CAGACGGCAACATGCTCCTCGACCAGGCGGCCCGTCTCCGGGCTCGTCTCGCCGTCGAGGTAAAGGTCTAGGAGGTCCTCCACCACGGCGCAGGTCATCTCAGGCACCTTCCTTGCACCTCCCGTCGGGGCCGGTGGGGTCATGGCCGCCCAAGGTCGTAGGCCTCGCTCAGAGGAACACGTTTCATCTCACCCTCGAACCAACCCGTGCCCGGTTGAACGTAGTGCATCTCCCCGCCGACTCGCACGAGAAACAGCGGCGCGATGCAGACGTTGAGGACCGGTCCCCCGCGCGACGGGCCCGCGACCACCAGACGCTCCGGCAGGAGAAGGGGCACTTCGAGCGGCTCGTACTCACCGTACACCTCGACAGAGGCCTGGAGAGGGTAGAAGCCGGAAGGCAGGATGACGTCGACCAGCTCCACCTCCACGCCGGTCTCCTTCCGAAGGTGGAATGACGGCCCGTCTGGCCCGCTCCCGAACGCAACTGCCAGATAGCGGCCACCAGTCGTCGGCATGTTCATCTGGATGAAGGACAGGTCGAGGTCTTCCGTCTCGGCCACCGTCCGGCCGGTCGGGTCGAGAACCGCGATGAGCACCGCCCGCCTTGTCACGTAGGGCCGGCCCTCGTCGTCCCAGAGGGGAGGCAGGGGGCCCTCTTCAGCCATGAAGGTGCTCGAGCCGTCGCCGTGGGCGGTGAAGATGCCCCGTCCACGGTAAGCGACTATCTTCCCCCGCCGGTAGCGGGGAAGCCCGAGCCACCCGCCCTCGGTCGAGGCGTCGTAGACCCGCAGCCACACCGGCTCTCCGCGGTCGACCATCACCATCACTTCGGAAAGCTCCGGGAGGGCTTCACCGGGGTACGAGGGCACCCAGAGGAACGGGATGGTGAGACCCTCGCCGGGGTTCCCGGTGAGGACGACCTGTGAGCTGTGGTAGCGGGCCAGGTAGAGCCCTGGAGGCGCGGGCGTCGTCAGAACCCAGGCGGCCGTCCAGGCCACAGCCGCGACCGTGAGGGTGAGCACCGCAATCCTCAGCCTGGCCTTCCGGAGGCGGGCCCTGGCTCGGGCGACAAGCCGGGCGTCAGGTGTGGTGAACGCGCTCCCGGTCCCGGCACCCGGCTCCCGGCGGCCCAGTCCGGCCCGCCGAACGAGCTCCGCCCTGGCCCGCCCGCGCTCCTCGACGAGGGTCCGACACTTCGCACACCTTCGGACGTGCTCGGCTATCAGGCCCGTGGTCTCCTCGCCGGTCTCACCGTCAAGGTAGAGGTCGAGAAGGTCCTCGACCACGGCGCAGGTCATCTCGGGCATTCCGCCTCGACACCTTCCCTTCGCCCTCCGGGCCCTCGATGAGCTCGTAGGCCCTGATGAAGCTCCTGCGCGCGCGGTGAAGACAGCTCTTCACCGCGCCCACGCTCACCACCATGACCTCGGCTATCTCCTCGTAGGAAAGACCCTCGATGTCGCGCAGGATGAGGGCCGTGCGCTGGTTCTCGGTCAGAGTCCGGAGGGCGGCGTTGATGGAGTCGCAGGTCTCCCGTCGCAAGACTTCCACCTCCGGAAGACCGACACGGGAAAGGCAGGCGCGCTCGGTGGACGTTTCGTCAGGCCGGCCGCCGGGAGCCCGGACGGCCCGGCCGGGCCCACCGTCCCCGCCTAGGCCTTCCAGGGAAATCTCACGACGGTTCATCGCCCGCCGACAGTGGTCACGATAGAGATTGCGGGCGATGCGGTAGAGCCAGGCCGAGATGTAGCGCACCCTGACCCCGGCCAGGAACTGGAGCATGGCCCGGTAGAAGACCTCCTGCACGAGGTCCTCGGCCAGCTCGCGGCTGCCGCTGAGCCGGTAGAGGTAGTTGCGGACAGGGCCCACGTTGGCGGCGTAGATGTTGTCGAGGTCGGGGTCCGCCTCGGCGGTCATGCCGGCCCTCCACCTCCCCCTCGGCACCGTCTGCGCGCTCTTCTCCCCCATCCTTCATGACGAATCCACCGGGCCGGCGGTTACGGGGGAGAAGCGAAGAACCCACGCACTCCGGGCTTGGGAGCGGGGCGGCACTGTTCAAGGGGTGAGGGGCCGGCCCTGGGGGCCACCCGGTCAGGGGCTGCACCTCGGCACTCCCGCCTCCAGCCGCGTCACGGCCCGCAGTCCGTCGGCCACGCGCCCGGAGAGCGGCACCGAGGAAGGGTTCTCCGCCCGGCCGTCGCATTACCCATCAGGGACCCCAGCCGCCGGACCGCACCGTCCGGCGGCCGCAGGGAGGCTTGCTCGTGCGCGTCGTCCTCGTCAACCCCGCCCATACCGGGATACGCCCGGAGGATGAGGAGGAACACCTCGGCCTGGGATATCTCGCCGCCGCCGCCCGGTCCGAGGGACACGAGGTGACCGTCTTCGACGCGACGCCCCACCGCCTTCCCCCGGCGGCGGTCGCCAGACGGGTCCTGGGCCTGGGCGCCGCGGGTCCGCGGGCCGAAGGCCGCGAAGCGGGTCTCATCGGCGTGTCGGTCATCTTCCAGGAACTCATCCCGTCGGCCATGGCCCTCATCGCCGAGCTCCGTCGCCTCGGGTTCAGCGGGCACATCACCATCGGCGGCCACCCCCCGACCTTCCTCTACCGGGAGCTCTGCCGGGACTTCACGGGGTTCGACTCCGTCGTCATCGGGGAAGGCGAGGCGACCTTCACCGACCTCCTCCGGGCCCTCGACGCCGGTGACGACTGGCGGAGACTCCCGGGTCTCGTCGACGCGGAGGCCCTCCGCAGACGCCTCGACGCGGGTCTGGATGCAGACGGGGCCGCGGCCGCCGCCGAGCCCACGCCGCGCCCGCTGGTCGCCGACCTCGACGAGCTACCCTTCCCGGCCCGTGACACTCTCCCGGAGTTCACCTCCCGCCCCCGGGGAGCGGCCTCGGTCCTCAGGAGCCGCGGGTGCTACGGGGACTGCTCGTTCTGCGATGTCCGCGCCTTCTACGCCGCCTTGCCCGGCTCCGCCTGGCGGGTGAGGAGCGCCGCTAACGTCGCCGACGAGGTCGAGATGCTCATGCGCGACCACGGGATCGAACGCATCCGGTTCTGGGACGACAACTTCATCGGCCCCGGCCGGCGAGGGCGCGAGGCGGCCGAGGAGCTCGCCCGGGAGTTCCTCCGCCGCCGCCTCAAGGTCCCCTTCTCGTTCGAGTGCCGGGTGACAGACGTGGACCGCGACCTCTTCCGTCTTCTGAAGGAGGCCGGGCTCCGCAAGGTCTTCCTCGGCATCGAGTCCGTCGTCCAGAGACAGCTCGACCTCTACAACAAGAAGGTCACCGTCGAGGACAACCGGCGGGCCCTGCGGACCCTCGAGGAGCTGGGTCTTGAGACCACGGTCGGGATGATCATGTTCGACCCTGACACGACGATGGATGAACTCGGGGCCAACCTCGAGTTCCTCAGGGAGGTCTTCGGGAGCTGGGCCGAGGTCAGGAAAAGGGTGGCCCAACCCTGGAACAGGCTCCAGGTCTTCGCCGGCACGCCCATCGAGAAGACCCTCCGTGAGCAGGGCCGCCTCAAGGGCGACTACGTCCGTTACGGGTACGAGTTCACGGACCCCACGGTCCGCGCTCTCTACGCCTCAGGTGCCGTCCTCCGGCGCCTGGGACTCCCGGTCCGCGACGCCATGAGCCGCCTCAGGCGCCGGACCTAGGGGCCCGGCCGCCAAGAAGGTCAAGAGCAGCGAAACGACCAAAGGCTAGGAAGGAGCGGTCTCGGTTTGACCCACGAGAACGGCAAGAGACCTTTCGTCCCGATGGACCTGATGAGGTTCGAGTTCGTCGGCGACCCCCAGGTGGCGCCTGACGGGACCCGGGTGGCCTACGTGCGCACGGTCTTCGACGCCAAGGCCGACCGGCAGCGCTCGATGATCATGGTCGCCCCCTTCGGAGGCTCCGGCGTCCCCTTCACCAGCGGGCTCGCCTCCGACAACCATCCCCGCTGGTCACCGGATGGCCGCTACCTCGCCTTCCTCTCGAGCCGCGAGGCCGGAGCAAGGGATGAGGAAGCCAAGGACGAGGAGGCGAAGAAGAAGGCCGGCCCGCAGATATGGGTGGCCTCCACCTCGGGAGGAGAGGCCCGACCCGTCACGGCCATCAAGGGCGGGGTCACCGGCTTCGTGTGGGGTCCGGACGGCCGCCACATCGCCTTCACGGCCCTGGTCAAGCCTGAGGGCCCCGAGTGGCTCGACGAGGAGGACGACGGAAGGAACACGGGTGCGTCAGGGGGCAAGGATGGAGAGGACGGCAAGAACGACGCGGGTGGAGAGGAGGAAAGCGGGGACGACCTCGAGGCCCTTTTCAAGAAGCACAACAAGGACGTGAGGCGCATCACCCGGGCCTTCTACCGTCTTGACGGCACCGGGTACCTCGACGACCGCCGCAGCCAGGTCTTCGTTATCGACGTGGAGGCGGCGCTGGCCGGACCGCCCGAGAAGGGGCCCGCCGTCAGGCCCGTCCAGGTGACGTCCGGAGACTTCGACCATGACGCCCCGGCCTTCTCCCCCGACGGACGCCTCATCGCCGTCAGCGCCTGCCGGGACGAGAACCCGGACCTCCAGCGCCACCGAGACATCTGGGTCTTCGACGTGCCGAAGGACGCCGGCGGCCCGCGGGGCGAGCCCAGGCGTCTGACCGGTGGCACCGGACCCTTCGGCTCGCCGTCCTGGTCTCCCGACGGCCGCCGCCTGGCCTTCCTCGGCCACGAGCTTGAGCTCTCCTGGTACACCGACACGAAACTCTGGGTCGTGGAGGTGGATAAGGACGGGGCGGCTCGAGGTGAGCCGCGGTGCCTCACCCGCGCGTTCGGCCGGTCCTTCGGCGACCAGTCTATAACCGACATGCGCGTCGCCGGCGCCGACCGCGGGCCCGTATGGTCCCCCGACGGCAAGACCCTCTTTCTCCTCGCCAGCGACCACGGCACGACCCATCTCCACGCCGTCGATGCCGACACCGGCAAGGTGCGGCAACTGACAAGCGGCGACCGCGTCGTCTTCGGCTGGTCGGCCGACACGGCCGCCCGGGCGTTCGCCTTCGCCGTCGCCACCCCTGGGAACCCGAGCGACATCTATGCCGGCCGGCTCTCCGGCGACACGCCCCCCGACAGGTGGCCGGAGGCCCCGGCGGGCCTGGAGGCACCAGAGGTCATCACCCTCCGCGCGATGACCCGGACCAACTCGGACCTGCTCCAGGCCCGCCACGTGAGCCTGCCGGAGAGGTTCACCTTCTCCGCTCCCGGCGGGCCGCCCGTCGACGGCTGGGTCATCAGACCGGTCGGCTTCGAGCCGGGGAAGAAGTACCCGACCGTCCTCCAAATCCACGGCGGACCGATGGCCATGTACACCGGGACCTTCTTCTTCGAGTTCCAGCTCCTCGCCGCCGCCGGTATGGGCGTCATCTTCACCAACCCCCGCGGAAGCCAGGGCTACGGAGAGGAGTTCTGTGCCGGCATCCGCGAGGAGTGGGGCGTCAACGACTACGCCGACATCATGGCCGGAGTGGACGCGGCCCTGGAGCGCTTCGACTGGATAGACCCCGAGCGCCTCGGGGTGGCCGGAGGCAGCTACGGCGGGTACATGACCTCCTGGATCATCGGACACACCGACCGCTTCAAGGCGGCCTGCTCGATGAGGGCCGTGAACAACTGCCACAGCTTCTTCGGGACCAGCGACACGGGCTACCGGTGGGACGACATCTGGCACGGGACGCCGTGGGAGGACTGGGAGAACCTCATCAGACAGTCACCCATCACCTACGCCGGCAACGTCAAGACCCCGACCCTCGTCATCCACAGCGAGGAGGACCACCGCTGTCTCATCGAGCAGGGAGAACAGCTCTTCATCGCCCTCAAGAAGCTCGGGGTGGAAACCGAGTTCATCCGGTATCCCGGCGAGAGCCACGGGCTGTCGCGCGGCGGCCGGCCCTGGCATCGCATCCACCGGCTGAAGAGCATCGTGGAGTGGTTCAAAAAGCACCTGAAGGGGTAGATGCGAACGCCTCCGGGCGGGCCCTCCGGAACCGGGCCTTCCGCCTTTGCCCCCTTCTCCGGGAATTCGGCCGCGCCAGGAGGAGATGGCCGTGCCCACCGGTGAATAGAGGCCGTAAGATGGTGAGACGGGCTCCCAACTTGGCCGAAGCCGCCCCTCGGGCTCACCGGCAGAGGAAGGTGACAGGCACGTGAAAGCCCTGAAGGTCATCACGTTGTTCCTCATCGCTGTCATGCTGTACCTGGGACTGACCGTGCTCCAGACGGGTGCGGCCCTGCGCCTGACAACGCTCGACCCTGATTTCTACGCCGGCACTCTGCGTGATTTCGAGGTCTATCAGAAGCTTCCCGACGTCATCATGGAGACGCTCCCCGCGGACTTCCTGGAGCAGGCCCCCTCCTCCGAGAGGGCCCGGCTGGAGACCGCCCTCAGAGAGGCTCTCCGTCCCGAATGGCTCCAGGGGCAGGTCGAAGGCATCCTTCACGACACCGTCCGCTTCCTGCGGGGACAGGACGCAGAGCTCCGGGCCTCCGTGGCCCTCACGGAGTTCAAGGCCGCTTTCGTCGCCGCGTACGAAGAGGCGGGCGGCAGCTCCTACGGGGTCCGTATGCTCGAGCGCGCCCTTGACGAGGAACTGCCCGACACGGTTCTCCTGGCCGAGTACCTGCCACCGGACGCGCTGGACCTTCCTCCACAAGTCGCGAGGGGCATGACCCTCGTCGACCCCGGCCTCGCTGTACTGGCCGCCGTCCTCCTCCTGCTGGCCCTGGTCTGCTTCCCGCTCGCCGGCGGGTTCCCCGGAGGTGCCAGGTGGATCGGGGCGACCCTTGTCCTCAGCGGTCTGACGACGGCCGCCGGGACCCTCCCGCTACGGACCTTCGCCCTGAACTTTCTGACCGGGCTGGGGTTGGGCGAGGTCCCTCCCGCGGTCGAGGCCCTCCAGCTTGAACAGCTCGTCCGGGTGCTCGCGAGCCGGGTGCTCGACACCTTCCAGGTCGCCGGCCTTGCGGCCGTCGCGCTGGGCGTCCTGCTCCTCGTCCTGGCCGCGGTGGCCGCGCGCTCCCGCGGGCGGCGGGCGGAGGCCGAGACCCCGGCGGCTGCCAACCCCACCGCGGGTGCACCCACCTGACCGTCCGCCGCGACGGGACCCGACCGCCCCGTCAGGTCTGCTCCTCGTCGGAAAGCGTGGAGAAATGGTCGATGAGGGCCTGCACCGAGTTCTCGAGGTGCTCGGCGCTCAGCTTGGCGGCCAGTTCGGCGTTGCGTTCGCGGACGGCCTTCAGGATGGCCCGGTGCTCCTCGAAGGAACGGCCCGAATGGGCCTTGAAGACGGAGAAGCCGCAGCGGGGATACGAATCCCAGAGGGACTTGATGAGGTTGAACAGTCTCTCGTTGCGGCAGGCCTTGAAGATGAGGTGGTGGAACTCCCTGTTCAGGGCCGGGAGTTCGTCGTACGGTCCTTCCTCGGCGAGCCTCTCCATGGTCTCCTGAATCCTCTCGGCCTCATCGAGGTCGGCCTCGGTGATGTTGGGTACGGCCAGCTCGACGGCCTTGGGCTCGAGCAGACGGCGAACCACGAGGGTCTCCCGGATGTCCTCCAGGCGGAAGCGTCTCACGACGAACCCCTTGCGGGAATGGTTGGCCACAAGTCCTTCGTTCTCGAGCTTCTGGAGGGCCTCACGTACCGGGGTACGGCTCACCCCGAGCATCCTGGCCAGCTCCTGCTGACGCAGCCGCTCCCCCGGTTCGAGGCGGCCCTCGAAGATCGCCTTCCTCAGCTCCTCAAAAACCAGCTCGGTCAATGGCTTGTAGTTCTGCACCGACAGGTTGTTGACCGGCAGGTTGTCCACATGCCTCCCCCTCAGCCTGCGGCCGAGGACAGCCGCGTCGCGTCCTGTTGCGTTATGCGGAACACCGCAGCCGTACACCGCCGTAGTTCCAGACTTCTCACGTAACCGTGAGGGTTCCTGCCGGTCGAACCCGTCTCCGTCTCCGAGACAGGTCCGACCGTCGTCAGCAAGCCGTGCGTCCGGCCATGCCCTCGGAGGTGACGCGCTCGAGCCTGACAGGGACGAGGTCGTTGGTCGAAAGTCCGGAGCCTCTCACGCTGACCCGGACGTAGTTGTCGGTGAACCCCTCACCGCGCCTGCCGCGGTCGCCGGTCTTCTCGACGAGGACGTCCATGGTCCGTCCGACGAGTCCCGCTCTGAACTCGCGGCCGAGGCGCCGGCCGAGGTCGATGAGCCGTCGACTCCGGGCCCGGCTCACAGCCTGGTCCACGCGGCCGGGCATGGTCGCGGCCGGGGTGCCGGGGCGGGGGGAGAAGCGGAAGACGTGGAGCCGGGAGAAGCGGGCCCTCTCGACCACGTCGAGGGTCCTGGCGAAATCGCGGTCCGTCTCCCCGGGGAACCCCACCATGACGTCGGTGGTCAGCCCGAGGAGCGGGACCTTGGCCCTGACCCTCTCCACGACCTCGAGATACTCGGCCGCCCTGTAGTTCCGGTTCATGCGCCGCAGGACATCATCTGACCCGCTCTGCAGGGGGACATGAAGATGCCGACACACCCGGGGGTCGGCAGCCACGAGCTCGATGAGCTCCTCGGTGATGTCCATGGGCTCGATGGAGCTGAGCCTCAGCCGCGCGAGTCCCGGCACGGCGGCCGCCTCCCGTACGAGGTCGGCAAGGCCCAGCCCGCCTCCCTGCAGGTCCGCCCCCCAGGCGCCGAGGTGAATCCCTGTCAGGACCACCTCCTTGAAGCCGGCTCGGACCAGTCCGGTGACCTCGTCGACGACCTCCTCGAGAGGCCGGCTCCGGCTCGGGCCCCGCGCCAGGGGGATGACACAGTAGGTGCACCGCTGCTCACAGCCTTCCTGGACCTTGACCACCGCCCGGGTCCTTTCACCGGCGAAGGCCCCCGGCCCCACCTTTCCGGCCCGCGCCTCGGCCGGACGCCCACCGCCGAGCCCCCGCTCGGCGAGAAGGTCGGGCAAGCGGGCGCGCGCGGTCGTTCCCAGGAAGATGTCGGCGCCGGCTCGGGCCGCCGCCTCCCGCGCAACCTCGGGGAAGCAGCCGACGAGGGCGACTAGGGCACCGGGGTGCTCGCGCTTCAGCCGGCGGACGAGCTGTCTCGACTTGGCCTCCGCCCGACCGGTGACAGCGCAGGAGTTCACGACGTAAAGGGCGGCCCGGTCCCGCTCCCCGGTCACGTCCTCACCGCCGGCCGAGACCTCCCAGCCCCGGCGCCGCAGGTCTTCCATCATGACGGCCGTGTCGTAGAGGTTCGCCTTACAGCCGAGGGTGTAGAAGACGGCCCTGGGGCG
>CAJXZV010000082.1 GCA_913063835.1 uncultured Eubacteriales bacterium
CCGCCGTGACGACGACGCCACGCACTCGCCCGTCTTCCACCAGCTCGAGGGCCTTCTCGTGGACGAGAGGGTCACCTTGGGCGACCTCAAGGGGGTCCTCGACGTCTTCGCCCGGGAGATGTTCGGGCCGTCGACGCGCACGCGCTTCCGGCCGAGCTATTTCCCCTTCACCGAGCCGAGCGCCGAGGTCGACGTGACGTGCAGTGTCTGCGGCGGAGGCGGCTGCCGGACCTGCGGCGGCACCGGCTGGGTGGAAATCCTCGGGGCCGGTATGGTCCACCCGCAGGTCCTCGAGAACGGCGGCTACGACCCCGAGGTCGTCTCAGGCTTCGCCTTCGGCGTGGGTATCGAGCGGGTGGCGATGATAAGGTACGGCGTCGACGACATCCGCCTGTTCTACAGTGGCGACATCCGCTTCCTCCGTCAGTTCAGGCCGGAGGGGGAGAGGAGGGTTCTGTCGTGAGGGTCCCTCTTTCGTGGCTTCGGGACTATGTCGACTGGCCGTGGGAGCCCGGGGAACTCGCCGAGCGGCTGACCATGGCCGGGGTGAACGTCGAGGCCGTCGAGGAGCTCGGGGCCGGGGTCCGCGGGATCGTGGTCGCCCGGGTCGAGAAGGTCGAGCCCCACCCGCGGGGCGGGGGCCTGTGGGTGGTCGAGGTCGACGCCGGCAGCGGCCGCACGCGACGGGTCGTGGCGGGCGTGGCCAACATGCGGCCCGGTGACACCGTCCCCTACGCGCCGCCGGGGAGCACCCTCCCCGGCGGATGGGAGATCGGCGTCCGGCGGGTACGCGGGGTGGAGTCGGAGGGGATGCTCCTCGCCCTCTCCGAGCTCGTCCTCGGCGAGAAGCCGCGGGAGGGTGAGGGAATCCTGGTCCTCGGCCGCGAGGCCGTGCCGGGGTCGGACGCGGCGGAGCTCCTGGGGCTCCCGGAGAGGGTCCTGGAGCTCGACCTCACCCCGAACTACGCGACCTTCTGCCAGAGCCTCATCGGCGTGGCCCGGGAGGTGGCCGCCCTGACCAGAGCCGGACCGGCCGGCGTGAAGCGGCCCGACCCCTACGGGGCCCTGAGCCCGTCAGGGCCGGAGGCGGCTGAGCTGGCCCGGGTCACCATCCGGGACCCCGACCTCTGCCGGCGCTACGTGGCCAGGGTCATATCAGGGGTGAGGCTGGGCCCCTCCCCGTGGTGGCTCCAGCTCAGGGTCCTGGCCGCGGGGATGCGTCCCATCAACAACATCGTGGACGCCACCAACTACGTCATGCTCGAGTACGGCCAGCCGCTCCACGCCTTCGACATGGCCCGGCTGAGGGGCCGGCACGTCGTCGTCCGGCGGGCCTCTGAAGGCGAGGTCATCGTCACCCTCGACGGGGTCAGGCGGACCCTCGAGGCCGACATGCTCGTCATCGCCGACGAGGAGCGGCCTGTGGCCGTGGCCGGGGTGATGGGAGGGGAGGACAGCGAGGTCGGACCGGGCACGACGGACATCCTCCTCGAGTCGGCCCACTTCGACCCGAAGTCGGTCAGGCGGACCTCGACGAGGCTCGGCCTCACCTCCGAGGCGTCGAGCCGCTTCGAGAAGGGGGCCGACCCCGAGGCGGTCGACCCGGCCTCGGCGAGGGCGGCGGCCCTCATCGCCGAGCTGGCCGGGGGGACGGTCGCCCCGGGCTCGGTCGACGTCTACCCGCGGCCGCTGGAGCCGGTGGAGGTCGAACTCAGGCCTCACCGGGTGTCGGCCCTCCTCGGGGTCGACATCACCCCGGACGAGACCGCGTCACTCCTTCACCTCCTCGGCTTCAGGTGCCGGCCCCTCCCCGCGAGGGGGAAGGACGTCCTCTCGGTCACGGTCCCGTCCTGGCGCGCCGACGTCTCCGCGGAGGCCGACCTCATCGAGGAGGTGGCCAGGCTCTACGGCTACGGCCGTATCCCGCCGACCCTGCCCCGCGGGGTGACGACGGTCGGCCGGCGGTCCCCCACGAGGCGGCTGGCCGACCGGGCCAAGGCGGCCATGGTCCACCTCGGCTTCACGGAGACGGTGTCCTTCTCCCTCGTCGACCCGGAGACGGTCGGCCTTTTGAGCCCGGTCGACGTCAAGCCCCTGACACTGGCCAACCCCCTCTCGGCCAACCAGTCGGTCATGCGTACGGGCCTGCTCGGCGGCCTCGTGGAGGCGGTCGAGAGGAACCTGAGCCGGGCCGAGCGGGTCCTGAGGCTCTTCGAGCTGGGCGCCGTCTACTGGCCCCGCGGCGGGCCGGACGGGGGCGAAGAGGACCTCCCTGAGGAGAGGCCCTTCCTGGCCGCCGTGGCCGTCGGCCGGACCCCGGAGGGGGTCGGTCCGCTGGCAGGCTGGGAGCCGGACTTCTTCTACATGAAGGGCGTCCTCTCGGCCGTCCTCTGGGAGCTCGGCGTCGCCGGCTGGGACCTTGAGCGGACGGAGGACCGGAGGCTCCATCCCGGCCGGAGCGCGGCCGTCGTCGTGGAAGGTCAGGACGGCGAGGCCGTCGAACTGGGAGTGATTGGTGAGCTCGACCCGCGCGTCCTGAAGGCCTACGACGTCGAGGAGCGAGTGACAGCCCTCGAGCTCGACGTCGTCAGACTCCTCGAGGCTTCGCGGGCCGCCGTCAGGTTCCAGAGTCTTCCGAGGCACCCCGCCGTTTCCCGGGACGTGGCGGTGGTCCTACCGGAGGAGGTCGAGGCCGGGCGTATCGAGGAGGTCATCCGCCGGTCGGCAGGGGCCCTCTGCGCCGGGGTCAGGCTTTTCGACGTCTACCGCGGCGACCCGGTGCCCCCCGGGCACCGCTCCACGGCCTGGCGGATTGTCTACCGGGCTCCCGACCGGAGTCTCACCGACGCCGAGGTGGACGAGGTCCACGGCCGGGTGAGGGAGGCTCTCCGCGAGGAGCTGGGGGCCTCGCTCCGTTAGGCCGCCGGCCGGCACGTCCGTCCGGTGGCGGGACGGCCGGTTCGTCTGCAGACCCGGTGGTTGACACGCCCCGCCGGCCGGGAGGACCGGCCTCGGCGCCCGGGGCCCGGACATGGAGGGGTTTCCGTGGAGGAGAAGATGGTCAAGGTCACCGCCCGGATCATGGGCGAGGACTACACCATCCGCGGGCGCGCCCCCCGGGAGCACATCGAACGGGTGGCCAAGTACGTGGATGAGCGGATGCTGGAGATAGCCGAGGCCTATCCCAAGCTGGGGACCTCGCGCGTGGCCGTCCTGGCCGCCATCAACATGGCCGACGAGCTCTTCAAGCTCAAGGAGCAGTACGAACAGCTCACCCAGCTCCTGGAGGAGGAGTGGAGCCAGCGGCACACGGCGGGGGCGGCCCGCGAGACCGCTGCGGCCGTTGAGCGGCGGAACGAGGGTGAGGTCCCGGGCGGTGAGGGGGTCGGCGTCTCCTCGGGGCGGCTCTTCACCGGCGACGCCCTGACCCGGCCCCCGGCCGGCTCCGGCGCCGCCGCCGGTGCGGCCGGAGAGCCTCCCGAAGATGAGGACCGGTAACGAGGAGGTCTCCCGGGTCCTCGAGACCGTCGCCGACCTCCTCGAGGTCCTGGGCGGTGAGGAGGCGCGCAAGGCCGCGGCCTACCGGCGGGCGGCCCGCTCGGTGCGGGCCCTGGACGAGGATGTCGCCGACCTCCACGAGGCCGGGCGGCTGACGGAGATTCCCGGCGTCGGCGGGGCTCTGGCCCGGAAGATCGGCGAGCTTATCGAGAGCGGGCGGCTCGCCTACCACGAACGGCTGGCGGCCGAGGTCCCTCCGGGGGTCCTGGACCTCCTCCGCCTCCCCGGTGTCGGTCCCCGGACGGCCGGCCTCCTCTGGAGAAGGCTCGGGGTGGAGGACCTGGAGACCCTCGAGGAGGCCGCCCGGTCCGGCTCCCTCAGGAAGCTCCCCGGGTTCGGCCCCAAGAAGGAGGCCGCCGTCCTCGAAGGGCTGGCCGCCCTCAGGCGGCGGTCCGGACGCATCCCCCTCGGCGAAGCGCGGCCGGCGGCGCTGGCCCTCGTCGACCTCCTGTCGGCCGTGCCCGGGGTGACGGCCGTCTCCCCTGCCGGCGGTGTCCGGCGGTGGTGCGAGACGGTGGAGAGCATCGACATCGTGGCCGGGGTCGAGGAGCCGGAAGGTCTGCAGGGGCCGGCGGCCGGGAACGGGCCGGGAGACGCGCGGAGCCCCGAAGGAGCGGGACGCGCGGGCGGCCCGGGCGGGTCCGTGGCGGCGCGGGTGGCCGGGATTGTGCGCGACCTCCCCGACGTGACCGAGGTCCTGCAGGTCGCCAGGGACCGCGTCCGGGCGAGCCTGCGCTCCGGGGTCGAGGTCGACGTCAGGCTCGTCCCCGCCCGCCTGTACGCCGGCGCCCTCCGCCACTTCACCGGCTCTCGCGAGCACAACGAGAGCCTGCAGAAGAGGGCCGCCTCGATGGGCCTCGCACTCGGCCCGGAGGGCGTCCTCGAGAAGGGCGGGCGGAGCCGTCCGGCCCGGAGCGAGGAGGAGGTCTACTCGGAGCTCGGCCTCGCGTACATCCCCCCCGAGCTCCGCGAGGGGCGCGGCGAGGTCGAGGCGGCGGCCGAGGGGCGCCTGCCCCGCCTTGTCGAGCTCTCGGACATCCGCGGCGACCTCCACGTCCACACGGACTGGTCGGACGGGCACCTCTCCCTGGAGGGCCTTGTCGAGGCCGCGCGGGCCCGCGGCTACGAGTACGTCGTCGTCTCCGACCACTCCCGGTCGCTGGCCGTGACCGGCGGACTCGACGAGGAACGCCTTCTCGCCCAGAAGGACGCCATAGAGGAGCTCAACCGGCGTCTGGCGGAGGAGGGTCCGGCGGAGGAGCACGGGGCGGGGCCCTTCCGTCTCCTCGCCGGGGTCGAGGTCGACATCCTGCCCGACGGGCGGCTCGACCTCCCCGACGGGGTCCTGGCGGAGATGGACGTCGTGACCGCCTCTGTCCACTCGGCCCTGCGCCAGCCGGGTGAGAGGATGACCGAGCGGCTCGTCGGGGCGGCCAAGAACGAGCATGTGGACGTCATCGGGCACCCGACCGGCCGCCTCTTGGGCCGGCGCGAGCCCTCCGCCCTCGACCTCGAAGGCCTCTTCGAGGTGTGCGCCCGCACGGGGACCCTGCTCGAGATAAACGCCTCACCTGAGCGCCTCGACCTGAAGGACACCGACGCGCGGCTGGCCAAAGATATGGGGTGCCGGTTCACGGTGAGCACTGACGCCCACCACGCCCGGGCCCTCGGGGACATGGTTTACGGGGTGGCCACAGCGCGCCGCGCCTGGCTCGAGCCGGGCGACGTCGCCAACACCCGGTCCCTCGCCGACCTCCGCAGGCTCCTGCGCTGAAGGAGTGTTGACGACCGTTGGGCGTGCTCTTCGTCTTCATCGACGGGCTCGGTTTCGGGGACACCGACCCCGCGGCCAACCCGCTCCGGAGCCCCGGCCTCGGCTTTTTGGGGCCCATCGCGGCCCCGGATTCCGGCCCGCCCGCACCGGGTGCCGTGCAGGAGGTGCGGTTCGCCGGGCGCCGGGGCTGGCTGGCCGCCGCCGACGCGTGCCTCGGGGTGCCGGGCCTCCCCCAGAGCGCGACCGGGCAGACGACCCTTCTCACCGGGGTCAACGCCGCCGCCTACATGGGACGGCACATCAACGCCTTCCCGAGGGGACGGCTGAGAGCCCTCCTCGAGGAACAGAACCTCCTGACCCTGGGGGCGAGGGCCGGACGGAGGGTCACCTTCCTCAACATGTTCCGGCCGGACGGTCTCAAGCTCCTCCTGGAGGGGAAGCGGCGTCCCTCGGCGACGACGGCGGCCGCCCTCGCCGCCGGGGTCAGGCTCAGGACGGTGGAGGACCTCCTGGCCGGACAGGCCGTCTACCACGACGTGACCTGCTGGACGATTCACGGGCAACACTACGGGGTGCCGCTGGTCACCCCGGAGGAGGCGGCCGCCCGCGCCCTGGACGTGGCCCGGGCGCACGACTTCTGTCTTTACGAGTACTTCCTGACCGACATCGCCGGGCACGGGCAGGACCGCGACCTGGCGACAGGGGTCCTGAAGAACCTGGACGAGTTCCTGGCCGCGGTCGTGCGCGGCCTGGACGGGGAGCGGGACACGCTGGTGGTGGCCTCGGACCACGGGAACGTGGAGGACCTGACGTGCGGGACCCACACGGCCAACCGTGTCCCGGTCCTCGCCTTCGGGCGCCGGGCCCGCGAGACGGTCGAGGGTGTCGAGGACATCTCCCAGGTGGCGGCTAGGCTGGCCCGAGCGGCGGGCATCCCGGGGGTCGGGGAGAGTGGTGAAGGGGAGCATGGATAGGCGGACGCTCGAGGTTCTCGAGTTCGACAAGATCCGCCGCCTTCTGGCGGAGGAGACGTCCTTCGGTCCGGGGCGCGACGCCGCCCTGGCCCTGGAGCCCGTCACCGACCCCGCCGCGGTCGAGCGGGCCCAGCGGGAGACGTCGGAGGCGCGGTCGCTCCTGGACCGCGGGGAGGGCGTGCCCCTGGGCGGACTGCGCGACATCAGGCCCTTCCTCGGGGAGGCCCGCACGGGGGCTCTCCTGGAACCGTCCCAGCTTCTGGACATCGTACAGACGTGCGAGGGGGCCTGGAGGCTCCGGGGCTTTTTGCGCGGCCGGGCCGACGAGTGTCCCACCCTGGCCGCCGCGGCCGACGGCATCGGCCACTTTCCGGAACTGGTGGCGGCCATCCGCCGGTGCGTGACGGACCGCGCCGAGATCGCCGACTCCGCCAGCCGGAGGCTCCACCAGATCCGGTCGGCCTCACGGGCCGCCCTCGCGCGGGTCAAGGAGAAGCTGGAGTCCATCGTCCGCTCCCCGGAGTACCGGAAGGCCCTCCAGGAGCCCATCATCACCGTCCGCGACGACCGGTACGTGGTCCCCGTCCGCGCGGAGTACCGGGAGGCTCTTCCCGGGGTCGTCCACGACCGCTCGGCGAGCGGGATGACCCTCTTCGTCGAGCCCCTCGCCGTGGTGCCCCTCAACAACGAGCTGAGGCAGCTCGCTCTCGAGGAGCGGGACGAGGTCGCCCGCATCCTCCGCGAGCTCACGGACACCGTCCTGAGATTCGCCGACGACCTGGCCGAGACCGTGGAGGTCCTCGGGCACATCGACCTGTGCGTGGCCAAGGGGCGCCTCAGCGGCCGACAGGACGCCGTCTCCCCCGTCCTGGGTGAGGAGGGGACGCTGGACCTCCGGGAGGCCAGGCATCCGCTCCTCAAGGTCGAGCCGCCGGGGCGGGTCGTCCCGGTGAACGTGCGGATAGGTCAGGACTTCGACACGATGGTCATCACCGGCCCCAACACCGGCGGCAAGACGGTCACCCTGAAGACCGTCGGCCTCCTGACCGTCATGGCCCTCGCCGGCCTCCACGTGCCCGCCGCGGAGGGCACCCGGATCTCGGTCTTCCGCGGAGTCTGGGCCGATATCGGGGACGAGCAGAGCATCGAGCAGAACCTCTCGACGTTCTCCGCCCACCTCCGCAACATCATCTCCATCATCGACCACGTCGAGAGGAACGGGGGAAAGGGACAGCTCGTCCTCCTCGACGAGATCGGTGCCGGCACCGACCCGGCCGAGGGGGCCGCCCTCGCCATGGCCCTCCTCGACTACTTCCACAGCCGGGGGGCAAGGACCATCGCCACCACCCACTACAGCCAGATCAAGGCCTTCGTCTACGAGCGGGAGCGCATGGTCAACGCCTCGGTCGAGTTCGACGTCGAGACCCTCGCCCCGACCTACCGCCTGACCATCGGCCTTCCCGGACGGAGCAACGCCCTTGAGATATCGAACCGCCTCGGCCTGCCGCAGGACATCATCGGGAAGGCGAGGGGCTTCCTGCAGTCGCCCGGTCGCGACGTGCCCGCGCTCATCCAGAAGCTCGAGGAGGACCGGGCCAGGATCGACGCCGAGCTCCGGGAGGCCAGGGAGTCGGCGCGCCGGGCCCGCGAGATGCAGGAGGAGCAGGCGCGGAAGTGGGCCCATATCCGGGCCGACGAGGAGAGGGTGCTGGCGAAGGCCAGGGAGGAGGCCAGGCGCATCGTCCGGACCGCCCGCCTGGAGACGGCCGCTCTCCTGGAGCGCATCCGCGAGACGGAGAGACGCCTGGCCGCCCTGGAGGCCCTGCGGAGGCAGGCCGGGGCGGAGGACGCGGCGGAGGCGGCGGAAGCCGCGGACGGCGGGGCCGGGAAGTCCGGAGCGGACCGGGCGCCGGAAGGGAGGCCCGCGCCCGCCGCGGAGCCTCAGGAGGTCCTGCCGGACGTCCCCCTGGAATCGAGGCGGCGCCTCGACCGGCTCGAGCAGGCGGCCCGCGACATCCTGAGACTGGCCGAGAGCAGGGCCGGGTCCCTGGCCCTACCGGGTGCGGGACCGGAGCCCGAAGCGGGCCATGAGGCCGACGCCGACCGGCTCCCCTGGCCGACCCCCGGCCGGGGGGCGGGCGTCACGCCCGAGCCCGAGGTGGTCAGGCCCGGCCGGACCTTCTACGTGGCCGGCCTCAGGCACTTCGGCGAGGTGCTGGCCCCCCCCGACGAAGGCGGCATGGTCAGCCTCATGGTCGGGTCGATGCGCCTGACGGTCCACATCAGCGACCTCCGCCTGCCGGGTGAGGCCGGGGTGCCTCCGGCCGGGCCGGCGCGTCGGGGGGAAACGAAGGGCACGAGGAGCGCAGAGGGCGGCCCCGGGTCAGGTGCGCCGGGGCCGGCCGCGGGCGCCGGCGTGACCCTGGAGAAGGCCCTGGAGGTCTCCCCTGAGGTCCACCTGCGGGGTCTGACCGTGGAGGAGGCCCTCGCCAGGCTCGACAAGTACCTCGACGACGCCGCGCTCGCCGGCCTGGAGTCGGTGAGGGTCGTGCACGGGCGGGGCACCGGGGCCCTCCGTCAGGCGGTAAGGGACTACCTCGACGGGTGTCCCCACGTCCTCTCGCACCGCGCGGCCGAACCTTCGGAGGGCGGCACAGGGGTCACCGTGGTCCGCCTGCGGCAGGCGGAGGGCGACGGCGGCGACCGTCAAGGGCGGCCCGACCCGGACGGTCGGCCCGGCTAGCCGCC
>CAJXZV010000083.1 GCA_913063835.1 uncultured Eubacteriales bacterium
TGTACCTAGACCCCGCTGTGCCCTCTATCTGCCCACGTGAATCTTACAGGAACCACCCCTGCCGCGGACGGGACCTGCCGGGTTATTGGGACCAGGTCGTAAGAGTGGTGCGAAGGATAAATAATGAGAGGCGCCGAACCACAAGCGCCGGCCGGGGTGCGGCCCGGCCGGCGGCCGGCCCGGCGGGCTCCTGAAGCGCCCGGTCCACGAAGAGAACAGCTCCCAGGAAGGGACTTGGAAGTGTCGGGCACGCAGACCGACATCGGGAAGATCGTCATCGCCGACGAGGTCATCGCCACCATCGCGGGACTGGCGGCAACGGAGTGTTACGGCATCGTCGGGATGGCCGCGCGCCGCCTGAAGGACGGTATCGCCGAACTTCTGGGCCGCGAGAACCTAAGCCGCGGCGTCGAGGTCTCCTACAGGGACGATGCCGTTCGCATCGACCTGAACGTGATCGTCGGCTACGGGACACGGATCTCCGAGGTGGCCTCCAACGTATCCCGGCAGGTGAAGTACCGGGTGGAGCAGACCACAGGCATCAAGGTCGGATGCGTGAACATCAACGTTCAAGGGGTCCGGGCGATTGGGGAGCGGTAAGCGGGAGGCTCATCTTGACCGAGGATAAGCTCCTGACCGGCGGCAGGCTCAAAGAGATGGTGATGGCCGGCTACCGGTGCCTCACCGACAACAAGGAAGCGGTCAACACCCTGAACGTGTTCCCGGTTCCCGACGGGGACACCGGGACGAACATGTGCCTGACGGTGGCCGCCGCCGTGCGCGAGATGGACAAGATGACCTCCCCCGGCCTCGGCGAGGTCGTGAAAGCGCTCGCCTTGGGCTCGCTCATGGGGGCGCGGGGGAACTCGGGGGTCATCCTCTCCCAGCTCTTCAGAGGTCTCAGCAGGAGTCTGCAGGACCGGCGGACGGCGTCGCCTCTGCAGTTCGCGTGGGCCATGCAGGAGGGCGTCGAGACGGCCTACAAGGCGGTGATGAAGCCTGCGGAGGGCACGATTCTCACTGTCGCGCGCGAGGCGGCCCAGGCTTCGCTCGCTGCGGCGAAGAAGGGGGCGGACCTCGAGGGGGTCCTGTCGGCGGCCCTTGAGCGGGGCCGTGAGGTCCTCGAGAAGACCCCCGAGATGCTTCCCGTCCTGAAGCAGGCCGGGGTCGTCGACGCCGGCGGGGCCGGGCTCGTCTTCCTGCTGGAAGGTGCCGTCCAGGGTCTCAGAGGGGCTCTGGTGGTGCCCGGGGAGCGTGAGGAGGCGCCCCTCCTCCGCGGCGAGCCGGAAGCGGGCCCCGCTGTCCAGGCCGGGGACGGAGCCGCCGAACCGTCCGAGCCGGACATCGTCTTCGCCTACGACACCCAGCTCCTCGTCAGGGGCGCCGGGCTGGAGGTCGACAGGATCAGGAGCCAGCTCGAGCCGCTCGGCGACTCCCTGCTTGTCGTGGGTGAGAGGACCCTGGTAAAGGTCCACGTGCACACGAACGAGCCCGATCGCGTCCTGGCCGTGTGCCTGGCCCACGGAGACCTCTTGGAGGCCTCAGTCGAGAACATGCGCGAGCAGAGTGACGCGCGCCGGCGTTCCCGCGTGGCGGCCGGGGCCGCCGGGACCGTTTCAGAGGGCTCAGCTTCGGAAGAGGGGCGGACCTCCGAGTTCGTCGCACCGGCCGACTCCGCACCGTCGGCGGATTCGGCGCGGCTGGGGGTGGTCGTCGTCTCGACGGGCGACGGACTGGAGGCGGTCTTCCGGAACCTCGGAGCCGACGTCATCGTCAGCGGCGGGCAGACGATGAACCCGAGCACGGAAGACCTCCTGGCGGGTGTGGAGAGCCTCCCGGCCGAGGAGGTCCTTCTTCTTCCCAACAACAGCAACATCCTCATGGCCGCGGAGCAGACCCGTGAACTCACTTCGAAGACCGTCCATGTCGTCCCCACTCGCTCGATTCCTCAGGGGATAGCGGCCATGGTCTCCTTCAACCGGAGCCTCGACGGGGCCGAGAACGCCGTCAAGATGAAGCGGGCTCTGGCCCGGGTCAAGTCAGGGGAGGTCACCTACGCGGTCCGGGATTCGAAGTACAACGACATCGAGATCCATGAGGGTGACTTCATCGGCCTCCTGGACCGGGACATCGTGACCGTGGGGAGCGACCCGCTGACCGTGCTGGCCGGTCTCGTCGGCCGCATGGCCGACACGGAGACCGAGATTGTGACCGTCTTCTACGGCGCCGAGGTGACCGAGGAGGAGGCCGCCCAGATCGAGCCCAGGCTGTCGGCGAAGGCCCCCGGGCACGAGATAGAGGTCCACCGGGGCGGTCAGCCCGTTTACCGCTACCTCGTCTCTGTGGAATGACGCCCTCGGTCGGTGATGAGCTGTATAACCCGCGGCCTTGTGTTCCATAATAGGCTCCGGGGAAGACGTTTGGAGGAAATACGCAATCCTCCCCCAGAGGCTCTTCCTCCGGTTTCTCCTCTCCCACTGGCGGTCCGGCAGGACCGCCCTTTTTTTCGGGGGTGGCGACGCGGTGGACGGCGTTCCGATCCGGACAGACCTTGCCAACGAGGCGAGACAGTTCGTGCAGGCGGCTCGTGGAGTGGACAGCATCCCCGGCGTCGAGGTCGAGGAGTACTCGACGACGGAGTGCCGGGTGACCCGGGTGAGGGTCACGACGCCGGAGGCAGGGCGCGAGCTCGGCAAGGCTCCCGGCCTCTACGTCACCATAGAGGCTCCGGGACTGTTGAAGCGTTCAAGGCCCGTCCAGGAGGAGGTGGCGCAGACCTTCGTGAGGGAGTTCAACAACCTCGTCCGCCTCGGGGACGATGACGAGGTCTTCGTCGCCGGCCTGGGGAACTGGCAGGCCACGCCTGACTCACTGGGCCCGCGTGTCGTCGGGCAGCTTCTCATCACCAGACACCTGACGGGTCTCCTCCCCCCGGAGCTCCGTGGGGGGCTTCGCTCGGTGGCCGCGGTGGCTCCCGGCGTCATGGGGCTGACGGGCATCGAGACGAGCGAGATCATCCTGGCCGTGACCAACCGGATGAGACCGGACGTCGTGGTCTGCATCGACGCCCTGGCGGCCAGGTCGGCCGAGCGGATTCTGACGACGATCCAGCTCGCCGACACGGGAATCCACCCGGGTTCGGGGGTGGGCAACAAGCGGGTGGGGATCACCCGCGAATGCCTCGGCGTCCCGGTCATCGCCGTCGGGGTGCCGACGGTGGTGCATGCGGCGACCATCGCCCATGAGACCATCGAGCTGCTCGTCGACAAGTTCAGGAACCGGGCGCAGTTTTACGAGATAGTGAGGGAGATGGACGCGGAGGACAAACGGGGGCTCATCAACGAGGTCCTCGCCCCGTCACTGGGAGACCTCATGGTGACCCCGAAGGAGATAGACGTTCTCATCCTGGAGATGTCGAAGGTCCTGGCGGGAGCCCTCAACGCGGCCTTCCATCCGAAGATAGACCTGGAATGTCAGGACCTGACGGAGTACCTGCAGTAGGCCTGCTGGGACCGGCGTGAAGCAGGGCCGGGATGCCCTCGTCTTCCGCTCCTGGTCGGAGTTGTCCGCCCATGGTATAATTTCCTTGCTGCTATCCCTCTCAAGGAGGACCCCAGGTTGCAACTTGCCATCTGCCCGGGGAGTTTCGACCCGGTGACGAACGGTCACCTCGATATCATCGAGCGGAGCTCCCGGATTTTCGACAAGGTTCTGGTTGTCGTTTTCACCAACCCCCTGAAAAGCCCGTTGTTCAGTGTGGAGGAACGCGTGGAGATGCTCCGGGAGGTCACCCGGGACCTGGCCAACGTCGAGGTGGACCATTCGGACGGCCTGCTCTCGGACTACGCCCTCAGCAAGGACGCCAAGGTCATCGTCAAGGGGCTCAGGGCGGTGTCCGACTTCGAGATGGAATTCCAGATGGCGCGCATGAACCAGAAGCTGGCGCCGTCAGTCGAGACGGTGTTCATGATGACCTCGACCGAGTTCTCCTACCTCAGCTCCAGCATCGTGAAGGAAGTGGCCAGGTTCGGCGGATGCGTGAGAGAGCTGGTGCCTGAGGTCGTGGCCCAGCGGCTGGCGGAGAAGTTCGGCCGTCAGGCCCGGTAAGGACCTGCCGACGGGGAGCAGGCCGCCTCCGGCTGCGCGCTCAGATGGCGGGCCGGGAAGCACTCGGTTCGCGTCGAGCCCGTTACGGTGGTCATTGACGGCTAGCTGGAGTCACGGCCCCCCGGCCCACGTCCCCGCTGTCGAGACCTTGCGGTGAGTTCCGGTGGTCTAGATATATTAGGGGCCGCGGCAGGCGATGCGCCGTCCGTCCAGTGTTACCCGGGAGGTGCGGGTCTTGCGCCGGTTCAGGTCCACCGTGCCGCGGCATCTGCGCTCGCCCCGGTGGCGCCGCGCGGCGGCGGCCGGGGTCGCGCTTGTGTTGGTCTCGTACCTGGTCCTCTGGGTCTACGTTCCCTCCCGGTTCGTGACGGTCGGTCCGGGACCGGCCCCCGACGTTGCCACTCTCGTCGTTCCTCTTGACGAGAGCCTCAGGGATGCGGCCGGAGCGGGGTCCGGGAAGGGACGGTTCCTCCTGACGACGGTCCAGGCCTCCGGGGCCGGCCCTTCGGAGCTCTACAGGGCTCTCACCGACCCGCTCATCGACATCCGCCCCAGATGGAGCGTCATCCCCCGCGGCATGAGCGACGAGGTCTACAGCCGGTGGGGACGGGCCGCCATGGCCGAGAGCCAGGCCGTGGCGGCGTGGCAGGCCTGGCTCTTGCTCGGAAACGAGACCGGTGTCGTCTCGGACGGCGGGGAGGTCCTCTTCGTCTCGCCGGACAGCCCGGCACGGGGGAGACTGCGGACGGGGGACGTCGTTCTCTCCTGGTCGCTCGGCGGGACGGTGAGGCCCTTCGTTCTCTCTGACGACTTCGAGAGGGGCCTTTCGGCCGCGTTCCACCGTGAGGGGAAGGCGGCGACCGAGCTCACGCTCCGGCTGATGCGGGAGGACGAGCCGGTGACCGTCAGCTTTCCTGTCACCGCTTCGGACCTGGTCGCATGGCCCTTTCTGGGGCTGGTTCTCACCGCGGTGAACCCCAGGACCGACCCGCCGGTGCCCGTCGCCTTCCTTCCCGGAGACATCGGCGGTCCCTCCGGTGGTCTCATGCTGTGCCTCCAGATAGTGGATGACTTCACTCCGGGCGACCTTGCCGGCGGCCGGGTGGTGGCCGGGTCGGGGACGATCGGCGCGGGGGGCGTCGTCGGCGCGGTCGGCGGTATCGGGAAGAAGATCATCGGTGCCGTGCGGGGCGGGGCGGAAGTCTTCCTCGTTCCGCACGAGGACTACGTCGAGGCTCTCCGGGCCGCGGCGGCCCAGGGCCCGGACGGGCTCGACGTCATCCCGGTCGGCAGCCTGCGAGAGGCCTACCAGGCCCTGGTTTCCTTGACAGGCCGGGAACCGGCCGACTATAATGGTCCGGACCTGCCGCCGACGGCGGCAGGACCTTTGTTGCGGGTGGCGGGACCCAGATGACCCTTCTCCTCGACCTCTCCGACCTGGAAAGGGAGGTCGGCGGGGAGGTCGACTTCAGGATAACGGGAGGCCTGCCGGACGACGCCGATGTGAACGGGGCGCGGTTCGGGCCCGTGACCGTCAGGGGCCGGGCTCTGTGGACCGGTCGGACCGTTCTCGTCAGGGCCGTGGCCTCGACGGAAGCGGTTCTGACCTGCAGCCGGTGCCTCGGCGAGTTCCGGACCGGGCTGTCGGCTGAGTTCGTCCAGGAGTACCGCCCTGAGGCGGAGACCTGTCCGTCAGGGGTCGGGGGGGACCTGCGGCAGGATCCACAGCGTCAGGCCCGCCGGCCTGAGGAGGATGCCTCCTCCGCAGGCCACGGCGAGGTGTGGGCCGACGGTGAGGAGGTTCCCGAGGAACCCCTCCCTTTCGTCGGTCAGACCATCGACCTCACTGCTCCGGCCTGGGGGGCGCTCGTCCTCGAACTCCCGATGAAGCCTGTGTGCAGCGAGCGCTGCCGGGGGCTCTGTCCTGTGTGCGGCACCGACCTCAACAGGGAGAGCTGTACGTGCCGGGTCGAGGAGGTGGACCCCCGTCTCTCCCCGCTGAAGAAACTGCTTGAAGAGGCCAAGGAGCGGAGTGACTGACCGTGGCGGTACCGAAGAGAAAGACGTCGAAGGCGCGGCAGAGGAGCAGGTCGGCCAACTGGAGGCTCACCGTCCCCGGCTTGGTGGAGTGCCCTCGCTGCCATAAGCCGAAGCGGCCTCACCACATGTGCCCGAACTGCGGCCATTACCGGGGCCGGGAGGTCAAAGAGGTGGAGTAGGGCCGAAGAGAGAAGACGACCGGAAGGACCGGACCTGGGTCCTAGAGGTCCGGGCCTGACAGCGGAGCCGCCCGGCGGCTCCGCTTTTCGTCGTACGCCCGACCTGCTGCCGATAGTCGTTGCCAAAAGCAGGCAAGTGACCGATGACCAGCGGATCACTTTACCTCAAGTTCCCTTCCAATCAATAAAATTCATATTTCAAAAGAATCGCAACGGAGGAGGAGTATGAGCGTGAATGGTAGTAACATTCTTTCTTAACACATGAAGCGGAAAGGGGACAACGATGTGTTCATCTCTGAAGGGAGGTTAGTGCATGAATAGGACGTTGGTCATCGCTGTCGCCGTCACTCTGGTCGTGGGTCTTGTCATCGGTTACGGAATCGGCGGTGCGAGGCCGGCCGTTGGTGAGGAAGGGCGATACGAGACACACACGATCGTTGCGCTCCTGCCCCTGACCGGCGCCCTCAGCACGTTCGGCGAGAACAGCAAGGAGACCGTCCTTCTCGCCGCCACCGACGTGAACGCCTGGTTGGAGAGGGAGGGGAAGGACTGGAGGTTGGACGTGAAGATTGAGGACACGGCCACCGACGGTCCCACGGCTCTCGCCAAGATGAAGGCCTGGTACGGGACAGGTGTGACGCTCTTCGTCGGCCCCCAGGCGAGCGGTGAGTGCAAGGAGCTTCTCACTTTTGCCAACGCCAACAAGATCCTGTTCATCTCGCAGTCATCCACATCCCCCGCCCTGTCGATTCCGGACGACTATCTCTTCCGCTTCTGCCCGGACGACTTCATCCAGGGCCCGGCCATCGCCCGCGTCATGTGGGACGCCGGAATCAGGCACGTGATCTTCAGCTGGCGCGGAGACACGTGGGGAGACGGGCTGCAGAAGGCCACCGAGGAGTCTTTCAAGAAGCTGGGCGGACAGGTCTTCGACAAGAGCCTGCGGTACGACCCGGGCCTGGAGGACTTCCCGAAAGAAGCGGCCCTTCTGAACGACTACGTCCAGGAACTCATCGGCAGGGGAGTGCCCAAGCGGCAGATCGGGATCGTCGTCATCGCCTTCGAGGAGATAGCGCCCTACATGGAGGCCGCCGACAAGTACCCGCTGCTGAAAGAGGTCCTGTGGTTCGGCAGTGACGGAAGCGCGCTGTCCGAGGCGCTCGCGCAGCACCCCGTCGGGGCCGAGTTCGCCGCCCGGACCAAGTACATCAACACCTTCTTCGCCCCCGGCCTTTCCAAGTACCCGCTCTTCGACTATGTGAGGGGCCACGTCTTCAAGGTCCTGGGCCGGGAGACGGACGCCTACTCCTACAACGCCTATGACCAGGTCTGGGCCCTCGCCCTCGCGATAGACGAGGTCGGCTATGACGCGGAGAAGGTCAAGGAGATACTGCCGCGCGTGACCGACGAGCACACCAAGCTCTACGGAGCCAGCGGTCACATCGTGCTGAACGAGAACGGGGACAGGGCGTTCGCCGACTACGACCTCTGGGTCATCGGTGAGGACCTACAGTGGAAGAAGGTCGGCGTCTGGCGGGGCGCGACCGACACCATCGACTGGCTCGAGGACATCTACTGATCCGCGACATGACGGAGGGGGTTGGGGTCGCCCCCAACCCCTTCTTTGTTTAGGACGGTGAGGACCTCTTGAAGACGCTGCTCGCCACAGAGGGGTTGACCAAGGCTTTCGGGGGGCTCGTGGCCGTGAACAGGGTCAGCCTGGAGGTGCGTGAGAACTCGCTGACACTGCTCATCGGGCCCAACGGAAGCGGCAAGACCACGCTCCTCAACCTCTGCACCGGGGTTCTCAAGCCGGATTCCGGGAGGGTGGTCTTCAGGGACCAGGACATAACCGGCCTGGAGCCCCACCAGATCTACGAGCTCGGCTTCGTGAGGACGTTCCAGATACCCATGCCCTTCATAGCGCTGACGGTCCTCGACAACGTCCTGGGCGCCATGAGGAGCCCCGGGGAGGACCCGTTCCGGGCCGTGACCAAGGCCGCCTGGATAGAGCGCGAGGAGGAGCATATGGAGAGGGCCCTGGCCATCCTGGAGAAGGTGGGGCTCGAAAGGCACTGGAACATGCCGAGTGCCAGCTTGGGGGCGGCCCAGTTGAAGATGCTCGAAGTCGCCAGAGGGCTGGCCTCGGGGGCGAAGCTGATAGCGCTGGACGAACCCATCGGCGGTGTCGACCCGGCCCGTGCGGGAGACATCTTGACCCACCTCACGGAGCTCAAGAAAGAGGGCATCACGTTCCTCGTCGTGGAGCACAGGATAGACATCGCCGCCCCCTTCGCGGACCACATGTACGCCTTGGACAGGGGCTCCATCATATCCCACGGTCCGCCTGACAGCGTTCTCAACGACCCCAAGGTCATCGAGGTCTACATAGGGCGGGATGAAGCATGTTGAGCATACGCAATCTCAGCGCCGGCTACGGAAGGCTCCAGGTGTTGTTCGACGTGAGTCTGGAGGTCCCCGCC
>CAJXZV010000084.1 GCA_913063835.1 uncultured Eubacteriales bacterium
TCGGCGACCCGCCGCTTCGCCTGCGGGCCCGCTTCAGCAAGGACATGGACCGGGACAGCGTCGAGACCATCCTCGAGGGGCTCGGAACGGACATCACCTGGACGGACGACCGTACCGCGGAGTTCACGCTGCCGAGCGGACCGCCGTCGCTGGTGCGCGTCAATCTCTGGGACGCCCAGGACACAAATGGCGTGAAGGTCCTCGCCACCATCTGGCGCCTCTACACCGGAGACCCGCCGCAGCTCTACGCGTTCGACCCGGAAACCGGTGAGGAGACCAGCCTCTGCCGGCTACCGGCGGATGTCTACGCGGCCGCCGTGAGTCCCGACGGCCGAACCGTTCTGTATATCCACTACCACGAACGGTCGTGGGAGAAGCGGGCCCTGCTGGTTCGGGTAAACGACGGAACTTCTCGAGCGCTGGACGCCGCCTACGGCTACCACCCCGCCTGGCTTGGGGGGCAGCACCTCTTGAGACTCCACCGGGGGGAGCGCCCGGACCTCTCCTACCAGGTCATCACCACGGAAGAGGTAGTCGTCCACGAGGGGGCGCCGCCCTGGGGACTCAACTTCCGAGCGGTCTCACCGGATGGAAAGCATCTTTCGGGTTTGGTCGTCAAGCATGCGGCCGATGTGCGTATGTCGGGCGATGGCTGGTTCGCGGCGGGGGATCTCGTTATCGTGAACCTGGAGACCGGGGAGCACCGGCTCTTTTCAGACTTCGTCTCTAAGTACGAGGAAGTAGGGGCCTGCCTCTTGGAGGGCCTCGCGGAGGGCCCCTTCTGGTCCCCCGACGGTCGGAAGCTGGCGGCCGTCAGCGACCTCGGACCGGAACGGGGCTCGACCCTCCTGGTACTTGACCTGGCGTCGGGCACGGTCGACGCTGAGGTGCCCATCGCCAGCCAGCAGAACTGGACCGGCAGCTGGTCGCCGGACGGCCTCTACTGGACGGTCGGCAGCCTTCTGCTCGAGACAGCACCGCCGCACGGCATCGCGGACCTCGGGATGGCCTGTGGAAGGAAGCCCGAGTGGAGCCCTGACGCCAAATGGTTCGCCATGAACACCCAACATGACGGGTGGGGTGAGACCGTCGTCTTCCGGGTCGATCCGGCCAGCGGGCCGGTCAAGGAAAAGTCCCTTGGAACGGTGTTCCCCTGCGGGTGGGACGCCGCCGGCCGCTTCTACTTCATCAGGTGGCCCGCCTTCGAGTTCAGGTTCGAGCCCAGCGTGGGGACAACGGGTTACGATTGACAGGATCCGATCTTCCGGCCATGCCCTGGGAGGAAGAACCATGCCAGGGGCGAACTGTTGTTCGGGAGGTCGGAGGCGGTGCGCCGGCATGACAGGGGCATCCTTGCCCCGCATACCCGGGCAAAGCACAGGGTTCTGCGGTCATACCTCAGGGCATGGTTTCCTATCATGGCTCGCCTGAAGCGGGCCGGGACTATCCGCTACATTGACGGCTATTGCGGCCCAGGGCGGTACGGGGACCAGCCGGGCTCGCCTCTCATCGCCCTACAGGCTGCAATCGAGGCCCACCAGCGGAACCCGTCCAAACCCCATATCTTCGACTTCGTGGATAAGGACCCTAAGTGCACGAAGCAGCTTGAGAAGGCCCTGAAAGGCATGGAGTTACCCTCTCGCTTCGAGGTGAGAGTGCATACAGGCGACTTCGAAAGCTTTCTCCCTGAGCTACTCAGCACGCTACAGGACGGCCATGCGGTTTTCGCCTTTCTCGACCCCTTCGGCTTCGACGTAAAGCCGGAGGTGGTCGCACAACTGCTCCCGAGGAAGACGAAGATGAGGGAAGTCCTGCTGTATTTCCCCATAGGAGCTGCTCACCGCTTTCGTTCGCACCCTTATCTGAAGGCCATCATGGAGGCTTGGGGTATCGATGCAGGTGGAAGAGATCTTGAGGACATCCGGCAGGGCTGTCAACTGACCCTGGGGAAGTTCGTCGAGTACATTCTGACCTTCTCGATGCTGGACCGCCGGCGGCGTCCGATTTATGACCTCTTTTTCGTAACAGACAGCCTCAAAGGCTTTATGAAGATGAAGGAAGCCATGTGGGGTGTAGACCGAGCGGGGATTTCAGTTACTCGGACGCCCACGACCCTTCACAGTTGCGGCTGTTTGAACCTCAACCGGCCGAGGAGTTGTGGCCTCGAATTACGGAGATGTTCCGAGGCAGACGAGTACTTGCCAAGACTGTTTTCGCCTTTGTGAATCGAGAGACCTGGTACCTCGAGAAGCATGCCCGTGAAGCGCTACGGTCGGCGGAAGAACGAGGTGCCATAAGCGTCGCCCCGACTAAAGTGGACGGGTCCAAGCGCAGGCGGCGTACGTTCCCCGAGGACCTCATGATTACGTTTCTAAGGAGTGAGCCGGATGGTCACCGTAAGTGAGCCGGCTCTGGACCCGAAGCCGGTCACCCTGGCGAGACGCGGGAGTTTTATCAAGAGGTTTGACGGGACTCCCAAGGGAATCGTCTGCCAGCGTTTCTGGCAGCTCGTGGCCGCCGCCGGCTGCCCGTTCGAGTGCTCCTACTGCTTCCTGCAGGCAACTCCGTCCTACGTCTTCGGAACCTACCCTTTGAGCGGAGCCATCTTTGAAAACTACCCCGATATGATAAGGACCGTCGAGAACTGGCTGGAACATCCGAAGCCGCGTACCTTGGTGGTGGGAGAACTGCAGGACGGCCTGGCCTTCGAGCAGGCCTACAGGAGCCTGTGCGGGAAGACTCTGACCGAACTGCTCATACCCCTCTTCGCCTCGCAGGACCGTCATAGGCTGGTCTTCTTGACGAAGTCGGTAGAGGTTCACCAGGCCCTCCGCATGAAGCCCACTGACCGGGTTTCCTTCGCCTGGTCCGTGAATTCCGACGAGGCCGCCGAGAGGTGGGAGAAGGGTGCTCCGCCGCCTCGTTCACGGCTCGAGGCGGCGAGGCTCCTGCGAGACAAGGGCTGGAACATCCGCATCCGGATTGACCCGATGATTCCCCACAGGGGCTGGAGAGAAGGTTACCAGTCACTCTGCCAGGAGGTTAGGAAGCTGGCTCCCGAGGTGGTCACCCTGGGGGCGCTGCGGGCTTCCCCCACTCTGCAGGCACACGCGGCCAGATGCGGTCGGGACGCGTCAGTGTTCGACCTCCTGGCAGGGAAGGACCGAGCAGGCTACAAGCGTCGGCTCCCCGCCGAGAAACGCTTGAGCCTCTATCGTCTCGCCGTCGAAACTCTGGCCGGCGGTCCGTCGGTCCTCGCCTTGTGCAAGGAGCATAGGTCGGTCTGGAGGTCCTTGGGTCTGAGCTTTCAGGGATGCAACTGCACCGCTGTCAGTACCCCGGGCGGAGTCCGCGCGTAGGCTCAGCAAACCGGGCCTTGGTGTTCGAATGACCCTCAGGGTCAGGGTGTGCCGGGCCGCCGACAGGCCACCCGCAGGCGGCGGAAATGCCGGGTGTCGAACGTGTAGCAAAGAGGCGCACTGCTCGCGGCAGCCCTCCGGGCGAGAAGGGCGTCCATGAAGTCCACGTTCAGGCTCTCGTAGTCGTCAAGAGCCGAGATGACCATATCGCTCGCTTCACACCGGATTCCGCGAGCCCGCAGGAACGACCGCACCGCCCCGGCGACGGCCTGCCGGTCGAAACCGTATCCCCTGGACAGAACCCAGACCGTCTCCGCCACCGTGATAGGATGAAGGTGCAGGGTGATGCGCCCCTCCTCGGCCTCCCGCATGAGCCGGCCGGCATCGGCGGCCATATCCGGCGGGTCACCGGTCAGGTGACGTATCACCACGTTGGCGTCGAGCCAGCCGTCCGCCCAAGAAGGATTGCCGGGCAACGAGGTCACACCCCCTCGCCGTCGCGTTCCAGGCGCGGCCTCTCGGTGCACTCCCGGACCACACGTGCATCCTGCCGGACAGCCTCGGCTGCGGCCACCTCTTCCTCCCGGTCGCCGAGAGCGTCCTCGTCGACCTCAGCGGCCCCGGCTCGGGCCTCGGACGGTCTCTGGGGTGCCAGCATCCCGGCCAGGTCCGAGAGGGTCCTCCTCGGTTCACAGGTCACATAGACGGCCCCGTCCTCCTCGACCCTGAAGACCAAGTCGTCTCCCCGGGCCGCCCCCAGGGCCTCCCTGACCGCCTTCGGCACCTGGACGTGCCCCTTGCCGGTGAGTTTCGCCCTGTAGAGTTCAGGCACCCCGACCCACCTCCCGTATCCACCTGCCGTCCCGGCTTCAACCTATCATCGATATCGGGTCCTGTCAATGACTGTTCTCCGAGGTGCCAGTTCGAGTCAGGTCATTGACTCCTTGTAAGTCAATTGGCGTAACATCCGGCGACCCGAACGAAGCGGAGACCAGCTGACCGATTGAGACGGGCAACAGCCACCGACCTACATCACGCTGGCCAGGGGCCGCAGGAGAGAACGAGCTCGGCCAGCACCAAGTGGGCCCTCTCGCCGCTCGACAGGTCGCTCACAGCGTTGAGGACGAACTTCGCCTGTATCCCTCGGCGGGGCCGCCGCGAGAAGCACCCTTGGGTCAAGCCGCAACCATCAATGTCGGAAGTGCCTCTCGCCCGTGAAGACCATGGCCATCCCGGCCTTGTCGCAGGCACGGATGGCCTCCTCGTCCTTGACGGAGCCGCCGGGCTGGACGATCGCCGTCACCCCGGCCTCGGCCGCGACCTCGACCGAGTCGGGGAAGGGGAAGAAGGCGTCGGAGGCCAGCACGGACCCGCGGGCACCGGGGCGGCTCCCGGCCCGGGCTCCCGGCCCGTCGCTCCGGCCGCCGGCGGCAGGGGCGGCGAACCGTTCGGCGTGCCCCACGGCCAGGCGGACGGCGTCGACCCGGTTCATCTGCCCGGCGCCCACCCCGAGGAGCTGGCCGCCCCTGGCGACGACGACGGCGTTGGACTTCACGTGCTTGCACACCTTCCAGGCGAAGGTCAGGTCGCGGAGTTCCTCGGGAGTCGGGGCGCGTCTGGTCACCGTCTTCCACTCGGAGGGCGGCACCCGGATCACGTCGGCGGTCTGCACGAGGAGGCCGCCGGCCACCGTCCTGGCCTCCAGGAAGGCCGGGGCAGACAGTGCCGGCTCGGCGGCCGATGCACCGCAGGCGGGGGCCGGCAGGCCTCCGCCGGACGGCCCGCCCCCCACAGGCAGGGCCAGAAGGCGGATGCCGGGCTTGGCCTTGAAGACCTCGAGGGCCTCCGGGGTGAACTCCGGGGCCATGACGACCTCGAGGAAGATCTTCACCATCTCGCGCGCCAGCTCGGCGTCGACCGGGCGCGTCAGGGCGACGATACCGCCGAAGATGGAGACCGGGTCCGAGTCGCGGGCGAGGCGGTAGGCGGTCAGGATGTCCTCCGCGACGGCCGCGCCGCACGGGTTCATGTGCTTCACGGCGACGGCGGCCGCAGGTCCGGTCGGCCCTTCGTCGAGCTCCTCGACGGCCCGCAGGGCGGCCTCGGCGTCGGCGATGTTGTTGTAGGAGAGGTCCTTGCCCTGGAGCTGGACGGCGCCGGCCAGCGTGGCGCCGAGACCGGCCAGGACGCGGCGGAGCGGGTGCCGGTAGAAGGCCGCCCGCTGGTGGGGGTTCTCCCCGTAGCGGAGGTCTCTCACCTTCTCGTAGGCGAGGACGAGGCGGTCTCCGAAGGGCGACCGGGAGTTCGCCGTCTTCGCCGGCCGCTCCTCTCCTCCTCCCGCAGGCTCCGGACCGTCACCTGCCAGCTTCCCTACGACGTCCCGCTCCCCCACGACACCCGAAAGGTACTCGCTTATCACCGCGTCGTAGAAGGCCGTATGGCGGAAGGCCGCCACGGCGAGCTCGCGCCGGATGTGGCGCGGCACGTCGCCCGCGGCCTGGAGGTGCTCCAGGACCGTCCCGTACTGCGCGGGGTCGGTGACGACGATGACGGCGTCGTGGTTCTTCGCCGCCGACCGGATGAGGGTGGGGCCTCCGATGTCGATGTTCTCGACGGCCTCGGCCAGCTCCGCCTCGGAAGGGCCGGCGGCCCGCGCTTCCGCGTGGCGGTTGACCGTCTCCTGGAAGGGGTAGAGGTTCACGGCGACGAGGTCGACGGGGACGATGCCGTGGCGCTCGAGCTCGGCCATGTGGGAGGGGACTTCCCGGCGAGCCAGGATGCCCCCGTGGACCGCCGGGTGGAGGGTCTTCACGCGCCCGTCGAGCATCTCCGGAAACCCGGTGACCTCCTCGACAGGGGTGACCGGAAGCCCGGCCTCGGTGAGGGTGCGGGCCGTGCCCCCGCTCGAGACCAGCTCGAACCCGACCTCGACCAGACCCCGCGCGAACTCCACGAGACCCGTCTTGTCGTGGACGCTCAGGAGGGCCCGGCGGCGCCGGTTGCGGCCCGACGGGCCGGCACCGGCCTCAGGCGGCAGAATCTCGACGCGCCGCCCGTCGACCACCCTGAGCCGCCCCTCGGCGAAGAGCTGGACGGCCCTCGGGTAGAGCCGGTGCTCCCAGGTGAGGATGCGGGCGGCGAGGGTCTCCTCCGTGTCGCCCTCCTCGACGGGAACCGCCTTCTGGAGGATGATGGGCCCCGTGTCAGTGCCTTCGTCGACGAAGTGGACGGTGCAGCCGGAGACCTTCACCCCGTGCTCGACCGCCTGCCGCTGGGCGTTCATGCCGGGGAACGACGGCAGGAGGGCGGGGTGGATGTTCATGACCCGCCAGGGGAAGGCGTCCAGGAGGGTCCGCGTGACGATGCGCATGTAGCCGGCGAGGCAGACGAGGTCCACCTCTCGCTCCTTGAGGAGCTCGACGACCCGGGCGTCGTAGGCGGCCCGGCTGGAGAAGCCCTTGGGGTCGAGCCAGAGGCCCTCTACGCCGTGCCGTTCGGCGCGCCGCAGGGCCTGGGCATCCCGCCTGTCGGAGATGACGACGGCGACGACGGCGTCGATCTCCCCGCGCTCGGAGGCGTCGATCATGGCCTGGAGGTTGGTGCCGCGTCCCGAGGCGAGGACGCCGAGGCGGAGCCTGGCGGGGTCACGAAGCCGGGCGTGACCGGATGATCTTTCTCCGGACGGGTCCTGTCTCATTCTCATGGTCCCGGGCCTCCCTGTCTTGCGCTCATGGTCCCGTGCTCCCCCGTCTCGTGCTCGTGGTTCCGTGTTCCCCGTTCCCGTTCAGAGTTCCGTGCCCTCCCGCCCCACGATGACCACGGGGCGCTCGGGGTTCCTCACGACCTCGCCGATGACCCAGGCCCGGCGCGGCGGCCGGGCCAGAGCCGCCAGCGGGGCGAGTTCGCTCCGCGCCGCCGCGGCGGTGGGGTCGCTCGGGCCGGGAGCACCCCCGTCGCCGAGGTCACCGCCGCCCCGCCACTCCGCCACCGCCCGGCAGACCGCGTCGGCCTGGTCGGCCGGGACGATGACGACCATCCCCACCCCCATGTTGAAGGTGCGGAACATCTCCCGGTCCTCGACGTCCCCGGCCCGCTGGACGAACCCGAACACGGGAGGCTCCGGCCACGAGCCGCGGCGGACCCGCGCCCCGAAGCCCGGCGGCAGGGCCCTCGGGATGTTGTCGTAGAACCCGCCGCCGGTGATGTTGACCACCGCCCGGACGTCGAAGCGGTCGACGAGATGGAGGATGAGCCTGGCGTACACGGCGGTGGGGGTGAGGAGCTCCTCGCCCAAGGTGCGGCCGAACTCCTCCACATGCTCCTCCACGCGCCTCCCGGCGAGGTCGAAGAGGGCCCGCCGGACGAGCGAGAACCCGCTCGACTGGAGCCCGGTCGAGGCCAAGCCTACCAGGGCGTCGCCGGCCTCGACCCGCGACCCGTCTATGACCTTCCCGCGTTCGACCACGCCGACGGAGAAGCCGACGAGGTCGTACTCCCCCGGCCCGTAAAGCCCCGGGAGCTCGGCCGTCTCCCCGCCGACCAGGGCGGCCCCGGCGGCGAGGCACCCGGCGGCCACGCCCCTGACGATTTCGGCGACCTTCTCGGGTACGAGCCGCCCGGTGCCGATGTAGTCGAGGAAGAGGAGCGGTTCGGCCCCGCTGCAGACGATGTCGTTGACACAGTAGGCCACACAGTCGATGCCGACGGTGTCGTGCCTGTCCATCATGAAGGCGACCTTGAGCTTCGTCCCCACCCCGTCGGTGCCCGAGACGAGAACAGGGTCCTGCCAGGCCCGCCCGACGGACGCGTCGTCGGCCTGGGTCCCGGTCTGAGCCGGCCGGCCCTCCCCCGCGACGCGGAGCGCCAGGAGTCCGCCGAACCCGCCGAGACCGCCGAGGCTCTCGGGGCGGGCCGTGGCCACGGCGTAGCCCCGGATGAGCTCGACGACCCGGTTCCCGGCGTCGATGTCGACGCCCGAGTCGCGGTAGGTGAGGGGCTTCTTCACCGACCCATCCTCCCTGTGGCCCGAGGCCGCCCGGCGGGCCCATGCTTCACCCTTGTCCGCAACCGTCTCCCGGACCTGTTCTTCACTCTTACCGGAGGCTGCCGCCGCGGCCTCCTCAGCGACTGCACCTGCCCCCACCGCGGTGGCCCTTCACGGACCTCCGGCGGAGCCGGCCGGGTCCCGCGGCAGTAC
>CAJXZV010000085.1 GCA_913063835.1 uncultured Eubacteriales bacterium
AGCCAGGTGCTGGCCTTCCTGGAGGGGGACACCGGCCGGTGAGGCCCGGGACCCGCATCCTGGTCATCGACGACGACCCGGGCAGCGGACGGCTGGTGACCGACTATCTTCGGGCCATGGACGCCACCGTGGAGTGGGTGCGTGACGGTTCCAGGGGCCTCGAGCTGGCCACCAGCCGCGACTTCGACTGCATCATCCTGGACCTGCGCCTGCCGGGGGAGAACGGGTTCGTCGTCGCCGAGAAGATCCGCAAGACGGTGCCCGGCGGCGGACCGCCCATCATCGTGACCAGCGCCTACCCCGAGAAGCCCAACCGTCTCCGCGCCTTCAAGGCCGGGGTCGACGCCTTCCTGGCCAAGCCGGTGGACCTGACCGAACTCGGGCACTTGGCCTCGAGCCTGACCGCGCGCAAGCAGGAAGCCGACATGCGCCTGGCCGCGCTCCTCACCCTCATCACCTGTCTCCTGCGGGAGCGTGGCGGGTCCGACAGCCCCTAGAACGGTGTCTCGTAACCCACGTAGCAGACCAGGCCCTTGTCCTTGAACAGACCCTGGATCCGCTCCATGGTCTCCCGGGAGGGAGACTCCTGGTCCTTGAAGGGGTAGACCAGGCCGAGCTGGGTCCACTTGGAGTCCCCCAGCCGGTGGAAGGGCAGGATGTTGATCTCCTCCAGACCCACGTCACGCATGAACTCCGCCGTGGCCACGATGTTCTCGTCATCGTCGTTGACGCCGGGGATGATGGGCGTGCGGATGACCAGACGCCCGGACCAGCTGTCACCAGCCAGGGCGGTGATGTTGGCCAGGATGAGCTCGTTGGTGACCCCGGTCCAGCGGCGGTGCCGCTCCGGGTCCATGAGCTTTATGTCAACGAAAGCGAACTCGACCAGGCTCAAGGCCTCCATGAAGAACTCGGGCTCCGCGTGGCCCGTGGTCTCGATGGCGGCGTGGATATAGTCCCGGCGGCACCGGCGGAGCAGTTCGAGGATGAAATCCTTCTGCACCAGGGGCTCACCCCCGGTGAAGGTCACGCCCCCGCCCGGACCCCAGTACTGCCGGTCGCGGTTCATGATGCGCATGAACTCGTCGGCGGTCCAGAGCCTACCGCAGAGGCGCAGACCCTCCACCCGGCAGGCGGCCACACACTCATAGGTGGTGCACTCCTCGCAGAGCGACCGGTCGATGACGATCTGCTGTTCGGCCTCCGGATCGTCGGCGACCTTGATGGCCCCCCGCGGGCAGGCCTCCACACACCGGGTGCAGTTCCATTCTCTCTGCTTGCACTTCATGGAACTGAACATCACCCGGGGACGGACCTCCCAGCCCTCGGGGTTGGAGCACCACTCGCACCGGAGCGGGCAGCCGCTGAGGAAGACCAGCGTCCGGCAGCCCGGCCCGTCGTGGACCGAGTGAGCCTGCAGGTCGAAGATCAGGCCCGACACTTCAGCCAATTGGCACCCTCCGTCCGTCGGCGAGACGGAGGCGGGGCCGCGGCCGCCGGCGACGGCCACCGACCACGCCCCGCCCCGTCCGCATCGGGTTCTCTTGCGGGTCTACAGTTCCAGGGAAGCTCAGTCCTTCGTGGGCGGTGTCGCCGACAGCGGCAGGAGCAGCGCCGCCAGGCAGGACACGGCGAAGGCCCCCATGGCGAACAGGATGGAGTTCAGGTAGGTGCCGCTGACGTCGTAGAGGTAGCCGCCCATGAAGCTGCCCACCGCCGGGCCGATGCCCATGACGATGAGAGTGGACATGCCCCAGATCTTGCCCAGGGACTTGCGCCCGTAGATGGCGCCGGCGTAACCGGCCACCCCGCCAGGCTCGATGGCCCAGTAGACGGCGAAGATGACGCAGGCCACGATGCCCCACAGGATGGACTGCCTGCTCAGGAGCAGGAGGACGCAGGCCACGAGCCCGGCCGCCGGGGCGAAGATGAGCATGAGCTTCCTGCCCCTCGCCTCGTGCTTGGCCCAGCCCACCACGCGGTCGGCCACCATGCCCAGCAGCGGCATGGTGATGATGCCGGCGATGCCGATGGCCACGTAGAGGTTTGTGGCCTGCGCCAGCGAGAGCCCCACGTCCTTGGTCCAGTACATGATCACCTGCGTCCAGATGAGGAACTCGGCGACCACGCTGGTGAGGAAGGCCACGATGGCGCCCCAGATGGCCGGGCGACGGAAGGCCTCGCCCACCTTCCACACGTACTCGGGCTTGTCCGTGGCGGCGGCGCCGGCCGGCGGCAACCCGAAGGGCTTGAGCTTGTAGTACTCGGGCGAACGCTTGGAGAGGGCGGCCGCCAGAGCCAAGGCCACGAAGACGACCAGGGCCAGCATCTGCATGGCCTGGCGCCAGTCCATGGTCACCAGGACCTGCTTGACGCCCAGGCTCAGCACCACCTGGGCCGCGGGCGCGCCCATGAAGGCCAGGCCCCACATGGTCGCGTAGGCCTTGCCGACATACCACTTGCGGACCGACACCGTGGACGAGACCCAGAGCATGCCGGTGCCGACACCGGCGAAGAGAGCATAGATGATGAGGTACTGCGTGTAGGTCTGCGCCTGGCTCGTCAGGTAGAAGCCCAGCGACGCCGCCACGGCGCCGATGAGGTAGGCCGGGCGGGTCCCGTAGCGGTCGATGAGCATGCCGCTGAGGAAGGCCGTCACCGCGTAGACGGACATCATCAGCGAGTAGCCCAGAGAGGTCTGGGAGACGGTCCAGCCCATGGCCTCCCGCATCGGCCCCAGGAGGACGGAGAACGTCGCCCGGTAGCCGAAGAGGCAGAAGACCGCGAGCCAGGCCGAGATGACCACCATCTTGCCGAGCGTCTTGGCCCGGTCGGTCTCCGTCTGGACCGACGGGGCCGGGGTGGTCGGGGTGGCCATACCTTTTCACCTCATTGTCGTCTGAGTTGTTGTTGACAATCAGTGCTGTCGTGCCCGACCGCTCTGAGGCGGTTCTGCCGGACCGGCCGGCAGGCATGACCCGAACCGGACCGGCCGGCGGGCCCGGCCCAGACCGGACCGGGCCCGCCCCGACCAGGTTCAGGCCGGCTGGTAGTTCTCACAGGTCACCGCGATGAGCTCCGCCGGGGTCCACGGCTTGGACTCGGCGGCTCCGCAGGTGCCGATGTGCTCCTCGGTCGGGCTGGGAGTGTAGTGGGCGCAGTTCTTGCACTTGGGCAACTGCTCGAACTTCGGGCAGACCGGGCTGTCGATGATGACCTTGGACCCGCTCTTCCGGCAGATGCCCTTGACCACGTCGACCGGACAGAAGTTCCGGCAGTCCATGTGCTTGGCGTCGATCTTGACCACCTGAGCCATTCCGTTTGTCCCTCCTTGCGCGCGACTGGCGCGTTGTCGGGGCTCACCCCGGCCGGCCCGGAGCGGGCCGGGGCCGGCCGGGGCGGACCCGCTCCAGGGTCAGACCTGCAGGTACTCCGTCCGGGCAATGACCTCGTCCTGGATGGCCTTGCCGATCTCGACCCAGTACTGCGTGAACCCGGCGACGCGGACCATCAGGTCGCGGTACTTCTCGGGGTTCTTCTGGGCGTCGCGCAGGATCTTGGAGTCGACGACGTTGTACTGGATGTGGAAGGCGCCCCGCCTCAGGTAGGCCCGGGTCAGCTCCAGGAGCTTGCGGGAGCCCTCGAGGCCCCTGATGGCGCTCGGGTGCACCTTCAGGTTCAGCTGCGAGTTCTGGGACATGGAGTGGTCCCAGACCGTAGCCGACGTGAAAAGCGCGTAGGCGCCGTTGCGGTCTGTGCCCGGGTAGGCCGACATGGAGCCGTCGGCGAAGGTTGTGCCGCCGAGACGGCCGTCCGGGGTGGCCATGGTGGCGGCGCCCATCGGGCCGTGGGTGGACACGGAGATCTGGCAGGCGTAGAACGGCTTGCCGTAGAGCGACTCGTAGTCGTAGCACATCCGGCAGAACCAGTCCTCCCATTCCGCCAGGATGCTGTCGACGTACGGGTCGTCATTGCCGTACTTGGGCGCCTTCAGGCAGTCGGCGTGGATGTCGTCGTACTTGTCGCCGACGTCCTCCCGCTTCTCCTGGGAGGCCAGGGAGAAGCTGCCGACCTCCTCGGCCGACTTGAAGCCGAAGTTGGCGAGCATGGCCTCGCGCATCTGGTCGAGGGTGTACTTCTTCTCCTCGTAGACCAGCTTCTTGAGCGCGGCCAGGGAGTTGACCAGGTTGATGTTGGCCTCGGTCTCGATGTTGAAGGTGGCGTTGTAGCGGTAGCCGAGCTGGCCGATGTGCAGACCCTTGTCCAGGCAGTCCGGCTTCAGCATGGAGTTGAAGACGCACATGTTCTGCTTGCGCCAGATGTCGTGCTGGATGTTGTTGCACTTGGCCAGCACGTCGACGGCCTGGGCGAAGTAGTCCTTGACCTGCTCGAAGAGCTCCTCGTAGGTCTCGAGCTTCTTGTTGTGCGCCGGGAAGACCTGGAGCTTCGTACGGTGGTCGTACCCGTTGAACAGCACCAGCTCGAGGATCTTCGGCAGGCTGATGAAGTGGACGCCGACACTGGTGGGCTGGCCGCACCCGCCGGGCACCCAGTAGCTCTTGCCGTTCAGGGTGAGCTCCTTCCAGCAGCCGGCCGAGGTCTCCAGGCAGCCGCCGACCGACCAGGCCCGGGCCTCCTCGACGGTCATGCCCTCCGGCCCGTAGTGGCGGAGCAGGAAGTTCATGGCCGTCTGGTTGTTCATCCAGGCCGGGTAGCCCGTGCCGGTCTTGACGCACTCGATGGCCTTCAGCAGGAAGGCCTCGGGGAGCTTCTCATCGTAGAGCACGCCCAGAGTGGGCTGCGGGGTGGCGCAGGTGATGCCGGCCTCGAGGATGAGCATCTCGAGGTCGTTGGCCGCCGACTCCCCGTCCTTGGTCAGGCCGCCCACGCAGAGGTGGTTGAAGGTGTTGCCGGAGAGCACGCCGCCGACGACGCCCATCGAGGCGAAGCAGTCGATGCAGGTGAACTTCACCCGGTAGAGCTCGAGGTACTCGAGGGCCGTCTTCTCGTCGAGGCGGCCGGCAGCCATGTCCTGCTCGAACCAGGGCCAGAGGATCTGGCCGATGCGGCCCGGGGACATGCCCGAGATGCAGTCCTCGTTGAGGACGGCGATGTGGATGGTGTAGGTGAGCTGCAGGGCCTCGAGGAAGGTCCGCGGCTGCTTGTGGGCGATCCACTCGAGCCGGTCGGCCAGCTCCTCGTACTCCTTCTTCTGGACCGGCTCCTCGGTGACCGAGGCCAGCCGCTTGGCCTCCTTGGCGTAGTTGAGGATCCAGGTCTGGATGCCCTCGAGGACGAGCTTCACCGCCTCGTAGAAGTAGAGACGGTCCATGCCGCAGACGCCGTCGCCGTCGGCCTTGCCGGCGACCTTGTCCCGCAGCTCCTCGGCCATCTCGATGAGGCGGTCGAAGCCGTACTGCAGCGGGTAGTAGTAGTTGATGACCTCACGACCCTGCGGGAGGGTGAAGCCGGAGTCGAACATGCACACGACCGAGCGCATGATGTTCTCCTTGACCTGGTACTCCGGGACCTTCATCTCCCACTTGTGGCCGATGTCGTCGACCGACTTGCCGACCCACGCCCGGGCCAGCTTCAGGAGGGCGGGAACCTCCTCCTGACGGATGCCGAACTTGCCGGCGATGGAGACGACGTTGCCGAAGCTCTTGGTGACGTTGCCGCCGCCCGTGCCCCACTTCGTGACCTCGTCGGCGCTGGCCGCGCCGCGGGCCAGAGCGGCCTGGTAGAGCTCGTCCTCCTTGGCCATGAAGTAGCCCTCGGAAAGCCACGGCATCGGGAAGGAGCCGCGGTAGTAGTGGGCCTTGCCCATGACCAGGAGCTCGCCGGGCCAGATGGTGGGCGTGAGGTGCGAGAAGGCGGCCTTGAGGGCCTCGGCCCGCCGGACGATGGGCACTTCACCCTCGAGCTCCTCCCAGCGGCGGGTGTACCAGTAGGGGAACTCGATGGTGGCCGAGGAGTAGGTGTCGAAGTAGAGGTCGAGGAGGGCCTTGGCCCTGGGGGTCGGGCTCTTCTTGACCTCGCGGTCGACGGGCTCCTCGGGGCTCTGCCCGCCGTACTGGAAGCTGATCGGCATGCCCTTCTCGTCGAGGATGTCTGCCAGCTTCTTCGCCATTACGATCCTCCTTAGACTCGTGATCACCACGAACTCAGGGTCCTGTCATCTCAGAGGCTCCGGCGACCACCCCTCTCCGGTGCTCTTCGGTGCGTGACGCAAGCGCAAACTCCACCGTGCCGAGGGTAGCACCAAGGCCCCGACCCCGGTATGGGGCGGAGGGCGGAAAAGAGGATGAGACGGAGAAGGAGGCTCAGACGAAGGTAGGGGTCGGGAAGGAGACTGGCACTTTGGTGCTAGTGCCAAAAGGTGAATCTTGAAGCGCAAGGCCTGCTGGAGAGAGAATCGAAAGGCGGTTGTCCACATTTCTTGTTACACTCGAACAGGATTGACCGGGGTGCGGTGAAGGTGAAAGCGTGCGCGAAGCGGACCTCTTGGCGGAACTCCAGAAACTCCAGGACCTGCTGGCCGGGATGACCGGTCTCTCCCTGGGCCTCCTGGACACGGAAGGGAACGAACTGACCATCCCCTCCCGCCTTCCGGCCGACTGCATCCAGCCGACGGTCACCTGCTCCGGCTGCTCGGTCCGGCTCACCAGCCTGGCCCGGTCGGGCTCGCCCGGCCGCGCCATCGCGCACCGCTGTCCCAAGGGCCTGTACCTCCTGGTCATCCCCACCGCCTATCGCCTCTCCCCGGGCCGCGGGGTGCTGCTAGTCTGCGGGCGTACGGACGAGCCCGCCGGGCTCGACCGGCACAGCGACCTCTTCTCCTGCCTGGCCGGCCTGCCGCTGTGCGCCGACCAGCGGGACCGCGCGGGCCCGGCTGGGAGCGGAGAGGACGTGCGGGCCGAGGTCCTCCAGGCTCTCCTCCAGCACGACCTCACCCCGCAGGAGATACGGGTCCTTCGGCTCATCGGCCAGGGGTTGTCCAACAAGGCCATCGCCTCCCGCCTCTACGTGAGCGAGAGCACGGTCAAGACCCATGTCACCCATCTCCTTCGCAAGCTGAACCAGACCAACCGCACCGGCCTGGCCATCTTCGCCCTAGACCAGGGGCTGACAGACAGGGGGGCCATCGGTGAACCCGACGCGTGAGTCAGGGCCGGCGCACCCCGGGCCCCGGCGGGCTCCCGCGGCGCGTCCGAGGCCGGCACGGACACCGGCCCCTGCGGCCCGCCCGGCCACCGACCAGACCCTGCCGACCATCCACGACGTGCTCGTCCGATCCTTCGCGGGCATCGTCATCCTGCTCACCTTGGTCTTCATCCTGGTGGCCACAGGGGTGCTGGCCGGACGCTTCAGGGCCACCGTGGACAACCTCCTTGACCGGTCGCTCATCATCGCCCACGAGGAGTACAGCCGGTTCTTCCGCGAGAGCCACGCGGCGCTCCAGGTCCTGGCCGGGACCGCTCCTGGGCTCGAGAAACAGGCGGCCGCCCTCGACGACCTCTTCGACGCCTGGTTCATCCTTGACGCCCAGGGGCGGGTGGCCGCGGCCTCGGGCGACCCGGCCCGCGTGCCCACAGCCTGCCTCCAGGCCGTCCGCCGCTCGACCGACGGCTGGACCGCCTCCACCGCGTCGGAGGCGGTCCCCTACTCCGAGCTGGCGGCCTTCCAGCCGGGACTGGCCGAAAGGGCCGCGGTCGAGCTCAGGGACGGACCCGGCAGCGAGAGCCAGGTCTTTCCGTGGGTGCTGGTCCAGGTGGCGGCCGAACCCGCAGGGGGCGACAGTGGCGGCTGTCTGGTGGGGCTCAACGTCCTCAACAACGACACGGCGGTGGCCCGGCGCTACTCGCTCCAGATAAACGGTTCCTACCTGTCCATCGGCCTTCACGGGGTACGGATATCGGCCAACATCAAGAGCATGAGCCAGTCGGACTTCGTCGGCATCCGCCAGCCCGAGGACCTCGTGTCCACCGTGGAGAGCGGGAGGCGCTACCTGGGTGAGGCCCAGCTCGAACCCGGGGACGTCCACTTCGTGGCCTCAGACCCCATCCGCAACTCCGCCGGCCGGGTCATCGGCGCCCTCAGCGTGGGCGTCCCTTCCGGAGGCTTCGCCAGCCTGACCCGTGACGCCGTGCTGGCCGGCGGCGTATGGCTGAGCGCAGCCCTGGTCGCCTCTATGGCCCTGGCCCTGATCGTCGCGCGCCGGGTGTCCAGCCCCGTGGCGGCCTTCAGCGAACTGGCCCAGGAGATCACCCGGGCCGAGCGGGTGACGGCCGAGCACGTGGAGCGCCTGAGCCGGGTGACCCCGGCCAACATCCGGGAGTTGGCCCACCTGGAACACTGCTTCGCGCGGATGGCCCTGACCCTCAACGAGACTCTCCGCACCCTCGACGCCGAGCGCCGGGAACTCAGGAATCTGGCCGGCAAGCTCCGCGAGGCCAACCAGCTCCTGGAGAAGAAGGTCGAGGAGCGGACGATGGAGCTCCGCAACGCCGTGGT
>CAJXZV010000086.1 GCA_913063835.1 uncultured Eubacteriales bacterium
CATCCACGCCAACCCGGAACTGGGACTCGCCGAGCGGAAGGCGTCGGCGTGGTGCGCGGAACTCCTGTCCTCCGAGGGGTTCGCCGTCACCCGCCCTGTGGCGGGGCTGGAGACGGCCTTCCGGGCCCGCTGGGGCTCAGGGACGCCGGTCCTCGCCTTCCTGGCCGAGTACGACGCCCTTCCGGGGGTGGGGCACGCCTGCGGACACAACATCATCGCCGCCGCGGCCGTCGGGGCCGGGCTGGCCCTGGCGAGGGTGCTCGACAGGGCCGGCCTCGACGCGACTGTGCTCGTCGACGGCACCCCTGCCGAGGAGACCAGCGGCGGCAAGCTCCCCATGATCGATGAAGGGCTCTACCGGGATGTGGACGTCGCCCTTTCCATGCATCCCGACACCAGGGACACCGCCGGCGGGACCTGTCTCGCCGTCAAGACCCTCGCCTTCGCCTTCACCGGACGGGCCGCCCACGCCGCCGCCGAACCAGAGAAGGGCGTCAACGCCCTCGACGCCGTCATCCAGACCTACAACAACATCAACGCCCTCCGTCAGCACACCAGACCCGATGTCCGCATCCACGGCATCATCACCCACGGCGGACAGGCTCCGAACATCGTCCCCGACTACGCTCGGGCCGAGTTCTACGTCCGGTCGGCGCACCTGGACTACCACAAGGAGATTCTCGAGAAGGTCCGAAACTGCGCTCGGGGCGCGGCGCTGGCCACAGGGGCGAGGCTGGAGATGACCGAGGAGCCGGCGTTCGAGCCCATCCGCGAGAACGCCGTCCTCTGCCGTCTGGCTCTGGAGGTCATGCGGGCCTTCGGGCTTGACGCCGAGGACTGGAGCGGACGCTGTTCCATGGGGTCGACCGATTTCGGGAACGTCAGTCAGGTCGTTCCGGCCATCGCCCCGACCTTCAAGATAGCGCCGTTGACCGTCGCCTGCCACCACAAGGACTTCGCCGACGCGGCGGCCTCGGCCGACGGTGACGCCGCCGTCCTCGTCGCGGCCAAGGTGCTCGCGGTCATGGGGGCCCGCCTCGTCCTCGAGCCCGACCTTCTGAGGGCCGTCCGGGCCGAGTTCGTGCGGAAGTGAGGCCCCGAGGGCGGGAATACTTCCCCCGGACGCCGCGCGAGGGCCTGGACGGGAGAACGCGGGCAGGAAGGTGCCGCGTCTTCCCGCGGTCCCGGCGGCGCCGAGACCAGCCGCCATAGGCCGGTGGAGGGGGTCCGGTACGACAGACGCACGCCCCCAGGTGCAGCCCGTCGTGAGGCGCGAGTTCGCCCCCGGCGCCGACCTCTACGTCCTGCCAGCCCCGCGCTTCGGCGCCCTGCACCTGCTCGTCGCCTTCCGCCAGATCCTCGACCCGCAGCGGGTCACCAGGGGGGCCCTGCTCCCCCGGGTCCTGCGGAGGGGGACCCGTACCTGGCCTGACCTTCCCCGCTTAGCGGGGCACCTCGACGGCCTCTACGGGGCCTCGGTCGGGGCCGCGGCGGCGAAGATGGGCGACCACCAGACCGTCGAGCTGACCTATTCCTGTCCGGGGCCTGAGGTGCTGAAAGAGGTGCTGGCCCGGAGGGCCGCGGCGGCGCCGTCCGCCGGCCGGGGTGCCCTGGACGGGCCCTCACCTGAAGGGCTCCTCGTCCACGGAGCCGAGCTTCTCGCGGAGATGTTCAGCCGTCCGGCCGGCCCGGGTGGCAGAGGGGGGAGCCCGAAGGCCTCCCCGGGCGGGAAGGAGGGCCTTGACGAGGACTACGTCCGGGAGGAGAAGGCCGGCCTCGGCCGGGACCTCCGCGCCCTGGCCGACGACCGCACCTCCTGGGCCCACCACCGGTGCGTCGAGGAGATGTGCCGGGGTGAGCCCTATGCCCTCCACTCGCTGGGGCGGCTCCCGGACCTGGAGGGCATCACCGGGGAGAGCCTTGACGCCTTCCGCCGGGAACTGTTGGCGCGGAGCCCCCTGTCCGCCTATGTCGTGGGCCCTGTCGACGACCGCACCGTGGACCGGGTCTCAGAAGCCCTCCTTCCGCTCGCGGCGGGGCGGCGGGCGGACGACGGCGTCGGGTCGCCCTCGCTCCCCGCATCGGCCTGCCATCCTCTTCCGAGCCGCGAGCGGGAGGTCCACGAGGAGGCCGACGTCGAGCAGGCCCGACTTGTCGTGGGCCTGGCCACGGGGACGACGCTCACCGACCCGGCCCACCCGGCCCAGGTCCTCTACAACGGGCTCCTCGGCGGGTTCGTCCACGGCCGGCTGTTCCGGAGGATGCGGGAGGAGGCCGGGCTGGCCTACTACGTCTGGTCGCGCGTCGTGGCCCTGAAGGGTCTCATCATCATCTCCTGCGGGATAAGGGAGGAAGACTACCACCGGGCCCTCGACATCGTCAGGCGGGAGGTCGACTCTCTGGCCCGCGGGCGGTTCAGCGACCGGGAGTTCGAGGCGACCCGGAACTCGGCCCTGGCCGTCGCCAGGGCCCGCCTGGACTCGCCCAGCGCGCTCGTCTACGGCCACCTCGAGCACCTCGCCGCCGGGCAGGTTCCCGACGGGATCGCCCCGTGGCGGGAGCTGGAGGGCGTGACGGCGGCCGACGTCAGGGACTTCGCCCGTCGGCCGGTCATCGACACCGTCTACCTTCTTGCGAGGGGGCGGAGGCGGCGCCGGTCTCCGGGAGGAGGTGGCTCTCGTGCCGGAGGCCCTTGCCGGGCCGCAGGGTGAGTTCGTCGCGGCCCGCCTTCCCGGAGGTCTCGACGCCTGGGTGTGGAGGCGTCGGGGCCTGCAGAACCGGTGCGCGGCCCTGGCGGTGCGCTTCGGGGCCATGGACGCGCTCTTCGAGGTCGACGGCACCGAGCTGGACGTCCCCGACGGGACGGCCCACTTCCTGGAGCACGAGGTCTTCGAGACGGAGAAGGGCAGTGCGCTGGCCCTCTTCTCGAGGATGGGGGTGCGGGCGAACGCCTTCACCTCCTACGCGGTGACGGCCTACCACTTCACCGCCACGGAGAACTTCTGGCCGGCCCTTCGTCTCCTGCTCGGCCTTGTCTTCACCCCTCGTCTCACCGCCGAGGGAGTCGAGGCCGAGAGGCGGGTCATTGCCCAGGAAATCAGGATGTACGAGGACGACCCGGCGGCGAAGGTCATCGAGAACCTGCACCGGGCCCTCTACGCGCATCACCCTGTCCGGCGGCGCATCGCCGGCACCGTCGAGTCGATATCACGCATCACCCTGGAGCTCCTCCTCGAATGCCACCGGACGTTCTACCATCCCTCGAACGCCGTCTTCGTCGCCGCCGGCGACCTCGACCCCGACCGCGTCTTCGCGGAGGTCGCCGCGCTCGTCGAGGACTCGGGTGCGGCCGCCCCTCCCCCCGCGGTCCGGCGCCTTCTGCCGCGTGAACCCTCCCTGCCTGCGGCCCCCCGGGTGGAGGCGCGGATGCCGGTGAAGCGCCCGTGGTTCCAGCTCGGCTTCAAGGACCGGCCGCCGGACGACCTTCATGGAGAGGCCCTGCTGAGGCGGGAAGCCGCCGCGAGCCTCGCCGCCGAGGTGGTCTTCGGTCTCACCTCACCCCTCCGTGACCGCCTGTACCGGGTGGGCCTTCTGGACGAGGGCTTCTCCCACCGCTACGCCTGGGACCGCTCCTTCGCCCACCTGTCGGCCGGGGGGACGACCGAGGACCCCGACCGGGTGTCGGAATTGCTCTTAGAAGGTATTTCCGAGTGGCGGCAGAAGGGCATCAGTCGTCGGGAGCTGGAGTCCAAACGCCGGAAGACGCTGGGGGAGTACACCGGGCTCTTCGACTCCCTTGAGGGTATGTCGACCCTGTTCCTGCTCTACAGATTGAAGGGAACCGGGCTGGTCTCGTACCCTGAGGTCCTGGGCCGGGTCTCCCTCGAGGAGGTCGACGAGACCCTCCGGGGACTCATGGTCCCGGAGCGGGCCTCCGTCTCGGTGGTCGTTCCCGCCCTCTAGAGGCCTTCTCCGCTCTCCCGGGCGCCCGGTGGTGCCCGGGCGCCCGCCCCACGCCCCGGCCGCCGCCCCGGCCCTCCCGGCGCTCTCCGGAGCCGACTTGACGATAGAGGGGTGTGACTGAGTTGTCGGAGTCCCGCACGAAGGTCAAGAAGGTCCTTCCTCCGGCCACCGCCCTCTACCCTCTCCCCGCCGTCCTGGTGAGCTGTGCCGGTGAGGTGGAGGGGGTGCGGCGGGACAACCTCATCACCCTGGCCTGGACGGGTGTCGCCTGTGCCGAACCCCCGATGGTGGCCATCGCCGTGAGGCCGTCCCGGTTCTCGCACGGCCTCATCGCCCGGTCGGGCGAGTTCGTCGTGAACGTGCCCTCGAGCGGCATGAGCCGGGCCGTGGACCTCTGCGGCAACGTGTCAGGACGCCGCCGGGACAAGTTCGCCCTGGCCGGCCTCACCCGGGCCCCCGCCCGGGTGGTGTCGGCCCCCGTCGTCGCGGAATGCCCCCTGGCCCTTGAGTGCCGTGTCCGGCACACCTACCGGGCCGGCAGTCACGACCTGTTCGTCGGCGAGGTCGTGGCCGTCCAGGCCGACGAGGATGTCGTGGACCCCAGGGACAAGATAGATGTCGCCCGCCTGGACCCCTTGTGCTACGGCGGAGGGGTCTACTGGCGGCTCGGGTCCCGTCTCGGGACCTACGGGTACAGCCGGGAGTAGGAGTCGGGCGCGGAGGCGATGGCTTTGGTGAACCAGGTTACCATCGGGGACCGGGCTCTGGGGCTTTCCGACCTTGAGGCCGTGGCCCGCCGACGCGCGCGGGTCGTCCTCGCCGCGGAGGCCCGCGGCCGGATGGAGGCCGGACGCTCGGTCATCGACCGGGCCCTGGCCGACGGACGGGTGATCTACGGGGTCACCACGGGGTTCGGGAGGCTGTGCGACGTCTCCCTCCCGCCCGGTGACGCCAGGACTCTCCAGAGGAACCTCATCCTGAGCCACGCGGCCGGCGTGGGGCCGCCCTTCGGCGTGGACGTCGTCCGGGGGATGCTCTTCCTCCGGGCCGCCGCTCTCGCCCACGGGTGCTCCGGGGTCCGGCCGGTCGTGGTGGACACCCTCATCGAGATGCTGAACCGGGGCGTCCACCCTCGGGTGCCCCAGCAGGGCTCCCTGGGCGCGAGCGGCGACCTCGCTCCTCTGGCCCACCTGGCCCTGGTGGCCATCGGAGAGGGGGAGGCCCTCACCCCGGAGGGAGGGGTGGTCCCCGGCCGGGAGGCGATGGCCGCCGCCGGGATCAGGCCCCTTGTCCTTGAGGCCAAGGAAGGGCTGGCTCTCATCAACGGCACCCAGGCCATGACGGCCGTCCTGGGTCTGGCCCTGGTCGACGCCTGGCGGCTCCTGGAAGCGGCCACGGTCTCGGCCTCGCTGACCCTGGAGGCCCTGAGGGGGGTGAGGGACGCCTTCGACGAGCGCCTGGCGGAGGTGAGACCTCACCCCGGGCAGCGTCTGGTGGCCCGGAAGGTCCGGGAGCTCACGCGGGGGTCGCGCTGCATGACCCGGGCCGGCGAACTCCGGGTCCAGGACGCCTACTCCCTGCGCTGCGTTCCCCAGGTCCACGGGGCGGCGGCCGACGCCCTGGAGTGGGCGACGAGGGTCGTGGAGACGGAGATGGGCTCGGTCACCGATAACCCTCTCGTCCTGCCGGGGGGCGCGGAGGTCCTCTCGGGCGGCAACTTCCACGGGGAGCCGGTGGCCTTCGCCGCCGACCTCGCCTCGGTGGCCGTGTCCGAACTGGCCTCCATCAGTGAGCGCCGCCTCGCCCGCCTGGTGGACCCGACGCTCTCAGAGGGACTGCCGGCCTTCCTCACCCCCGGCGGGGGTCTCAACTCGGGGTTCATGCTGGTGCAGTACACGGCGGCCTCCTTGGTCTCGGAGAACAAGGTCCTCGCCCACCCGGCCAGTGTGGACTCGATACCCTCTTCGGCCGGACAGGAGGACCATGTCAGCATGGGCACGGTCGCGGCCCGCAACGCGAGGGACATCGTGGCCAACACGGCCAGGGTCATCGCCTGCGAGCTGCTGGCGGCGGCCCAGGCCGTCGACCTGAGGGCCGGGGCCGCCGGGTTCGGCGAGCCGGGGGGTGACCCGGAGACCCTCGCCGCTCCGCTGGGCGAAGGCACCCGCCGGAGCTATCTCGAGGTCCGCCGGCAGGTTCCCTATGCGGCCGACGACCGGGTCCTGTCCGGCGCGATAGAGGCCGTGGCCCGGCTCATCCTGGAGGGGCGGTTCGGCTGGTGAAGGCCCCGGCCGGGACCAGGGCCCGGACCGGAGGCACGCCGGAGGGAATGCATCATCCTGGAAGCTGGAAGTCGTTCGTCGAGGAGGGGATGACCATGACGACGAGACGGGTAAGGGCCCCGCGCGGCCCTGAGCTGACCTGCAAGGGTTGGGCACAGGAAGCCGCCATGCGGATGCTGATGAACAACCTCGACCCCGAGGTGGCCGAAAAGCCCGACGAGCTCATCGTCTACGGGGGCAGCGGCAAGGCTGCCCGCAACTGGGAGTGCTTCGACGCCATCGTCCGTGCCCTGCGGGAGCTTGAGAACGACGAGACCCTGCTGGTCCAGTCAGGCAAGCCGGTGGGCGTGTTCCGGACCCACGAGATGGCCCCGCGGGTCCTCATCGCCAACTCCCTCATCGTTCCTCACTGGGCCGACTGGGAGCACTTCTGGGAGTACGAGCGGATGGGCCTCACCATGTTCGGGCAGATGACCGCGGGGAGCTGGATATACATCGGGACCCAGGGCATCGTCCAGGGCACCTACGAGACCCTGGCCGAGCTCGGCCGCCGGCACTTCGGAGGCAGCCTCGCCGGACGCGTGGTCCTCTCCGCGGGCCTGGGAGGCATGGGCGGGGCCCAGCCGCTGGCGGTCACGATGAACGGCGGTGTGGCCCTCATCGTCGAGGTCGACGAGGCCCGCATCAGGCGCCGTCTCGAGACGGGCTACGTCGACACCATGACCGCGGACCTCGACGAGGCCGTCGCCATGGTGACCGAGGCCCGTGAGGCGAAAAGGCCCCTGTCCGTCGCCCTTGTGGGGAACGCGGCCGAGACCCACGCCGAACTCGCCCTCCAGGGCTTCGTGCCGGACGTCGTGACCGACCAGACCCCGGCCCACGACCCCATGAGCTACATCCCGGCCGGGCTCAGCCTGGAAGACGCGGAGGCCCTGCGGCGGAAGGACCCCGACGAGTACGTCCGCCGCTCGATGGAGAGCATGGCCGTCCAGGTCAGGACCATGCTCGACTTCAAGCGGAAGGGCGCCGTCGTCTTCGACTACGGCAACAATCTCCGGGAGCAGGCGGCCAAGGCCGGCGTCAAGGACGCCTTCGACTACCCGGGCTTCGTCCCGGCCTTCATCAGGCCCATGTTCTGCCGCGGGAAGGGCCCGTTCAGGTGGGTGGCCCTGTCGGGTGACCCCGAGGACATCTACCGCACGGACGAGGCCCTCCTGGCGGAGTTTCCCGAGAACGAGGGCCTCGCCCGCTGGCTTAAACGGGCCCGCGAGCGTGTACAGTTTCAGGGGCTTCCCGCCCGCATCTGCTGGCTGGCCTACGGCGAGCGGGCGCGTGCCGGGCTGGTCTTCAACGACCTCGTGGCCCGAGGGGTCGTCAAGGCCCCCATCGTCATCGGCCGCGACCACCTCGACGCGGGGTCGGTGGCCTCGCCCTACCGCGAGACGGAGGGGATGAGGGACGGCAGTGACGCCATAGCCGACTGGCCCATCCTGAACGCCCTGGTGAACACGGCGGCCGGCGCCTCGTGGGTGTCCGTCCACCACGGCGGTGGGGTGGGCATCGGCTACTCGCTCCACGCCGGCATGGTCGTCGTCGCCGACGGGACGCCCGAGGCGGCCGTGAGGCTCGAACGGGTCCTGACGACCGACCCCGGGACGGGCGTGATGCGGCACGTGGACGCCGGCTACGAGGAGGCCGTGGAGATGGCCCGGCGCGAGAAGCTCAAGATTCCCATGCTGGCGGAAAGGTAGCGGGGCGACGACGGCGCCGCCGCCCGGAGAGCGGGCAGGGACGGGCCGCCGACGGTCTCCGCCTCCCGCCCTTCCGCCTGCGGGCAAGGCGGTGTCCGGAGTGCTGGTCCTGAAGCTGCGCTCGCCGGTGGCGGCCCTGGCCGCCGGCCTCCTCGTCCTGACAACGGCGTGGCTCCTGTTCTTCCGGGTCGAGACCGTGTGGTCGGTCGAATCCGAGGTCGTCGTCGCCGGGAGGTGGGGTGTAGCCGAGGGCGAGTTCGGTCGCGCGACCGGTGCCGACGGGCGTCTCCGGGGGCCGCAGGCCGTCGCTGTCGACGGGGCGGGCAATGTGGCCGTGGCCGACAGCCTCAACGGCCGCGTCCAGGTCTTCTCGCCCGAAGGCGAGCTCTTGGGGGTGATCCGGGTCCCGGAGGGGAGGGCTGCGGTCCTGCCGGCCCACACCGAGCGGGCCGCCGCCCACGGGCTCCTGGAGGCCTGCCTGGCCTGGGGGCC
>CAJXZV010000087.1 GCA_913063835.1 uncultured Eubacteriales bacterium
TCCTCGCCGGCGCGGCGGGGGTCGCCGAGGCGGCGGCCTGGCCAGAAGCCGACCTCGTGCTGAACGCTGTCGTCGGCTTCGAGGGCCTGGCCCCGACCCTGGCCGCCGTCAGGGCCGGGAAAGACGTGGCCCTGGCGAACAAGGAGTCTCTCGTCGCCGGTGGGGGACTTGTCATCCGGGCGGTCCGGCAGGCGGGCGTCCGCCTGCTCCCGGTGGACTCCGAACCCTCGGCCGTCCACCAGCTCCTGGAGGGCAGGTCCCCGGAGGAGGTCGACCGCATCATCCTGACCGCCTCCGGCGGCCCCTTCCACGGGCGGTCCCGCTCCGAGCTGAGCCGGGTGTCCGCGCGCGAGGCCCTCGCCCATCCCACCTGGAGGATGGGCCCGAAGATCACGGTGGACTCCGCCACCCTCATGAATAAGGGACTCGAGGTCATCGAGGCTTCCTGGCTCTTCGGCCTGCCCGTCGACCGCATCTCCGTGCTCGTCCACCGGCAGAGCCTCGTCCACTCGATGGTGCTCCTCCGCGACGGGGCCCTCTTGGCCCATCTCGGTCCGCCCGACATGCGCTACCCCATCCAACACGCTCTGACCCACCCCAGAAGGCTCCCGGCTCCCTGGCCGAGGCTGGACCTCAGCCGCCGGGGGCCGCTCACCTTCGAGGAGCCGGACACCGAGACCTTCCCTTGCTTGAAACTGGCCTACCGCGCGGGTAGAATAGGGAAAAGTCTCACGGCCGTCCTCAGCGCCGCGAACGAGGTGCTGGTGGAGGCTTTTCTTGTCGGGCGCATCGGCCTGGACCGCATCCCTGAGATTCTGGAGCAGGTCATCGAGAGCCACGAGCCCTTCGAGGTGGAGAGCTTGTCTGACGCGGAGCGGGCCGACGCGGAGGGGCGGCGGGCGGCTGGGGCCGTCCTGGCCGGCCTCCGGGAGGAGACGGCCGTCGGCCGGCGGGACCCCGAAGACACAGGAGGACGAGACAGGTGAACCCTCTGACTCTGGTCGCCTCTGTCCTGGTCTTCGGGCTCCTCATCCTGGCCCATGAGTTCGGCCATTTCATCGCGGCGAAGAGGGCCGGGATAAGGGTCGTCGAGTTCGCCATAGGGTTCGGGCCGCGCCTCGGCGGGTGGCGGAGGGGCGACACCGTCTACTCGGTGAGGCTCTTCCCGGTCGGGGGGTTCACCCTCCTGGCCGGCATGGACCCGGACGAGGAGCCGGGCGAGGACGGCTTCGCCTCCAAGAGCGTCGGCCAGCGCGCGACGGTGTTGGCGGCGGGTCCCCTGATGAACTTCGCCCTGACCATGGTCCTCTTCAGCCTCATGTTCGCCGTCTTCGGCCTGCCGGTGGGGACAGACGCCGACTCCACGGTCATCGGCCAGGTGATACCGGGCTTCCCGGCCGAGAGGGCCGGGCTGGAGCCGGGTGACGCCATCCTGGCCATCGACGGCCGAGAGGTCGGGACCTGGGACGAGGTCGTCGAGAGCATCGACTCCTCGCCCGGGCGGGAGATGGTCCTCCTCGTCCAGCGCGGTGAGGAGACCTTGACCTTCGAGGTGACCCCGACCGTCGACCCGGAGAACCCGGAAGAGGGGTTCCTGGGAATCGCGCCCACCCTGGTGTACCGGCGGGTGGGACCTCTCGAGGCGCTCTACATGGGTGTCACGGAGACGTGGCGCGTGCTCGTGGCCTGGCTCAGCGGGCTCGTGGGGCTCCTTCTCGGGCGCGCTCCTCTCGACCTTGCCGGACCGGTGATGACGGTGAAGTTCATCGGGGTCACGGCCAAGTCCGGACTCGCCAACCTCATGTACCTGGCCGGGTTCCTGAGCCTCAACATCGGGCTCTTCAACCTTCTTCCGTTCCCGGCCCTCGACGGGGGGCGGCTCAGCTTCCTGGCCTACGAAGGGGTGACCGGGCGGAAGGTCGACCCGCGGAAGGAGAGCCTCGTCCACTTCCTCGGCTTCGCCGCCCTCATCCTCCTCATCATCCTCGTGACCTACCGAGACGTCGCCAGACTGTGAGGTCGTTCGCGTTGAGAGAATCGCGAGACCCCCGGAACGGCTCAGCTCCCGGCGGACCTGCCGGAAGGCGGTCCCGGGCCGTGAAGGTCGGCCGGGTCGTCATCGGCGGAGGACGGCCGGTCAGCGTGCAGACCATGACGAAGACGGACACGCGCTCGGTGAGGGCGACCGTCTCCGAGATCGTCCGGCTGGAGAAGCTCGGCTGTGACATAGTGCGCGTGGCCGTCCCTGACGAGGAGGCCGCCCGGGCTCTGGCCCGGATCGTCCGGGAGAGCCCCCTCCCGGTGGTGGCGGACGTGCATTTCAGCCACCGCCTGGCCCTGATGGCCCTGGAGGCCGGTGTCCACAAGCTCCGCATCAACCCCGGCAACATCGGCGGGCGGGACCGGGTGAGACTCGTCGCCCGCGAGGCTGCGGCCCGAGGGGTGCCGGTCCGCGTCGGCGCGAACGCCGGCTCGCTCAGCCGTGAGGCCCGGGAACAGGCGGGAGGTGACACGGCCCGGGCCCTGGTGGAGTCGGCGCTCGGCCAAGCGCGGCTTCTCGAAGACTGCGGCCTGCGGGACGTCGTCGTCTCGGTCAAGGCCTACGACCTGGAGGTCATGGCCCGGGCCTACCGGGAGATCGCCCGGCGGACGGATTACCCTCTTCACGTGGGGGTCACTGAGGCGGGAGCAGGCCTGGCGGGCGTGGTCAGGTCGGCGGTCGGCATCGGCTCCCTTCTGCTGGAGGGGATAGGCGACACCATCAGGGTCTCTCTGACGGGTCCTCCAGACGAAGAGGTCCGCGTCGGTCGGGAGATACTGCTGGCGACCGGGCGGCGTCGCGGGCTGGAACTCGTCTCATGTCCCACCTGCGGCCGGACGACGGTCGAGCTGGAGGGGCTTGTGGCCGAGGTCAGGTCGGCCCTGGCCTCTCTGGACGCGCCGCTCCGGGTGGCCGTGATGGGCTGTGAGGTCAACGGTCCCGGCGAGGCTCGTGACGCGGACGTGGGCGTGGCCGTCACGCGCGGCCGTGCCGTCCTCTTCGTCGGGGGCAGGGTCGTGAAGAGGCTCACCAGACAGGAAATCGTCCCGGCTCTATTGAAGGAAGCACGGCGTCTCGCCGGGGCGCCGCCTGCGGGCGCCGACGGTGACGCCGGTGGGGGTGCGGGCCGAGCCGAGCCCGTGCCCGGAGCCGCGGATGTCAAGGGCAAGGAGGAAGCGGACTGAACCGGGACAAGGACTTCGTCAAAGAGATAACCCCGAAGAGCGAGGACTTCTCGCAGTGGTACGTGGATGTGGTCACAAAGGCGGAGCTGATGGACTACGCCCCGGTCAAGGGGTGCATGGTCATCCGTCCCTACGGCTACGCCATATGGGAGAACATCCAGGCGGAGCTCGACCCGAAGTTCAAGGCGACGGGGCACCGGAACGCCTACTTCCCGCTCTTCATCCCTGAGAGCTTCCTGAGGCGGGAGGCCGAGCATTTCGAGGGGTTCACGCCGCAGGCGGCGTGGGTGACGCGGGGCGGCGGTGAGGAACTGGCCGAACCCCTGGCCGTGAGGCCGACCTCGGAGGCCATCATCGGCTCCATGTACTCGAAATGGATCCAGTCCTACCGTGACCTTCCCGTTCTGATCAACCAGTGGTGCAACGTGGTGCGGTGGGAGAAGGCCACGCGCCCGTTCCTCAGGACGAGCGAGTTCCTGTGGCAGGAAGGCCACACCTGCCACAGGACCGAGGAGGAGGCCGAGGCCGAGACCTTGACCATCCTCGAGATTTACCGCGAGTTCGCCGAGGACTTCCTGGCCATCCCGGTCATCCCCGGACTGAAGACCGAGTCGGAGCGCTTCGCGGGGGCGCTCAGGACCTACACCATCGAGGCCTTGATGTCCGACGGGAAGGCCCTCCAGGCCGGGACATGCCATAACCTCGGCCAGCATTTCGCCAAGGTGTTCGATATAACGTTCCTTGACAGCGACGGACAGCTCAAACACGTATGGCAGAGCTCGTGGGGGGTGTCCACCCGCCTCATCGGGGCCCTGGTCATGGTCCACGGCGACGACCGCGGGCTGGTCCTGCCTCCGCGCGTCGCTCCGGTCCAGGTCGTCATCGTCCCGATCCCGAGCGAGAAGGAGGCCGAGAGCATCGCGGCGGCCGTGGCCTCGGCCCGCGCCGCGCTGGCGGGGCCCGACGGCCGCGGCGTCAGGGTCGAGGTGGACGACCGGCCGGAGTACACTCCCGGCTGGAAGTTCAACGAGTGGGAGATGCGGGGGGTCCCCCTCAGGCTTGAGATAGGGCCGAGGGACGTGAAGGCCGGTCAGGTCGTGGCGGTGAGGCGGGACACGGGCGAGAAGCTCAGGCTGCCGGCCCAGACCGACGCCCTGTCCTCGTCGGTCACAGACCTCCTCGAGGAGATCCAGAGGACCCTGTTCGAGAAGGCCCGGGCCTTCCGCGAGGAGCATACCTCTGAGGCCTCGAGCGTCGACGAGGTGCAGGAGGTCATGGAGACGAAGCGGGGCTTCGTGCGGGCTCCGTGGTGCGGTTCGGCGGAGTGTGAGGCGGCGGTGAAGGAGAGGACCGGGGCCACGATACGCTGCCTGCCCATCGCGAAGGACTCCTCCGGCAGGCTCTCCGGCGAGGACGCAGGGAGCCTCGTGGGCGAAGTGGACTGCGTCTGCTGTAGGCAGAAGGCCCGCTATCTGGCCTATTTCGCCCGGGCCTACTGAGCCCGGTCTGCCGGGTGGGAGGCATCGAACCCTTGTCTAAGGTGTCCGTGGTGATACCGGCGTACAACGAGGAGAAGACCGTGGGCGCGGTGGTCCGCGCCGCGGTGAAGGCCGGGTGCGTGGACGAGGTCATCGTCGTCAGCGACGGCTCCAGCGACGGGACGGCGGATGCGGCCAGGTCTCACGGGGCTCGGGTCATCGAGTTCGAAGCGAACAGAGGCAAGGCGGCGGCGATGAAGGCGGGTATGCTCGCGGCCAGGAACGAGGTGCTTCTCTTCCTCGACGCGGACCTCCTCGGCCTCGACCCGGACCACATCTGCCGCATGGTCCAGCCTGTCCTGAGCGGGGAGGCGGACATGTGCGTCGGGGTGATGCGGGGTGGACGACCGGCCACCGACATCGCTCAGGCAGTCGCCCCGTTCCTCTCGGGGATGAGGGCCGGCCGTCTGGAGGCCTTCGAACCGCTGCGGACCCTTGAAGAGGCCGGCTGGGGCGTCGAGGTCGCTCTTACGCTGTGGGCCCGGGAGCATAAGATGAAGGTCAGGGAAGTCAGCATCATCGGCGTGACCCAGAGGATGAAAGAGGAGAAGCAGGGCCTCGTCCGGGGCTTCGTGGCCCGGCTCCGCATGTATTGGGACATCGTGCGCATGGTTCCCAGGAGCGAACGGGCGCGCCGCTGAAGTAAGGAGGTCTCCTTTCTTGCCCGGCGGCTTCTCGGAGTTCGAGACGGTCTTGAGGCTGGTCTTCAGCCTCCTTCTCGGTGCCGTCGTGGGATTGGAGAGGGAGACCCATGACCGACCGGCCGGGCTCAGAACCTTCATCCTCGTATCGGTCGGGTCGACCCTGATCATGATCGTGTCCATGAACATCCGCTATCTCTTCCCCGGTGGGGTGGGGGTCGACCCGGGACGCATCGCCGCTCAGGTCGTGACCGGTATCGGCTTCCTCGGGGCCGGGACCATCCTCCACGAAGGACCATCCATCCGGGGCCTCACCACCGCCGCAGGGCTGTGGGTCGTGGCCGCCGTCGGCCTGGCCGTCGGTGCAGGCTTCTACCTCGCGGCCGGCGTCACGACCGCGCTGGCCCTGGTCACACTCAGCCTGCTGTCACATGTCGAACGGTCCTACATCGGGGGCAAGGGCGACGCCGTGGTCACCATCGTCACCGTCGACCGCCCCGGGCAGCTTGGGCGCATCGGTTCGGCGCTGGGCGACAACGGCATCAACATCAAGGACATCAAGCTCAGCCCCACGGAGGAGGACCTCGTGGAGGTCGTCCTCAAGGTGAAGGTCCCTAGCCGGGAGGCCCTCGCCAAGGCCCTCCAGGCCCTCGCCGGCCTCACCGGCGTGAGGTCGGCCGAGTACTCCACCTAGGCTCCTCATCGTCATCGTGCTCCCGCAGTAGTCGGCACGTCAGTTGCCGCTGCGTCCGCTGTTGTGGTATACTATGGACCGGGATTGCGGCGCCTATGGCTTTTTGCGCCGTCATTGTTTTATTCAGGAGAATTCGACCCACCGGGACAAGCCGACGGGTGCGGGAGGCCCGGGGCGGCGGTCCGGGTGCGGCCGGAGACCTGCTTAAGGGGAGTGGGTCGCAGGGCGCCCACTCCTTGTCATCGAATGGAGCGTGACCGGGAACTTGGGCGGCAGGGGAAGCAGAGCCCGTGGGCGGGTCGTCGAGCACGTGGAGCGCCTGGCCCGGCACGTCCTCGCTAAGCGGGACGACGGGCTCGCCCTCGACCGCGTCGAGTTCGAGCGGTGCGGGGGCGAATGGTTCCTGAGGGTCTTCCTCGACCATCCCGACGGCGTGACCCTGGTCCAGTGTGAGGAGGTCGCCCGGGAGCTGGGGGACCTCCTGGACCGTGAGGACCCTATCGGCCACTCCTACAACCTCGAGGTTTCCTCGCCGGGCGTGGAGCGTCCGCTGAAGCGTGAGGCGGATTTCGAGAGGTTCCGGGGACGGATGGTCACGCTCCACTTCTACAGGAAGGTCGGCGGCCGCAAGAGCATCACCGGCCGACTCGAAGGTCTGACGGCCGACGGAGAGATAAGGCTCGAGGTTCCATCCGAAGGTGAGGTCCGCGTGGCCAGGTCCGACGTCAGCCGGGCGCACCTGGCGGTCGACTGGTCCGGGCTCTTCCGGGAGGACGACGGAGGCGGTCTCAGATGATGAAGAGCGGCGGCGGTGGGGGACGGCGACCCGGCGGGAAGCCGAAAGGGGCCAACCTCGACTTCATCCAGGCCCTGGCGCAGATAGAGGATGAAAAGGGCATACCGGTGTCGGCTCTGATGGAAGCCATCGAGCAGGCGCTCGTTTCGGCGTACCGCCGCAACTTCGGGACGGCCCAGAACGTCCGGGTGGAGCTAGACGCCGAGACAGGTGACTTCCGTGTCCTGGCCCTGCGCGAGGTCGTCGAAGAGGTCACCGACCCGGCCGTCCAGGTGTCCCTCGAGGAGGCCCGGGAGAAGGACCCGTCGTACGATGTCGGGGACGTCGTCGAGACGGAGGTCACCCCGAGCGACTTCGGCCGCATCGCCGCGCAGACGGCCAAGCAGGTCGTCCTACAGCGCATCCGGGAGGCGGAGCGGGGAATCATCTTCGAGGAGTACTCTCAGCGCGAGGGCGACATCGTGACAGGTGTCGTCCAGCGGCAGGAGTACAGGAACTACTACATCAACCTCGGCAAGACCGAGGCCGTCCTGACGCCTTCTGAGCAGATACCTGGAGAGAGACTGCGCCCGAGCGAGCGGGTCAAGGTCTATATCGTGGAGGTCAAGAAGACCAACAAGGGACCACAGATCTACCTGTCCCGGACCCATCCCGGGCTTGTCAAGCGTCTGTTCGAGCTGGAGGTCCCTGAGATCCACGACGGCCTCGTGGAGATCAGGGCCATCGCGCGCGAGCCCGGCTCCCGCACCAAGGTGGCCGTGGCCTCGCGCGACCCGAACGTGGACCCTGTGGGGGCCTGTGTCGGGGCCAAGGGGGTCCGGGTCCAGGCCGTCGTCCACGAGCTCAAGGGTGAGAAGATCGACGTCGTGCCGTGGTCTGAGGATGAGCGGGAGTACGTGGGCAACGCGCTCAGGCCGGCCAAGGTCCTCTACACCGAACTGTTCCCGGAGGAGAAGACGGCCAGGGTGGTCGTGCCCGACCACCAGCTGTCCCTGGCCATCGGCCGTGAAGGACAGAACGCGAGACTCGCGGCCAAGCTGACCGGATGGAAGATAGACATCAAGAGCGAAAGCCAGGTCAAGGAGGAAGAGGCCGCGAAGGCCGGGTCCGCGTCGGCAGGCCCGGACCAGGCGCTGGGCGAGGCGCCGGCGGCCGACCCGGCCGCGGAGGAAGCCGGCGGCTTTCCGGCGGCTGACCCTGCCGGGGATGTGGAACCGATGATGCAGGAGGGGGAGCCGGCGCAGGATGACGAAGGCGTCCAGACCTAGACGTCCCAAGCGGCAGCCCCTGCGGACCTGCCTCGGCTGTGGAGCCAAGCGGCCCAAGAAGGAGCTCATCCGGGTGGTCAGGGTTCCGTCGGGGACGGTGAGGGTGGACGCGAGCGGACGCCTTGCGGGCCGCGGGGCTTATGTGTGCCCCAGTGAGGAATGTCTCCGAGGGGCGGCCAAGGGGAGGAAACTGGAGAGGGCTTTGGAGGTACCCGTTCCCGACGACGTCCTGGACGAACTGTCGAGGGCGGTCGCCGCAGCCGGAGGGGCCGGCGGTGACGGGTCGACCCGATAAAGGGGTGAGGATTTTTGCCGGAAG
>CAJXZV010000088.1 GCA_913063835.1 uncultured Eubacteriales bacterium
GGGCTGGTCGTGGTCCACGACGCGGCCCGCCCGCTCGTCCCGGCCGACCTCGTCCTGCGGGCCGTCGCCGTCGGCCGGGAGCTCGGGGCGGTCGTCACCGGGCTCCCCGTGAAGGAAACAGTCAAGAGGGTGGCTCCCGCGCGGCCGGCGCCGCTCCCGGGGCCTGACGGCGGTGAGCCGCTTCACCGGGTCCTGGAGACCCTTGACCGCGGTGAGGTCTGGCTCATCCAGACGCCCCAGGTCTTCTGGTACGACCTTCTGGAGATGGCCCACCGGCGGGGAGCGGAGGCCGGCGGCCCGGCTACCGATGACGCCGCGCTGGTCGAGAGACTGCGTCATCCCGTGCACGTCATCCCCGGTTCGGAGGAGAACATAAAGGTCACGACCCCGCTGGACCTGGTCCTCGCCAGGGCCATCCTTGCGGCACGGGCCGCCGCGCGGCGCCGCGCGGCGGCGGGGGGCCCGCTTTCGGCCGCGAGGGAGGATGACCGGGAGCGGACGCGCGTGCGGGACAGCGGGGAAACGGACGGCACCGGGAGGAGCTGACACCGTGGCCTTGAGGGTAGGCGTGGGGTTCGACAGTCATCGGCTGGCGCCCGGGCGCCCTCTGCTCCTCGGCGGGGTCCGCATCCCGCACGACCGCGGCCTGGTGGGTCACTCCGACGGGGACGTCGTCATCCACGCCGTGATCGATGCGCTCCTCGGCGCGGCCGGAAGAGGGAACATCGGGGAGTGGTTCCCTGACACCGACGAGGCCTTCGCCGGGGCCGACAGCGCGGCCCTTCTCGCCAGGGTCTGGGAGGACCTGGCGCAGAGGGGCTGGCGTCTGGTCAACCTCGACTGTGTCGTTGTAGCCCAGAGGCCCCGCCTCACCCCGCATCTCCGGGCCATCCAGAAACGCCTCGCCGGGCTTCTCGGCTGTCCGCGCGGAAACGTCAGCGTCAAGCCCAAGACGGCCGACGCTCTGGGCCTCCTCGAACGGGGCGAAGGGATGGCGGCGTTCGCCGTCGTCCTCGTCGAGGTCACCGAGCCGGCCGAAGCCGGACCACCTCCAGCAGGAGCTCCCGACTAGTCCTCTTCTTTCTTCTCCGCCTGGTGCTTTTCGATGATGGCCTGAGCGACCTGTGGCGGCACTTCTTCGTAGTGGTCGAACTCCATCGTGAACGTCCCGCGCCCCTGGGTTATCGAGCGGAGGTCGATGGCGTAGGTGAACATCTCGGCAAGGGGGACCTGGGCTCTCACGACCTGCAGGGCCCCCTCGGGCTCCATCCCGAGGATGCGCCCGCGCTTCCGGTTGAGGTCGCCGATGACGTCGCCCATGAAGGCGTCGGGCACGAGGACGGACACGTTCATGATCGGCTCCAGGAGCACGGGTCGGGCTTCGGACATGGCCTTCTTGAAGGCCATGGAAGCGGCGATCTTGAAGGCCATCTCCGAGGAGTCCACGGTGTGGTAGGAGCCGTCATACAGCACCGCCTTGAAGTTGGTCACCGGATACCCGGCGAGCACGCCTTCTTCTTTGGCCTCGCGCAGGCCCTTCTCGACGGCCGGGATGTACTGCTTGGGGACCGCGCCGCCGAAGATCTTCTCCTCGAAGACGAAATCGTGGTCGGGTTCTGGTGAGAACTCGATCCAGACATGACCGTACTGACCCCGGCCGCCGGTCTGCTTCTTGTACTTCCCCTCCGCCTTGACCGTGGCCCGGATGGTCTCCTTGTAGGGCACCTTGGGCGTGTTGAGGATGACGTCGACCCCGAACTTCCGCTTCATCCGCTCCGTGGTCACGTCGAGATGGAGCTCGCCCATGCCGGCCAGGATGGTCTCGCCCGTGCCGGGCTCCTTGTGGACCGACAGGGTCGGGTCCTCCTCACTGAGGCGCGCGAGGGCCATGCTTATCTTCTCCTCGTCGCCCTTGGCCTTGGGTTCCACGGCAACCTGGTAGACGGGCTTCGGGAACTCGGCCGGGGGGAAGACGACGGGGCTGCCCTCGTCGCAGAGGGTGTCCCCCGTCGCCGTCTCCTGTAGCTTGGCGACCGCTCCGAAGTCGCCGGCGCCGACGCGGTCCACGGGCTCCTGCTGCTTGCCCCTGATGAGGAAGAGCTGTCCGATGCGCTCCGTCCGGCCGCGCACGGGGTTGTAGACCTGGGAGTCGGAGGAGACGGCCCCCGAATAGACGCGGAAGAGCGTCAGCTTGCCGACATACGGGTCGGCCATGGTCTTGAAGACGAAGGCCGAGAACGGAGCGTCTTCAGCGGGCGCCCTCTCCTCCTCCGCGTCCGTCTTCGGGTTCCGCCCCTTCGCGGCGCCGCGGTCGACGGGAGAAGGAGCCGCCTCGCGGATGAGATCGAGCAGGGGCTGGACGCCGATGTTCTTCAGACCCGACCCGCAGAGGACCGGGACCAGCTTCCCGGCCAGGACCCCCGCCCGGATGCCTCTCTTGAGCTCGTCCGGAGTCAGCGTCTCCCCCTCGAGGTACTTCATTATCAGCTCGTCGTCGTTCTCGGCCGCGGCCTCGACCAGAGCGTCACGGTGGGCGGCGACCGCTTCGGCCTGTTCCGGGGAGAGGGCCTCGGTCTTGACCTCGCGGCCCTTGCCTTCCTCCCACGTGAGCACCTTCTCCTGCACGAGGTCTATGACCCCCCGGAAGTCGGCCTCGGCGCCGACCGGAAGGACGAGAGGCACGAGGTTCCTGCCGAAGGCCGCGCGCAGCCCTTCGAGGCACTTGTCGAAGTCGGCGTTCTCGCGGTCCATCTTCGTGATGTAGACGACCCGCGGGAGGCCGTGCTCGTCGGCGTACTTCCAGACGAGCTCGGTCCCGACCTCGACGCCACCGACGGCGTCGACGACCACGACCGCGCTGTCGACGACGCGGAGGGATGATTTCACCTCGGCCACGAAGTCGAAGTAGCCCGGGGTGTCGACGATGTTTATCTTGACACCGCGCCACTCCACGGGGGCGATGGAAGCGTTGATCGACACCTGCCGGCGCACTTCCTCCGGGTCGTGGTCCATGACCGAGTTGCCGTCGGCGGTCCGGCCGAGGCGCTCTGTCACCCCTGCGTCGTAGAGCATCGCCTCGGCGACCGATGTCTTGCCGGCCCCACCGTGGGCGATGAGGGCCACGTTACGGATGTCTCCAATCGCGTACTTCTTCAACCGAGAACGCCCCTTCCTGACCCTACGGAACTAGGAAGCCGCCCCGAAGTCCGGCCCCGGCGGCACGGCGCGCGGCGGGAACGGGGCAAAAAAAACGCCTCCAGCGGCAGGTCCATGGCATCCGCCAACCGCAGGTGGTGTATCCGGGATGAGCGCTTCGACGATGGCCGGTGGATTCCTTCCCGCCACATATTCTGGCCCGCGTACGGTCCGCCCGATACGCTGAGAGGTCAGTCGGTCCCGGCGAGATAGGCCTCCTGGTTCACCGTGTAGGCCCGGAGGGCGGCCACACTGTAGCGGTTGGCCGGGTTCCAGAGGAGCCAGCCCTTGATGCCGAGCTTGTGGGTCGCCCGGATCTGGTCGAGCACCTCTTCGGGCCCGTAATGGTTCCTCAAGGTGAAGTCCTGCAGCCACGGCCGGAGCCGGCCGGCGGCATCCGGACCGAGTCTCTCCAAGGCGTCCTCCAGCGCGCCGTAGACCGTGAGGTAGGGCTCTGCGTCGGGGTCCGGAAGGCCGAAGTGGCCCGGCCCGTAGTGGGAGGGGTAGATCATCGGGCTTATGTAGTCCACGACCTGGGCGATCTCCTCGAGCACCTGTCCGAGCGAGGTGTCGACCCGTGTCGAGCAGATGATGCCGAAGACATCGGCCGATATGGGCACACCGTACGCGGCGAGCCTGTCGCGGGCGCATCTCAAGAACTCGGTGATGGCCCTGATGCGGTTGGCGTTGTCCGGACCGGACGGGCGGCTGAAGACGCAGTCCTCCATGTCCCCGTCGGTCGGGAAGCGCACATAATCGAACTGTATCTCGTCGAACCCGAGCCGGGCGGCCTCCTCGGCGAGGGCGATGTTGTACTCCCACACCTCCGGGCGGAAGGGGTCTGACCAGTAGTTGCCGGCGTGGTCCCGCCAGAGGCGGCCGTCACGGGTCTTCACGGCCAGGTCGGGGTTGTACCGCGGGAGAGTGGAGTCGTTGAAGACCACAAGACGGCCGATGGTGTAGATACCGTACGCCTCGGTGACCCGGAGCAGGGCCTCGATGTCCTCGATCTGGACGGCGACGGCCCCGGCCTCGCGGAAGGCCTGGACCCGGGTGTCGTAGGTGGCCCGCCCTGTCTCGGGCTTGATATTGATGACCATCGCGTTGAGCGCGGTCCGGTCGACCAATCCCAGGAGCTCCTGGAAGCGGACCGGGTTGCCGGCCGTGTAGCCGGTGAGGTAGATGCCCCGCACTTCGGAACCTGTCGGGTCGGCCTCGGCCGCCGGACCGGTGCTCCCGGCGAGGAGGGCGGCGGGTGGAGCGGGCGGCCAACCGCGGTACCCCGCGACCAAGGAGGCCGAAGAGGTCGAGGAGGGACGAGGCCCGCCGGCCCACACGGGCGCCTCCCCCCGGGCGGCCATCCACGCCGGCCAGCTCCGCGCCCCGGCCACCACCCGCGACACCGTCTGCCCCGGGGCCCCCTCCTGCCCGGGCAGGGGGACGCGGCTCGGACCGGGCCAAGGTCCGGCCACGAGGGTGGTCGACATAAGGAGGACAAGGGCGAGCAGAAGGCTGGTCCCCCGTACGCCCATGGCCCTTGTGAGGACTCCGGCGACGGCCGAGAAGGGACGGGCGGCCCTCACGGGCGCCTCTTCCCGCACTTCTTGCCGGAGGTCGCCCTCCTGGACGCTCATCCCTGGTCTCACCCCGACCGTTCGCCCCGACGGGTCTCGGGCGGCCCGCCGCCTTCGCCTCGTCGAGCCGGACCTGCTCCGCCGTCACCGGCTCTGAATTGGAGAGTCGGGTCCCGTTTCCTCCTGGGTTCCGCTGGGGAGTGCACCGCGCCGGCCCCGCCCGAGGCCGCGGCGAGCCTTTCCGCCCTCGCGAGGTCGGCGGGCGTGTTGAGGTTCAGGAACAGCAGACCGGGGTCCCCGAAGAGTCTTATGTCATCCTCCGGAACATGGAGGACCCTGGCTTCGCCGACCCCCTCGACCACCCTGAACCCGGCCAGACTGCCCTTCCGGCTGAGAAGGGCCTCGAGGCGGCTCAGGCATCCGGGGCCGTAGACGGCATGCAGGGGCTCCACATATCCGTTCCACCGGGGGAGAAGAAGGTCGAACTTCCCCGCGTGCCGTTCGGCCTCGAAGAGCATGTGCCTTATGAAGGCCCCGCTTAGGAACGGCATGTCCCCCGCGAAGACGAACACGCTGCCGCCCGCGGCGGCCCGGAGGGCGGAGAAGACCCCGCCGAGCGGACCCGCCCCCGGGAGTTCGTCGGGAACCGGCACGGCGGGAGCCCCGTCCGCGTCCGTCCGGCCCACGAGGAGAATCCGGTCGAACAGCGGCTCGAGCACGTCCAGGACACGCCGGCTCTGGGGAACGCCGCCGACACACAGGGACCATTTGTCCGTTCCGCCCAGCCGGCGGCCCCGCCCGCCCACGAGGACGGCGGCCGCGGTCCGCTCCGTGCCGGGCTTCCCCGCACCGCCGGGGATGGCGGCGGTCTCCACCGACCACCTGCGGAGCACAGGCATGGCCCTGTCGATCACATCGACGAGGGCTTCGAGTCCGGCGGAGGGAGGCCCCGGCCGCCCCGCGGCGACCCACTTGGCGAGCACCGGCCCTGCCGCCGGCCTCCCCGGCCTGCCCGGCCCGGGGATGACGTGGATACGCGGGTAGGGCGTGTCTCGGAAACCCTCGGCAAGGACCAGAGGGTCGGCTCGCGGGGGAAGAAGGGCCATGGCCTGGGAAACGAGGTCTTCCACCCCGAAGGGGTGGTCGAAGACCAAATCCCGGCCGACTCCGGAGGAGGAACGGCTCCCCGCACGGTGCGTGACATAGGCCCCATTCTCCCATGTCAGCCCCACCGCGGAGGCTCCGGCTTCGGAGAACCGGTGGCTGTCGGTCCCCGGCTCATCCGGGGCCACCACGTGACCCGCCTTCTTGAGGGCGACCACCGGCCGGCCCCGGGCCTCGTAGTGCCGGATGAGCTCGACCATGAGGGTCGTCTTGCCGCTCTTCTTGGCCCCGGTCACGAGGAGGACTGGTGGTGCGTCTCGAGCTGGAGGCAAGAGGTCGACTCCTTCTCCGGAAGGGCGGCTCGGCACGGAGCCGCCCGGGCGGTCTCGGCCCCGGCCCCGCCGGGCGCCCGTGCGGACAGGCCCGCCGACGGCGGCTGTGCCGGCTCTAACCTTCTCCACGGGAAGGGAACGTCCTCCGGGGCGGAGATGTTCCGCCGGGTCTGAACGCCCGGGCCTTCCCCACATATGCTGAGCACGGGTGACCCGATGAACGTCCTCATCCCCCTGGCCAGGTTCTCCCCTTCCGGCCAGACCTCTCACGTGGTCGACCTCGCCGGGGCCCTCGCCCGGTCCGGAGTCCGCGTGACCCTCGTCCACAGCCGGCCGGCGGATCCGACGTGCACGGGACCGGACGAGTACCGGCCCCTTCTGGCCGGGACGGGGGTGGCCGTCCTCTCTCACGATCTGGCGGCGGGGCTACCGAACGGAGCCCCTAGGCCGGACGTCGTGCACGCCCACTCGACACTGGACTTCCCCCTGGCGGAGCGTCTCGCCCGGCGGCACGGCGCCGCCTTCGTCGTGACCGTCCACGGGCTCGGGTGCGGCCGCATCCTGGCCGGGGCCTCGCTTGCCAGGGCCGACGCGGTCATCGCCGTGGGACGACGGGTGGCCGCCGACATCGCCGGCCTGGCGGCGGGAAGGGTGGTCGTCATCGAGAACGGCGTCGACACTGACCGCTTCCACCCGCCCGCGGGCGGTTCGCGGCCGCGAGGGAGGACGACCGTCGGAGGGGAGGTCAGGGTCCTGTACGCGGGACGTGTCGATGCGGAGAGGCGCGCCGGGTTCACGGAGCTCATACGGGCGCTGGCGGCCCTGTCGAGACACCGGCGGGTGAGGGCCGTGGTCCTCTCGGACCGGCCTCCGGGCGTGGCGCCGGCCCTTCTCGCCGGCCCCCGGGTTTCGCTGGACTTCCCGGGCTGGCTGGTCGACCCCTCTCCGGTCTTCCGCACGGCGGACGTCGTCGTGGGGTGCGGCCGGGTCATCCGCGAAGGCATGGCCTCGGGCAGGCCCTGCCTCCTCCTCGGCCGCTCCTACCGGGGCCTGGTCCTCCCCGCGGCCCTCGACCCCGCCCGCGGACACGATTTCGGCGCCGGCGGACGGGAAGGCCTGCCGAGCGCCGAGCGGATCGCAGCCGACCTCTTGCGGCTGGTGAGAGACCCCGACCTCGCCACGCGGTTGGGAGCAGAGGGGCGGGCCTACGCCCTCGCCCACCTCAGTCTGGCGGAGGTGGCGGCCCGGACGGTGGCCCTCTACGAGAAGGTGAGAAGGTGACGAGGTGACCACCCACTGCGGAGGGGCCTGAGGGCGGGGCCGCCGCACCGGCATCCCTCGCCGCGGCGCGGTTTCGGGGGAGAATCAGGGGGGAGCAGGCGCGCACCACGGCAGGGGATGAGGTGCGGCCCGACCGGGAGCCTGACGGGAACGGAGGGGAGGCAGGCCGAGATGGGGTTTGTCCAGATACTGGTCTACGTTCTCCAGGCCTTCATCGTCTTCACCGCCGCCATCCTGGCGACGCGCCTCCTCGGCAAATCGGCCATAGTCCAGCTCACTCCGTTCGACCTGATGGCCATCGTCATCATCGGCACGGTCGTCGCCGAGCCGCTGGTCCAGGACGGGACGATCGGGGCCCTCCTGGGGGCCGGACTGCTCGTCCTGCTCCATGTCCTCTTCTCCCGGCTGGCTCTCTACGGCCGCATCAACAAGGTCCTCCTGGGCGAGCCCACCATCGTCGTCAAACACGGACGGCTCGTCGTGGAGAACCTGAGGCGCAACAACCTCTCCGTCGCCCAGCTCCTGGCCATCCTCAGGTCGAGCGGATACCCGTACCTCGACGACATCGAGTTCGCCCTCCTGGAGCCCATCGGGCAGGTGAGCGTCCTGCCGCGCGACGGGGCCCGTCCGGTCTCGCCGGACGACCTCGGCCTGCCCCACACCTACCGGGGACTGCCGCTCCCCGTCGTCCTGGACGGCATCGTCAAGAGCGAAAACCTCGCTCTCGCTCGAAAGGACCGGGCCTGGCTCGAGAAGGAACTCGACAGGCTCGGCCTCAAGGACCCCAGCCGGGTCCTCTACGCCTATGTGGAACATCCCGACACCCTTGTCGCACACCTGAAGGACGGCACCGTCCGCGCCGGCCGCCCGGAGCGACTGCATTACACGCCGGAAAGGTGAAGGCCCGCACCCTGGTGTGGTGCGGGCCTTCGGGGAAGGTTTCCCGGCGGCGACCTACTCTCCCGGACGGTCTCCCGTCAAGTACCATC
>CAJXZV010000089.1 GCA_913063835.1 uncultured Eubacteriales bacterium
CGGCGCGGAGCCTCCCCGGCGGGCCGGACCGCGGTGATCCTCCCGCCGCGGATGACGATGTCCCGCGGCCCGTCGAGAAGACGGCCGTCGGCGTCGAGAACGAGGGCGCCGGCGAGAACCAGCTCAGCCATAGCTCTTTATCGCCTCGATGAGCATCCTGATGAACCTCTCCCGGTCGACCTCCAGAGCCACGTCCGCGTTCGGGGGCCTTTCGGTGACCCCGAAGAAGTCGACCACCGTCTGTCCCGTGGTGTGAAGGCCCTGGGTCTCGATGTCGACGCGCAGGGCCCTGGTCCGGACGAGGGTCGGGTCGATGACGGCGGCCACGGCGAGGGGGTCGTGCATGGGGCTCCCCTTGAACCCGAACCTGGGATGGAACCGGGCGTAGAAATCGACGAGCTCGGCGACCATGCGCCCGACCCGCCCCCCCGCGCGCAGGACCTCGTTCTCTTCGGGGTAGAGCTGGGCTTCATGGGTGACGTCGAGCCCCACCATGGTGATGGGCACGCCGCTCTCGAACACCACACGCGCCGCCTCGGGGTCGACCAGGATGTTGAACTCCGCCGCGGGGGTCCAGTTGCCGCCCCGGGCCGCGCCGCCCATCAGGGTGATGCGCTCCAGGTTGTCCTTTATGTCGGGCGCGGTGAGAAGCGCGAGGGCGATGTTCGTCAGCGGGCCGACCGGGATGAGGGTCACCTTCTGCGGGCTGTTGCGCACGATATCGATGATTGCCTCCCAGGCCGGACGGCCGCTCGGCCCGAAGGCGGGTTCGGGGAGCGCCGGGCCGTCGAGGCCGCTCTCACCGTGAACCTGCGGCGCGGTCACCAGGGGACGGACGAGCGGGGCCGCCGCTCCGGCCGCCACCTCGCACTCCACACCGGCGAAGCTCAGGACGCGGAGGGCGTTGTTGAGGGTCTTCGGCAGGGTCTGGTTCCCGGCGACCACGGTGACGGCCTTGACCTCCAGGCGGTCGGAGGCGAAGGCCAGGAGCAGGGCGATGGCGTCGTCGTGCCCGGGGTCGCAGTCGATGATGACAGGGATGCGCATCAGACGTCAGTCTCCTTCCGCGGCCGCGCCGGTGCCGGCCTCGACCGGCCGGTTCACGCGCGCCAGGCGGGCGCGGCGGGTCACCTGGCGCCGGGCGTACAGGGCCAGGGCCACCACTGTCGCCAGGTAGGGCAGCATCTGGACGAACTCCGACGGGATGCCGATGAAGTGCATGAAGTTCGAGAGGGCGTCGGTCATCCCGAAGAAGAGCGATGCCAGGAGGGTCCCTATCGGGGTCTGGCCGCCCAGGGCCTGGGCCGCGATGCCGATGAAGCCGCGCCCGGCGGTCATGTCCCTCGCGAACCAGGAGACATAGCCCATCGAGAGGTGCGCCCCTCCGAAGCCGCCCAGGATGCCGGAGATGATGAGGGCGACGTACTGCACCTGATGGACGCTTATGCCGACCGAGTCGGCCGCGTCGGGGTTCTCCCCCACCGCCCGCAGCCTCAGGCCGTACGGGGTGCGGTAGAGGAAGTACGACACGACGAGGACGGACAGGAGGGCGACGTAGACCATGACGTTGTGGTTCGACAGTATCTCCCCCAGGACCGGTATCTGGTCGATGACCGGGATGCGGACCTGCGGCAGGACCGGACTGGCGAGGGAACTCGACACGCCCTTGTCATGGGCGACCACGTAGAGGAGGAACACCGTCCCGCCGCTGGCCATGAGGTTGAGGGCGATACCGGCAAGGATGATGTCGGTCTTGAGGTTCAGGGAGAAGTAGGCCATGACGAGGGCCATCAGGACCCCCGCCGCCACCGCCGCCGCCAGGCCGGCCGCGGCGCTCTCACAGAGAGCGCCCACGATGACCCCGGCCAGGGCCGCGGTGAGCATGATGCCCTCCATGCCGATGTTGATGACCCCGGCCAGTTCGGTGACGGCCGCCCCGAGACCCGCGAAGAGGATGGGGGTCGTGACCCTGAGTATCGCGTAGCCGAACGCGGGCGAGAGGATGGTCTCAAGCAGCTCCTTCACTCTGGGGCACCTCCTTCCTCCGGGTGGCCTCCCTGACGACGATGCGGTGCCTCCAGCCGGCCAGGAACGCCTGGGCCGTGACCAGGAGGATCATGACCCCCTGGATGACCGTGACCATCTCGGCCGACACGTCGGTCATCCGGGCCATGATGTCGGCCCCCGTGCGCATGTAGGCCAGGAAGAGAGCCCCGAGCACCACGCCCAGGGGGTTGTTCCGGGCCAGGATGGCCACGATGATGCCGTCCCAACCGTAGCCGGGCATCATCATCCAGATGAAGCGCCGGTGGATGCCGAGCATCTCCACGGCCCCGCCGAGACCGGCGATGGCCCCGCCGAGGACCTGGGAGTAGACGATGACCGAAGCCGTGCTTATCCCGGCGTACCTGGCGAAATTGATGTTGAGACCGGTCATGCGCAGGGCGTAGCCCCACCTCGTGCGGTACAGGAACAGGTAGACGAAGACCACGGCGGCGGCGACGACCAGGATGCCCCAGTGGATGCGCGTGGGCTGAAGGAACTGGTGCAGCCACGAGGTCTCGCGGACGGGCCAGGACACGAGGGCCCCGGCTTCCTTGTCCCGGAAGTGGTAGTTGATGACGTAGACGCCGAGCCGGAAGTAGACATAATTCAGCATCAGCGAGGAGACGAGCTCGCTCGCCCCCAACCTGGCCTTGAGGACACCCGGGATCCAGCCGCAAAGGGCGCCGGCGGCCATCGCCGCGGCCAGGCACACCAGGACGTGGATGACGCCGGGCAACGGGAGGACGATGCCGACGATGACCGCGGCCACCGCCCCCATGAAGAACTGGCCCTCGGCCCCGATGTTGAACTGGCTCGCCTGGAAGACAATGGCGACGGCCAGACCGGTGAACACCAACGGGATGGCCGCCTCGATGACGTTGCCGAAGCGCCTGACGGAAGTCAGCGGTCCGAGGAGGAAGTTCCCGAAAGCCTCCAGCGGCATCTCGCTGACGAAGCAGGTGATGACGAAGCCCAGGACGAGGGCCAGGAAGACGGCTATGAGCGTGCGGTAGACCTGGAAGAGGTAATCGGTGGTCCTGGTCGTGCCGTTCACCGCGCCCCACCTCCGACCGCCGGAGAGCGTGCCTCCGCATCGGACGGGTCGGCCCGCCCGCCTGCCGAGGCGGCCTCGGCCCCGGCCATCTCTTCAGGGGTCATCCGCTTCACTCCCAGCATGTAGAGGCCGAGCTCCTCCTCTGTCACCTCGGAGGCGTCCGGGAAGAGCGCCACGACCTCGCCCCCGTAGAGCACGAGCAGGCGGTCCGAGAGGCTCATGACCTCGTTGAGGTCGGCGGAGACGAGAAGGACGCCGACGCCGCTCGAGCGCTTCTCGATGAGCTTCCGGTGGATGAACTCCGTGGCCCCCACGTCGATGCCGCGGTTGGGCTGGTTGGCCACGATGACCTTGGGGTCGGCCGACAGCTCCCGGGCGACGACGACCTTCTGGATGTTCCCCCCGGAGAGCATCTTGACCGGGGTGGCCGACGAGCGGGCGCGGATGTCGTACTCGCGGACCAGAGCGTCCCCGTGCTCGGCCACGACCTTCAGGCTCATGAGCACACGCGGGTTGAACCTCTTGCTCCAGCAGCGGTCGGCGATGAGGTTCTCCCGGATGGTCGCCTCAGCCGCCGCGCCGTAGGTCATCCGGTCCTCAGGGATGTGGGAGACCCCACAGCGGCGGATGGTGCCGGGGTCGGCTCCGGTGACGTCCTCACCGTCGACCAGCACGCGCCCCCCCGACGGCGGACGCAGGCCGGTGAGGATCTCCACGAGTTCCGTCTGGCCGTTGCCCTCGACCCCGGCCACGCCCAGGATCTCCCCCCTCCTGACCACGAAGCTGACGCCCTTCAGGACCTCCTTACCGGCATCCGTCACCAGGCGGAGGTCCTCGACCCGCATCACCGGCCGGCCGGGGGTTGCCGGAGGCTTCTCCACACGGAAGACCACTTCGCGCCCGACCATCATCCGGGAGATGTCGGCCTCGGTGGCCTCGGCGGTGCGCACGACACCGACCACGCGTCCGTTCCTCATCACCGTGACCCGGTCGGAGATCTCCTTCACCTCCCGGAGCTTGTGGGAGATGAAGATGATGGTGTGCCCGCGCTCCCTGAGGTTGCGGAGGGCGGCGAACAGCTCGACCGTCTCCTGCGGGGTGAGGACCGCCGTCGGCTCGTCGAGGACGAGAAGCTCGGCCCCACGCAGGAGAGCCTTGAGGATCTCCACCTTCTGACGCATCCCGACAGGGATGTCCTCCACCCGGGCCGCGGCGTCGACCGGGAGACTGTACTCCTCGGCCAGCTCCTCCGTCCGGCGGACGGCGGCCTTGACGTCGAGAGAGATACCCCGCCGCGGCTCGAGGCCCAGGACGACGTTCTCGGCCACGGTCAGGGAGGGAACGAGCATGAAGTGCTGGTGCACCATCCCTATCCCGTGGCTGATGGCCACGGACGGGGAGGTGATGTCGACCTTCTCGCCCTTGTAGAAGACCTCACCCTCGTCAGCCCGCTCCAGGCCGAAGAGGACCTTCATCAGCGTGGTCTTTCCGGCGCCGTTCTCACCGACCAGGGCGTGTATCTCCCCCCGGGCGACGGAGAAGTCGACCGACTGATTGGCCACGACCCCGTTGGGGTAGACCTTCGTTATCCGTTTCATCTCGAGGAGTGCGTTCATCAGTGCCCCTCCTCCGCGGCGCTCTCGCGCCGGCCGTCCCGTCACGTCCGCTCGCTCCACTTCTGCAGGCCGGGGCCGCGCACCGGGCCCGGCCCCGGCCTGCCCTCCTGCTCGACCTGCCAGGCCCAGGTCTTTCCAGGCTTCAGGACCTAGCTTCCGGGCCTGACCGAGTTGCGCAGAGCGTCGAGTTCGGCGCTGTCCATGCCGAAGGCGGTGCTGACGGTGATCTCACCGCTCAGGATCTTCGCCTCGATCTCAGCGAGGGTCTGCCTCATCTCTTCCGTCGTGAGCTGCTGGTAATACTCGTTGTCCGCCAGGCCCACGGCCTCTTCGGCGAGCCCGAGGGACTCAGCCTCACCGAACGGAAGCTCACCCTTGAGATAGAGGTCGATGGCCCGGTAGAGTGAGTTGTCGACCCGCTTCAGCATGGAGGTGACGATGAGCCCGGCCTTCTCCGGGTCGGAGTCCTTGAACAGCAACGCCTGGTCGGAGTCGACTCCGAGGGCGTAGCGGCTCATCTCCTTGGCTGCATCGAGCTGGCCGAGACCCGTCTCACCGGCCACGTTGAACCCGATGTCCACGCCCATCTGGTACTGGGCGAGGGCCATCTCCTTGCCCTTGGCCGGGTCACCGAAGCTGCCGACGTAGGAGATGGCGACCTTGATGTCGGGCTCGATGTACTTCGCACCTTCGATGTAGCCGACCAGGAAGTCATTGATGACCGGGATGTCCATGCCGCCCAGGAAGCCGATGAGCTTCTCCGGGTTGGCGAGCGGCATGTCCGAGGTCGTCACCATGGCCGCGAGGGCTCCAGCCAGGAAGGAACCCTCGTTCTGCTTGTAGAGGATCGAGTAGACGTTGGAGAGGTCGGCCTTGGTGTAGTCCACGGCCGTGTCGAAGATGATGTACCTCTTGTCGGGGTGCTGCGGTGCGATCTTCTCGAGGTACTCGGTCATCTGCCAGGTGCCGACGATGATGAGGTCGTAGTCCTGCGTGGACACGTCGGCCAGGGCCGGCTCCCACTTGGACTGGTCGAGCCCCATCTCGATGACCTTGACCTCGACACCCAGCTCCTCCTCGGCCCGCAGGACGCCGGCGTTGGCCGAGTCGAAGAACGACTTGTCCCCGAGGTTGCCGTTGAGGAGAAGCACGACCTTGACCTTGTCCTCGTCCGCACCGCCCCCGAGGCATCCAGCCGTGAGGACCGACCCCATGAGGGCTACGGCCGCCAGAAGAGCAAACCACTTCCTCATGTCTTACTGTCACCTCCCTCCTGTTCGGTCGTCTCGGTCGCAACCGACGGAGCGGACGCCGTGAGGCGCGTCCCGTCGGGAACCGACTGAAAGCGAGGTTCGGCCGCCTGGATGTCCGCGTAGCGGTCCCCCGCAGCGGCCAGCCGTTCCACCTCGCGGCGCAGGGGCATCGAGGGCTGGGCACCCCGCCTGGTCACCGACAGGGCTGCGGCCCGGTTGGCGAAGGCCACCGCGGATGCGAGCTCGCGGCCCTCGGAGAGAGCCACCGCCAGGGCCCCGGCGAAGGCGTCGCCGGCCGCGGTCGTGTCCGCGACCGGCACCTCGATGCCTCTGATGTGTCGCACTGGCTGCCGGTGCTGATGAGGGCGCCCTGCGCCCCGAGCTTGAGCACGACCACCCGCGGTCCGAGACCCAGGAGGTCGGCGGCCACCACCCTGGCGGTGGTCAGGTCGGGAGCAGGACGTCCGGCGAGAACGGCCGCCTCGTGCTGGTTCGGCAGGAGCACGTCGACGGCCGCGAGAAGCTCCCCAGGCAGGGGCCCGGACGCGACGGGAGCCGGGTCGAGCAGCACGGTCGCCCCGGAAGAATGGGCCAGGCGGGCCGCCGCCACGACGGTCTCGAGGGGGACCTCGAGCTGGAGGAGCACGACTTCGGCCTGCTCGAAGAGGTCACGGCTCCGGTCGACGTCGTCCGGGGTCAGGCGGCCGTTGGCGCCCGGAACGATGACGATGCTGTTCTCGCCGTTCTCCTCGACGGTGATGCAGGCCACACCGGTGGGGACGTCCGGGGTCCGCAGAACGCGCCCCGTGTCCACCCCCGCTCCCGCCAGGCTGGCCGTGAGCCTGCGGCCGAAGTCATCGTCGCCGACACGGCCGACCATGCTCACCCGCCCGCCGAGCCGGCCGGCGCTGAAGGCCTGGTTGGCCCCTTTCCCTCCGGGAAAGGTCGCAAAGCCCGTTCCGGTGACGGTCTCCCCCGGCCGAGGACGGCGGGGACAGAACACCACCAGGTCCATGTTCAGGCTGCCGACCACGAGGACAGGCCTACACTGCAACGTCACTCCTCCTCAGACCCTTGGACCCTCTCACGCCGCGTCGACTCCCTTATCCGCAAGGACGGCTCAAGCACCACACGCTTGGGCTCAGGCTGGGGATGAGCCGGGGGCTGAGCCGGAGACGCCGAGCGGTCCAGACGGTCCATGAGCATCCTGCCGGCGATGGTGCCCAGGCGGTAGGTCGGCTGGGCCACGGTGCTGAGCGGCGGCAGGGCCAGGGCCGCCATGTATATGTCGTCGAAGCCGATCACGGCCACGTCCTCGGGGACCCGCCGCCCGAACTGCCTGAGGGCTTGCAGGGCCCCGAGGGCGAGAAGGTCGTTGGCCGCGAAGATGCCGTCGAAGGAGAGACCGCTCTCCAGAGCGGCCCGCGTCCTGGAGTACCCGCTCTCGGCCCGGAACGGGCCGCGGGTGATGAGGTCGCTGTCCGCCTCCGCGGCGTCGCGTTCGTCCGCGGCACCGGAGCACAGCGCCTCAAGGTAGCCGGCCAGACGTCCTTCGGCCGTGCTCACGCCGACCGGCCCGCCGAGATGCAGGATGCGCCTGCACCCCACGTCCAGAAGATGGCGTGTGGCCATCAGGCCGCCGAGCCTGTTGTCGATCTCCACGCTGTCGGCCCGCAGGCCCGGCACCCGGCGGTCCATCACCACGACGGGCAGGTCCGCCGGAATGAGTTCCGACAGGGGCGCCGCGTCCCAAGCCGTCCCGCACAGGATGGCCCCGTCCACGAAGTTTCCGCGTAGAAGGCGCTCGAAGTGGGGTCCCGGCTCGGTGGAGTCATCGGTGTTGCAGAGGACCACCGTGTACCCTTCCGACGCCACGGCGTCCGCCACCCCGCGGGCGATGGCGGGGAAGAACGGGTTCATGATGTCGGGAACGAAGAGGGCCACATTCCTGGTACCCCGGTGGACAAGGCTCTTCGCGACAAGGTTCGGGCTGTAGTTCAGGCGGCGGATGGCCTCAAGGACCCGGCGCCGCGTGGACTCGGCCACCGCATCCACACCGTTCACGACCCGTGAAACGGTGGCGATGGACACGCCGGCCTCTCTGGCCACGTCTCGCATCGTCGTCCTGGACAAGGGGCCGCGGCACCTCCACTCATCTCACCGGCTTGGCGGCCGGGCAGGCCGGCGCGGGAGATCGACCGGGTGGGCTGGAAACGTTTCCACCCTCCGGGGCGGACTCATGTAAACGCTACCGCCCAGCAGTTTCGACGTGTCTTGACGGATTCCTCCTTGACGAAGATTGTCGATGAGTTACTGACTGCTCGCTAAGAAGGATCAAGAAGGAAATAGTGAACGACCCGCCTGCCCCAGCGGGTCGAGCCTCCGGTTCCTGTAAGATTCACGTGGGCAGATAGAGGGCACAGCGGGGTCTAGGTACAA
>CAJXZV010000090.1 GCA_913063835.1 uncultured Eubacteriales bacterium
CCCCTATTGTATATAATCTCTGTGGCGGCGCCAGGGCGGAGGCCACCCCGGTCCGGCGTCGAACACCCACCTGGAGGGTGACAAGTGTCCGACAGACTCACAGACCTCAAGCTGGCAGACTTCCTCGACCGACTCGCTTCCGACTCACCCACACCCGGAGGCGGGAGCGCCTCCGCCCTCGCCGGGGCGCTCGCGTGCGCCTTGGTCGAGATGGTGGCAAGGCTCACCCTGGGGCGGGAGCGGTACGCGGCGGCCGAGACGGAGATGGCAGAGGTGCTGAGCAGAGCCGGGGCCGTCCGGCGCGAACTGGCCGACCTCATCGACCGCGACGCCCGGGCCTTCGAGGCGGTGATGGCCGCCTACCGCCTGCCCAGAGGGACAGAGGACGAGAAGAACACCCGCCGGGCCGCCATAGAGGAGGCCACCAAGGAGGCGGCCCGGGTCCCGCTCCGCGTGACCGAGTTGGCCTGTGAGGTGCTCTCTCTAGCCCGGACGGCGGCGGAGCGCGGCAACCCTAACGCCGTCACCGACGCCGGCGTGGCCGGGCACCTGGCCCTCACCGCGGCCGAAGGGGCGGCGCTCAACGTGAGGATAAACCTCGCCGGCCTGAAGGACGACTCTTACCGGGCCGAGACGGAGAGGCGGGTCGAGGACCACCTCGGCCGGGCCCGGGACGCGGCCCGGGACATAGCCTCCGTCGTCCGGCAGCGGACCGGCTAGGCCGGCGACGACGAGCCGGACGGGTTCGGCGAGTCAGTCACGTCCCTGAACCGGCGCATGAAGTCCCAGTAAGCCTCTCTGAGGACGGTGCTCACCGGTCCGGGCCGTCCGTCCCCGACCGGCCTACCGTCCAGGGCCACGACGGGCACGACGGTCAGGACGGAGCTGGTCAGGAAGACCTCGTCGGCCGCCCTGAACTCGTCGAGGGGAAGCGGGGCCACCCGCACCTCGATGCCCCGCTCCTCGGCCAGCTCCAGCACGCGGCCGCGGGTGATGCCCTCGAGGATGCGTCCGTCGGCCGGTGGGGTGTGCAGCACCCCGTCCTTGACGCAGAAGACGTTGTCGCTCGCTCCTTCAAGGACCAGGCCGTCGTCTCCGACGAAGATGGCTTCGTTCACCCCGGCCTTCACGGCGGCGTGCTTGGCCAGGACCGTCGGGAGGAGCGCGATGGCCTTGCAGGCACACATCTTCCAGCGGTTGTTCGGCACGGTTATGGCCGTGATCTTCTCGGGGAGGGGCCTGGACAGGCGGCGCGTGGTCATCACCAGGGTCGGCTCGAGTCCCGGCGGGGCGGCGTGGACCCTGGGACAGGCGCCCCGTGTCACCTGGAGGTAGAAGACGCCGTCCTCGATACCGCTCCGGGCGTGCAGGTCCCGGCAGGTCCGTCCGAGTTCCGGAAGAGGCATGGGCAGGGGAAGCTCCAGCATGCGCGCGCTGTTCTCCAGCCGCGCCAGGTGCCGGTCGAGGTCGATGAGCTTGCCGTCGAAGATCTTCGCCACCTCGTAGATGCCGTCGGCGAACTGGAAGCCCCGGTCCTCGACGCTGACGCGGGCCTCCTCCAGGGGCGTGATGACTCCGTTCACGTAGGCGAGTTCAGGCACGAGGATCTCTCCCGTCCAGCATAGTGCAGCGTCGCCGCCAGGAACACATTCTTCTCCGCGCCCGACGCCGCTCCCTGTCACCGGGCGCCGGCCGGCCCGGCAACCCGGCTTCGGGCCGACCGGGCCGTCACGGGACGCCCGGTCGACTCCGGCTGGAAGGAAAAGCGGGCGGGTTTGACTTTTGGGCCGAAGGTCGGATAATGTATGTAGCTGTTCCCTCCTACGTAAGACGGCGCGGGCCCGGGACCCTCGCCCGGCACCCGCGCCGGTGTCGACGTCGTGACCGGTCAGCCGGGGTGGCGGAACTGGCAGACGCGGCAGACTTAAAATCTGCTGGCCTCAGGCCGTGCGGGTTCGAGCCCCGCTCCCGGCACCAGCCTCTTCTTCGTAGTCCCAGGTGCCACCCTCCCGTCGTGCGTCGGCCTATCGGCAGCTCGAGCAACTGCCGGCCGAGCAGGAGGCGCACCCCGACCCCAGGCTTCTGGTGACACCGGACCCGTCCCTGGACCGCGCGGCACACACCGACATGCAGCGTCTGATGTCACTCCCGCCGCACTCGGGGCAGGTGATGGCGGCTTCATCCTCTCCGGGCAGGATGAGTGTCTCGAACTTGTGCCCGCATGCCTGACACCGGAACTCGCGGATGGGCAACCTGGTCTTCTCCCTTCATCTCATCTCTCATCTCTCAGAAAACGGCCGACCCGCTGTCGGGTCGGCCGTCGATGCCTGGAGGCGACACCCGGAATCGAACCGGGGATAGAGGTTTTGCAGACCTCCGCCTTAACCACTTGGCTATGTCGCCTCTATAAAGCAAGCGCGCAAGAGCGCGCACGACTTGTCTGGAGCGGAAGGCGGGATTCGAACCCGTGACCCTCGCCTTGGCAAGGCGATGCTCTACCACTGAGCTACTTCCGCTCTCATGGTGCCGCAGGCCAGAATCGAACTGGCGACACGAGGATTTTCAGTCCTCTGCTCTACCAACTGAGCTACCGCGGCACAGGGAAGGGATGGCGGAGGCGACGGGATTCGAACCCGCGATCTTCTGATCGACAGTCAGATATGTTAGGCCAGACTACACCACGCCTCCGCGACCCTCAACTCGATGGTGGGCGCAGCAGGGCTCGAACCTGCGAGCCTCCTCGGTGTAAGCGAGGCGCTCTCCCAACTGAGCTATGCGCCCCCCGTTCATGTCGCACTGCTCAAGACCGTTTTTCAAGGAACGCGGGCCGCGCTCACCAGAGCCGACCCTGAACGGCACTACAAGTATAACCAGTCACCCGTGCGGATGTCAAACGGTCGAACGCATCTCGAGACGCCAAGCTTGGTCGGAGGCCTGTACACCTCCGGGCGCCCGTGCTCCGGCCCGTGCCGACCCCATATGATATAGGGTCGACGCCGCCGGCCCGCCGCCCTCACCTCGAGGCGCCTCGGGGCTCTGAACACCCACGGCGGAGGCGCGCCGGAAGGCTGACAGGCTGTCGTCCGGGGGGAGCCCGGCCTTTGCCGCACGAGCACGTTCCGCGCGTCCTTTACGAGCATCCCGTGGTGGAATACATCCCTCTCGCGGTCATGACCCTCAGGAGCGGTCCGCTTCCGGCGGAGGCCTGCTCAGGACCACTTTCACCGCCCCTGGCCCTTCACGCCCTCAAGACAGCCCGTGACTGGGAAAGGACGGCCTCCTGGTTCCCCTTCGCCTTCGGTGACCTGCACGAACCGCCCCAACCGGGCCTGCCGTCGGCCGAAGGACGGTTCCTTCACTTCCTGGCTCTGGGGTTCCAGGTCACGGCAGCCATCTACCGGGACCGCAAGACGAGCCTTGTCGCCTCGGACCTCGGGCCGCGCTACCACCTCTTCGCTCTTCCGCGCATCTTCTTCTACAAGCCTCGAGTCGATTTCATCGCCTACGACGCCATCGGAAGACAGCTCGTCGCGGTCAGGGCGGTCGACGTGGGCCCGCGGTACCGCCACCGCCCGGTCCCGCCCGCGCAGAGGAAAAGCAGAGGTCCCGGCGCGGCGCGGTGAGGCGCCGGCCGGGACGCGAGGCCGACCGCGGCTCACATAGACCGGCGGTCGTGCTCTGGACTCTAGCCTTGCGGCGGTCCGTCGTTCAGGCGGACGTTGATCTGGACCGTCTCCGTGACCTTGACGAAGAGCTCCACGATGACCCGCTGTTCTATGACGCGGTATACGTCCCCGTACGGGCCGTCGTAGTACGGCGGTAGCGGACACTCCGGAGTCTCCTTGATGAGGGTCCAGCCGACATGCTCGATGGTCGGATGCACCTGAACCGCCATGTTCGGCTCCGCCCCGGACACCTCCACGACCGCGCTGAACGGGATGTCCGCACTCTGGTGGCGGACGATGTCGTTCGGACCGACGAAGAAGATCTGCTTGTGGATCGTCCCCTGGACGACGACCTTGCCGTCAAGGACCTCGTGGCTCAGGGTCGTGACGAACGCCAGGATGTCCTGGACCTTCTTGGCCGGCACGTCAAGACAGACCTGGTCCTCGACGATGACCTGCTTGGTGTTCTCACCGGCCACCCGGCCGACCTTGATGAGCGGGCCGCACGGGTCGGTGCACAGCATGGTCTGGGCCGTCTCGGTCACCTTGACGAAGATGGAGAGCACGGCCCTCTGGTGGAGCTCATCACCTTCGAGGGTCCAACTGACCCGGGCCACGCTTATGTCCGCGTCCACGTTCTGCCCCGGATGCGCCCCTTTCGCCGGCACCACCGCCGTGAACGGCACGTCCGTGGACTTGAGGTACTCCGTCTGGTCGAAGGCTGAGATGCAGAAGACCTGCGCGTGGAGGACGCCTTCGATGATGACCTGGTCTTCCGCACAGGTGGTCGTGTAGTCACTGACGACACAGCGTACGGTCCGGACCTTTTCGACAGGGTTCGACAGCTCCACGACCGACTCGACGACCGCCCCGGAGCTCTCCTCACAGACCACACGCTGGACCTTGTAGAGAGGTCCGGTCGTGCCGAGGACGACATCGAGCTGTTGCGGCCGGGTCACCTTGACGAAGAAGGCCAGGATGATGCGCTGCTTCAGTTCAGTGGTCGGAGGACACCCGACGAGGCGGTACTCGACCGCCTGCACGGTGGGATGGACCTGGCAGTCCATGCCGGGCTGGGCCCCGGGTACCGTGGCGACCGCGCAGAAGGCGACATCTTCGCCCTGATGATAGACACGGTCCTCCGGACCGACATAGAAAATCTGCTTGTGGACGGTGCCGGAGACGACAACCTGGTCCTCCTGCACCTCGCACTCGACCTCGGTGACGCGGGCCTGGACGTCGGTCACGACTCTCGCCGGGTACTCCAGATATACGGTCTTGTCGACGGCGGTCTCGGCCACGTCCTCACCGACGACGACGTCGGCCTTGATGAGCATCTGGGCCACTACGCATTCCCCCCCTCCCGCCTTCGGCCCGACCCCTTGTTCTCGGTTCCCGGCGCGATCCGAGTGCACCGGGTGGGGTCGTCGGCCGTGGTTGGTGCGTCTAGCTGGGTAAGCTGCTAAATCCTATGCCTTCCGCGGCGGAGGGGTTACGAGGCCCGGCCGGACCTGCGGCGCCGTGGGGAAGACCGGACGGCAGTTCCTCCCGTGTGGGCGTAGGTTCGCCGGGCCTGACGCCGGCCTGGAGATGGCCGTCGACGCGGTAGGTCTGGAGGGTTCAAGCACAGGCGCCTCAAGTGCGCCTTCAGGCTTCGGTGGTGGGGATTCCTGGATGCTCGGCTCCTGCAACGGAAGGAGAGCCGACAGGCTCGGCCCCGGAGGAGCCTGTGAGCGGCGGGTGACGGCGAATCCTCCTCGGACGTGTCAGGTCCGAGAGGAACCGGGCCCGCTCGCGTTGCTCGGCCGGAGTCATCCAGCCGAAGAGCTGGGGCATGATGTGAGCCTGGTCGCTTGAGAGCTGGTGCTGGGCCAGGACCTCGAAGGGTTCCTCCTCGGCCTCTGCCGGCACGCTCATCTCGACCTCAGGCCCGTCTCCGAGCCGGTCGCCGGCATCCTCGAAGCACGCACCGCACATCCCCTGCTTCCCCCCTCGCGGGGCCAGTTCCGGCCCTTCCTCTCTAGCATTCCCCGCCGGGCGAGCCGGGAAGCCTACCGAGAAGCAAGAGGAACCATGGCGGAGGAAGGGCGGCGGGCGTGGCCGGGATGGGAGACCGGCGCTATGGGAGGAGGAGCTCACCCGACGCCACAGTCGCGCACGCCCCGGAGACCCTGACGGTGTAGCTCTGAAGGTCCAGGGAGTCAACCGCCACCGAGACTTCGATGTAGCTGGGCCTCAGCATCTCCACACCCTGCTCGATGGTGAAACGGGCCGGACCCGCGGTGTCCGGGCGGATGACCCGCCTGTTGGCGAGATAAGCCCCCAGAGCGGCGGCGGCGCCGGCGGACGCCGGCTCCTCCACCCCACCGTTCGAGCAGGAGAAGAACCTCACGTGCACCTGTGCTCTGAGGTCCCTCGCGTGAGGGGCGAAGACCGAGAACCCGGTGACGTCGAGCTGGTCTCCTATGCGGCGCAGGGCCGCGAAGTCGGGTTCGACTCCAGACAGGCGGTCGAGATTCTCGAGACAGACGATAAGATAGGGGTCTCTTGTCGACACGATCTGCGGGAACAGCCCCCGGGAGGTGAGGTCGTCCGTGTCGACGCCCAGGGCGAGGGCCAAGGCCGCCAGGACGGGGGAGCCCGGCCGGCCGAAGACCCGCCCGAAGACGGGGACGTCCGCCGTGACCGACACCTTGACCGGCCGTCCCCCCGCGACCTCGACCTCCACAGGCGAGACGACGCCGATCTGGGTCTCTTGCCATACGGTGGTCAGAGGCTCGTCGAGCGGGATGAGGGCCTCCTCGGCCAGGACGAAGGCCGTTCCGTGGTAGGCCTGGGCCGCCGAGAAAATCTCCTCCACAGGAGTGAAGGTGCGGATGCAGTACGTGGCGTCATCCACCGACGGAGGCAGGAGGAAGGCCGTCTCGGGGAGGTTGAGCTCCCGGGCGATGGCCTGCATGACCCGAGGCTCAAGCCCGCGTCCGTCAAGGAAGACCGCCAAGGCGTTACCTGAAAGCGGCCTATCGGTGAACACGTCGACCTGTCTGTACTGGAGCGTTCGCGGCACGTGCAAGCCTCCAGACAGTGCGGCGTACCGAAGAGATTACGGCAGAGATGACGCACCTACCTGCCTCTGACGGGAGCGAGAGGCGTCCGCGTCCGTCGGCACACACGCGGGAGAGGCGTGAACGACACCAATGGCTCGCTGAAACAAAAATGGTGCGCCTAGCAGGACTCGAACCTGCGCTCCCGGCTCCGGAGGCCGGTGCTCTATCCACTGAGCTATAGGCGCACGCACCGTTATATTACCACACGCCTCCCGCCTTTCACACCCCTCGAGCCCCCTCCTCTTCGAGAACAGGCACCGCCTCCTCCATGAAGCGTCTTGCGAAGGGCGAGGACCGTGCCTCCTCCTCCGTGTAGACGAAGAGGTCGAGCCCTACGGGGAAGCTGTCGGGCAGGTAGGCCGGTATCCTGTCGCGCGGCCTCAGCAGGGAGGGTCCCGTCCCGCCCCTGATGAGGACCAGGAGGTCGACATCACTCGCCGCGGTATGGGTCTCCTTGGCCTGCGAGCCGCACAGATAGACGCCCACGACCTCCTCCCTGGCGAGAAGGCGGGAAGAATACTCTCTGATAGAAGCCTTCAGCGACGGCTCATCCGGCCAGAACACCCTTACAGAACTCAATGACCTCACCGGCTATAGTGATGGCGTTCTCTGCTTCCTCCGACGTGTAAAGGTCAGTCGGCGCCCCTTCTTCAAAGCCGTTGGGATAGCGTGCTGGAATGTAATGCTTGTCAAGGATCTTGGCCCGCTCGACGACGGCTCGCGGCACGGCGACCCTCTCGGAGAGCCGTGAGAGCATGAGGCTCACCGTGTCTCCCCACACCTCGGCGTGGAGTTTCTGAAAACAGGCCTTGACCGCCTTCTCGGCCGCCTGGTGGGCGGCGAAACACGCCCACTCGAAGTCTCGCAGGGACCGTGAGTTCCGCGCATGCCGGAGGTCGGCTTCCGCCTGCCTCATCCAGTCACGGCTCCGGTCAGCCAAGTCCCCCTCACCCCGTAAACCAAGGTTTGGAATTCTCCGCGTATCATACCACACCGCGTTCGGCTGCGGCGCGGCCGTCCGGACCGGCGGCCGCCGCCCGCTCCGGCGGCAGGACGCGGGCAAGCTCTACCAGTACGGGGCGGGGACCCAGTGCGGATAGGAAGCCGGGAACAGCGCCGCGAGGGCCTGCCGGTGCTCAGAAGCCACCGTCGTCCCGGCAAGCATCCCCACCTCCGCCCCGCCGGCCCGGCCCGTCACCATGAGGGTGAAGGCCTGCGGCGACAGCCGCGTGACCGGGACCCCCGCCTCAGACCCAGCCCGGCCGCCGACGAGCCTCACCCGTCCGCCCGTGAAGGTCAGGCTCATCCTCTTCGGTCCCACGTCAAGGACCACCTGTGTCCCGTCTTCCAGGCCGGCCGCCTCCGCCCGCGCGGCGAGAGCCACGGCGATGTCAGCGAGCAAGAGGCCGCGGTTCGTCACCGACACACCGCCATCGTACGCCGGTCCCACCGTCACACGGGCCGAGGCCCTCAGCCGGGCCAGTCTGGAGAACGGGTGGTCCGGCGGACCGGTGAACTCCACCCGCGCGAGTCCGGAGGCGGCCGCGCGCCCGGCCGCCCAACGCAGGACCTCCACGAGGGCCT
>CAJXZV010000091.1 GCA_913063835.1 uncultured Eubacteriales bacterium
TTTGTACCTAGACCCCGCTGTGCCCTCTATCTGCCCACGTGAATCTTACAGGAACTCACTCGCGACCGGCAGCCAATTCTTCGCGGCCTCTGTCCGCGCAGGGCCCTGCCTCCCGTACGCCGTGCCGCCCGGTCCCGAACCCCGCCGCTTCCCGCTTACGGCGCCCCTCCCCGTCTACTCCTGCCACTTCTCATAGCAGACGAGGTCGTCGAGCGATTTCCGCGGGCGCTCGCGGCCCTTGTCGGCCGGGATGCCGACGGTCAGGAGCATGACGACCTTGATGTTATCGGGCACCCCGACGACGGGCTTGACGGCATCCTCGTCGAAGGCCCCTATCCAGCACGTCCCGAGCCCCTCCGCATAGGCGGCCAGGGTCATGTGGTCGATGGCGATGGCCACGTCCACCGCGTGCCACCGACGCTCCGGGTTGGTGGCGCAGGCGACGATGACCGCCCCGGCCTCACCGACGAAGGCCTGCTGAGAGGCAGCTTCGGCCAGGCGCTTCTTCGTCTCCTCGTTCGTGACGACGATGAACCTGTACTCCTGTCGGTTGCCGGCCGACGGAGCCTTCTGCGCCGCCTCGAGGACCCGCCTCAGTTTCTCCTCCGGGACTGGCATCGGCACGTAGCTCCGGATGCTTCGCCTGCCGGCGATGGCCTCGAACACGTCCACGCGTGAACCTCTCCCCTCAAGAAGCGTTCACGTACCTGCATCGGTCGGCCGCACATCGGTCTCGCCGTATGATAGCAGGATTCATCACGGGCGGACCGAGAGCTCACGTTCGTTTCGCTCCGGGAGACCTCGAACCCTTCCCGCGCTCCCCGTAAATCGGCCTAAGCTCCGGCCACCACCGCATGAGGCGCTCCTTCAGGGTAGCCTCATAGCCGCTCTCGGACGGCCTGTAGTACCGCCCGCGCACCCTTCCCTCGGGAAGGTAAGGCTGTCTCACGTGGTGCCCAGGGTAATCGTGCGGGTACAGGTACCTCCGCGCAGGCCGCCCCCCGGCGTCCCTCCCGCTCCGCAGGTGGGGCGGCACCGCTCCGCCGGCCTCGTTCTTCACGTCCTCGAGGGCCGTCTCGATGCCCATGTAGGCGGAGTTGCTCTTCGGCGCCGTGGCCACGTACAGGGCGGCCTGGGCCAGCGGTAGCCGCCCTTCCGGCAGGCCGACGAGTTCGACAGCCTGGGCCGCCGAGACGGCCACGGTCAGGGCGCGCGGGTCGGCGTTCCCCACGTCCTCCGCCGCGCAGATGACGATGCGCCGGGCGATGAAGCGCGGGTCCTCGCCGGCGTAGAGCATCCGGGCCAGCCAGTAGAGGGTGGCGTCAGGGTCCGAGCCGCGCATGCTCTTGATGAAGGCCGAGACGGTGTCGTAGTGCCCGTCGCCGGTGCGGTCGTAGGCCAGGGCCCGCCTCTGCACGGCCTCGACCACGGTCTGGAGGCCGATGAGCCGCCTTCCCGTCTGCGGGTCGGGGGCCGTCGCCCGGACGGCCAGCTCGAGGGCGCTCAGCGCCGAACGGGCGTCCCCGTCGGCCACCCGCACGAGGTGTTCGAGGGCCTCGGAGGTGAGTTCGACCTTCATCCGGCCCAGCCCGCGCTCCTCGTCGGCCAGGGCCCGCCGGACCAGGATGGTCATGTCAGCCGGACCGAGCGGCTCGAGCCTGTAGACCCGACAGCGCGAGACCAGGGCGGAGTTGACCGTGTAGTAGGGGTTCTCCGTGGTGGCCCCGATGAGGATGACCGTCCCGTCCTCGACCGCCGGCAGGAGCGCGTCCTGCTGGGCCCTGTTGAACCGGTGGATCTCGTCGATGAAGACGATGGTCCGCTGCCGGTAGTGGGTAAGGCGGTGCCGGGCATCCTCGATGAGCCTGCGGACGTCCGCCACTCCGGCCGAGACGGCGCTGAGCCTTTCGAAGCGGGCCTTCGTGTGGTCGGCGATGAGGCGGGCCAAGGTGGTCTTCCCCGTTCCCGCCGGCCCGGTGAAGATGAGGGAAGGCACGGTGTCGCTCTCGATGGCCCTCCGGAGGACCGTCCCCGGCCCGACAATGTGCTCCTGGCCGACGAACTCCTCGAACGAGCGCGGGCGCATCCTGGCCGCGAGCGGCATCTCCCTCCGGACCCGCTCCTGGCTCGCATGCTCGAAGAGGTTCTCGCCCAGGTTCCCACCGGTCGGGCCTCGGTCGCTCACCGGAACCCACCTCCCAGGCGGCGGCCTCGCTCCGCGGGCTACGAACGCATGTTCGCCCTGAACGATAGTCTTCGACACCGGGCGGGAATTATCCTCTCGTGGTGAGGCCGCGTGTTCTCCCGCCGGAGCACGCCCGCCGGGACACGAAACGGCCACGCTCACCGGGGGGCCTTCAGCACGAGGCCGGTGCGCACGATGCGGGCCTTGACCGAGATGCGCACCTCGGCCGAGGCGAGGGCGTCGGGCCAGAAGTCCTGGTACTTCTCCCACAGCTTGGGGTAACGGGTGCACAGGGTGAAGCCCAGACCGAAGGGGTCGGCCCGAAGGGACCGCGCCTTGCGGAAGGCGGCGGCGATGTCGGCGGCGAGGACCCTCTCCAGCCTCCTCTCCACGTCCTCGAGGGCCCCGCGGACGGTGACGTCCGGTCCCCGGAGCTCTTCGCTCAGAACCGCACGGCACTCCAGGCTGACCGTGAGGACGAGGCGGCCCCCTTCCTCGTGGATTTTGACCTTCGGGGCGGCCCGGAGGACCTCCACGGTGGAGCCCTGCCCGGAGCCGGCGGGTCCGGGAACAACGACCGTCGCCCTTCGGCCCGCACCCGCCACCCAGAGCGTGGCCCGGGTCTCCACCTCGTCCATCCAGCCGACCAGCCTGTCACCCCTGAACACCGCGCTGCCCCTCACGTCGAAGCGGCGCTCTTCCCCTTCCTTCTCGGCGGCCGGCTCCTGGGCCTCGGGAGGTCGGCCCTCCATCCCCGGGAAGCCCGCCTGGGCGGTCCTGGACACGACGGCGGCCGCCGCCACGAGCGGGTCCTTGCCGGGGGTGGTGAGGTCGCGGACGAACCGGTGCAGGGTCGTGTCCGGAGCCAGGGTCGTGGCCGACTGGAGCTCGAGGACGTTGTCCAGGGCCACCGCCGGCAGCTTCTCCAGTTCGCTCTCGGCGGCCAGGAGGTCGGCCGCGCGGCCGCGCGCCACGAGGACCCTTGTCCGGGGGCGCGGCTCCCGCTGCCGGAAGAACCAGTCCATCACGTCGGCGAGCCCCGCCCTGGCCAGCTCCTCGCCGACCACCAGGATCCTGGCGTGCCCCCAGAAAGGTCTCCTGCCGGCCACCTGGCAGAGGGCCCGCGTGGCGGCAGCGACGGTGGGCCCGGTGCTCGAGGCAAGGCTCACCGCACGGGGGCTGCCCATCCCGGCCTGGCCCTGCGTCCTGACCAGGGCGGGCTTGACGACCTGGGCGACGAGGAGGAGGCTCCCGTCGGGCTGGAGGTCGAGCCCGATTCCGGCAACGATGGCCAGACGCTCAATCTCGCGCCGGTCCCAGCAGCCGGCGAGCAGGGTCGCGGCCAGGACCACCGCGAGTGCGAGAGCCACGGCCCGGACCGCGCCTACCGGGGCGGTCCCCGGACCCGCCCGGCGTGCCGCGGCGGAAGGCCGGACCACTCCCCTGCTCACGTCCCCCTCACCTCGTCCCGCCCCGCCTTCCGGCCCGGCGCCGGACCCGTGGCCGGGGGCCCCGCCTGACATCGGGCCTGGGATGGAGCCTCACGGGACGACGGCGCATCACCCAGAGCGGGGCCCTTATGAACGTGTCCAGGAGGCCTGACGCGGAGAGCGGTGTGAACGGCCAGAGGTACGGCACCCCGAAGGACGTGACGGCCGCCGCGTGGGCGGTGAGCAGTGCCAGGCCGAGGATGATACCGTAGAAGCCCAGCACACCGGCTATGAGCGTGAAGGCGACCCGCAACATGACGACGATGTCGACCAGGGCCGGCACGGCAAAGGTCGCCAATCCCGTCAAGGCAACGACCATGACCATGAGCGAGCCGATGAGGCCGGCCTGGACCGCGGACTCGCCGAGGACGAGGGCGCCCACTATGGTGACGGCCTGGCCGACGGGGCGCGGCAGGCGGACGCCGGCCTCGCGGAGGACCTCGAAGACGACACCCATGACCATGGCCTCGAAGACGGCGGGGAACGGGGTGCCCTCGCGGGTCCCGGCGAGGGTGATGGCGAGAGCGGACGGGAGCAGTTCCTGGTGGTACGAGGCCACCGCGACGTAGAGCGCCGGGAGCAGGATGGCCAAGGTGAAGGCGATGACCCTGAACAGGCGCAACAGGGACACGAAGAACGGCCTGGAGTAGTAGTCCTCCGCGCTCTGGAGGGACTCGATGAAGAGGTAAGGCACGAGGAGAGCGAACGGGGTGCCGTCCACCATGATGGCCACACGTCCCTCGAGGAGCTTGCCGGCCACGACGTCGGGCTTCTCGCTGTTGCCTACGGTGGCGAACGGGGAATAGGGGGCGTCCTCGATGTACTGCTCGATGTACCCGGATTCCAGGACCGAATCGAGGTCCACGCGCCGGAGTCTCCGGCGGGCCTCGGCCAGGACGTAGGGGGAGGACACGCCGTGCAGATGGACAAGGGCCACCTTGGTCTTCGTCCGCCGGCCCAGAGTGAGGAACTCGACGTGGAGCCGGGGGTCGCGGACACGCCGACGCAAGAGGGTGATGTTCGTCAGAAGGTCCTCAGTGAACCCTTCCCGTGAGCCGCGGATGACGGACTCGGTCCCGGGGTCCTCGACGGAACGGGTGGCCCAGCCCTTCACGGCGGCGGTGAGCCCGACCGGGCACCCGTCGAAGAGCACCACGGCCCGGCCGGCCAGGAGCTCGTCCCAGGCCTTGTCGAGGTCCGAGACCTCGCTCACGTTCCCGGCGGCGACGAGCCTCTCGGAGGCGCGGCGGGCCAGCTCCGCCCTGCGCGGCCGGCGCCCGAGAGCCGCAGGGTCCTCGCGGAGAAGAGGGACGAGGACGTGCTGGTGGAGCACGGTGTCGTCGACCATCCCGTCAAGGTAGACGAGGGCCGCCTCCACATCGGGGGCCACCCCGGGGCGGAAGCGCCGGACGATGAGGTCGGGGGCCGACCCGAAGAGGTCTCGGAGCACCTTCAGGTTCTCTTCGAGCTTCTCGGCCAGGGGTCTCGGCAGCCCGTCAGGGCCCGGAGACCCGGCGGCCGCCCGCCGCCCGCGCCGGGCGGAGAGCCTCCCGAGGAGCCGCCTCATGGTCTTCACCTGCCCTGCACCGGCCCGGACTCCGTCCGCCGCCGGTCGCCTGTCCTCTAGTGTACCCGGTCGCGACACCGCCCACCGACCGGGCCGGTCGTCCGGCCGCTCCCCCCGTCCGGCGTCCGGAGGGGCCGGTCCGGCCGCGGTTCGGCGCCGGCGGCCCGGTGCCGGTGGACGCGAGGCCGGGATGGGGATACTAGCCCGGGTGAGGGAGATGGCTAAGGTCACGCCGCTTCAGCTCACGAGCCTGGCTCTCCTAGTCATCGTCGGCGCCGCCATCCTGGTCCTGCCCACGACCATCAGCCGCCACCTGGCGCAGAGCGCCTGGATGGTGGCTGTCCTCTTCGTCGTGGGGGTCCTGCCGGTGGCGTGGGTGGCGGCCTCGCTCCTCAGGCGCTTTCCCGGGCGGTCTTTCGTCGGCATGGCCCGGACGGCCCTCGGCCGGCTCCCGGGGAGCATCCTCGGCCTGGCCTTCTCCCTCTGGTGGGTGCTAGTCCTGGCCGTGACCGGCCGCGTTCTGGCCGAGTTCGTCACTATCGCCCTTTTAGACCGGACGCCTCAGGCCGTGCTCCTCGGCGTGTTCGGGCTGAGCGTGGCAGTGGTCCTCTGGCGTGGCCCGGTGCCCCTGGCGCGGCTTGCGGAGGTTGCGACTCCGCTCATCTTCGCGATCATGTTCATCTGGTTCGGAGCGGGCCTACGCGAAGGGGATGTGAGGTACCTCCTCCCTATCGGAGCGGAAGGCCTCCCGAGGATCCTCCGGGCCACGCTGACCCCAGTCGCGTTTGGGAGCAGCATCGCCGCAGTGCTTCTCATGGGGAGGTACATCCAGACGACCCGGCGGGTGGGCCCGGCCCTCTACCTGGCGGTGGTGCTGGTCGGCACCATCGGGGTCATGGCCGAGTCGCTGTCAACCCTTGTCCTCGGCTTCCTCCGGCCCACGCAGACCTTCCCCTACTTCAAGACCGCGCGGCTCGTGGGCCTGGCGGGCTTCCTCGAGCGCGTAGACTCCGCCTTCGCCCTGGGCATCCTCCTGGGCATCTTCATTACGTGCGGTGTTCTCCTCTTCGCTGTGGCCGACGGGGTTGCCGAGAGCCTCTCCGTGCGCCGGGCCTACCGGCCGGCCCTGGGGCTCGGCGTGGTGGCCTTCGTCGTTCTGACCCAGGTCCTCTTCCCGACCTTCGCCGGTCTTGTCGCCGTGCTCGACAGCTGGCTCGTCCTGCTGGTGGCCCTCGCGGTCCAGGCGGGGCTGCCGCTGGTGGTCCTCGCGGTGGCCCGGCTCAGGGGCAAGGACGGGCGGGCGGGCGTTCCGCGGACCGGCCCGCGGCCCCGACGGCGATATAGACCGCGCGCCCGGCAGTCCTGACCGAGACCCGAGGCCACCAGCTACCCCGCGCCTGACGCCAGCCGGTCGAGCATCCTCGTCACCATCACCGCCGCCTCGGCGCGGGTCGCCAGGCCGTCCGGGCGGAAGGTACGGGTGCCGTCCGGCTCGGCGTAGCCGCGGATGACGCCCTCCTCGACGGCGATGACCACGTGGCCCGGCCGGGTCCACCGGTGGGCGTCGACGAAGATGGTCCCGGCTACGACCAGGGGTCCGGCCGACGAGGTCTGACCGGCCCGCTCGGCCCGGCCCTCCAGTCCCATGGCCCGGACGACCATCACAGCCACCTCCTCGCGGGTGATGCTCCGGTCGGGCTCGAAACGGCCGCCTGGGAACTCCGGCGGCCGGACGATGCCGGCCGCGGCGGCCGCGCCGATGTAGCCCTGGTCGGCCACCCAGTGTCCGGATGTGTCGGTGAAGCCTCCGCTCTCGCCGGGAGCAGGCACGAGGCCGGCGGCAAGGGCCACCATCTTCACGAAGGCCGCCCGGGTCAGAGGGGCTTCGGGACGGAAGCTGCCGTCACCCACGCCCGACACGATGCCCAGCTCCGCCAGGCGGGTCACCTCGTCCGCCGCCCAGTGGCCGACCACATCCCAGAACCGGCCGCAGGCCGCCACCAAGGTTCGGACGAGTCCGGCCGGCACGTAGGCCCGGCCTCCAATCTCCTGGACCGGGAGCGGCAGGTGCAGGAGGTGGCCGTCGATGTAGGCCGAGGGGCTCCCGAGGGTGACCGTGGCCATGTGGCCCTCCAGGCACCAGTGGGTCCGGGAGAGCTCGGGGAGGGTCTCCTCCACGGCCCCGAGGGCTGCGAGGCACGAGGCAGGGACGACCACTGTCCCCCCGGCATGGCGCAAGGCCCCGTCCGTGAAGGCGAAGGGCGACTCGGTCTCCATCCAGGCCTTTCCCAGCGAGGCCGGAGCCGCGGGAAGCGGGCTGGTGAGCTCCACCGTGACCTCGGACCCGTCGGAAGCCGCCAGAGTCAGCGAAGCCGGACCCCCACCGAAGCCGACCGGAACACGGAAGGCGACTTCGTCCGGGGGACGAAGCGAGAGGCCCCTCACGGGCAGGCCGCCCAGGAAGGCGGAAACCCCCGGCCGCAGGGTGAGCCCGTCGAACTCGACCTCGACGCGGTCGCCCTTGCACCCCCATGACCAACGGAGGGTCGGGCCACGCACGATGAGACCCGGGCCGGTTGTGAACGACCAGCTCTCGTGGAAGGCCTCCCCCCTGCCGACGGTCCCTGTGAAGGTGGCGGTGAACGTCGTTGCGGGTGCCAGCGGCTCGTAGGGGATGAGGGCCACGGTGTCGGTCAGATGCTCGTCTACCGCCGGGCTGAAGACCATACAGGCCACCTCGGCCCCGGAAGGGTCGGTCAGCCGGGCCGAGGACAGGTTCAGGTGCCCGTCGGCCCCGGGGATGGTCAGCGAGACGGTGTAGCCCACCGGCCCCTCCACCCCGGGGTAGAGGCGGAACGGGTCGGGTTCCTCCAGGCCCGGCCAGGACGTCGGCACGCCGGTCTGACCCGGATAGGGCCATCGCACGACCCCGACCGGAGCCGGAGGGGGGGCATCGGAGGCTTCGGCCAACGGCCAGTCAGGGCCGCAGTTGATGACGGCGACCGTGCGCTCATCCGAGCCCCACCCGTAGCCCAGAAGGCGGTTGTCCGGGCGGAGGAGGGGAAGCCGGTGATAGGGTGTC
>CAJXZV010000092.1 GCA_913063835.1 uncultured Eubacteriales bacterium
CCGTGAGGAGTCGGTCCCGGCCCTTGCTCTCTTTATATCATCCCGACCCGACGTCGGAGGCGGCCGGCAAGTGCCAGGCGGACACCGAAGGAAGGAGACGAACCGGCCGTTGACGCTCACACCGGCGGATGCTATAAGCTGAGAATGGTGTTGTCAGTCATGATGAGGGGGGGTGAACCTGGATGTCCACCCCCACTCAGCCTCAGCCTGCGCAGGCCGACGACCTGGGCGCCCTTCTCAACCGGTCCTTCAATCTGTTCTTCGCCCGGATAGGGCAGTACGTCGTCATCTCCCTCATCGTCGCCGTGCCCATCTTGGTCCTCTCGCTCCTTCTGGTCGTCGTCATGGCCACCGGAGCCCCTTCCGTGGAAAGCCCCATGGGAGCCAGGGCACTCCTGGGCATCGGCACGGGAGGCGTGGTCCTGGTCTCGATTCTCGGCTTCCTCGGCGGCGCCCTGGTGCTCGGCGCTCTCATCCACGCCGCCAGGACGCAGATAGCCGGCGGCGAGACCTCGGTGGGTGAGGCCTACAGGGCGGCTCTGTCCAAGTGGCTCCCTCTCGTGGCCGTGACCATCGTCGTCGGCCTCGCCGCCTCCGTGGGCTCGCTCCTCTTTCTCCTGCCCGGTCTTGCGGCCCTCTTCTTCCTGTGCCTGACCCCGATAGCCCTCATGGTGGACGACCTAGGCGTCGGTCAGGCCCTCTCTAGGAGCTGCTCCCTGGCGCTCAAGGTTCCCGGGGAGATCATCGTCATCGGCCTCATAGCCTTCGCGGCCGGCGTCGTGCTCGGTCTCATCCCGATCCTCGGGTTGTTCGCGAACTGCGTGGTCATGCCCTGGGCCCTCATCGCCCTGACCCTCGCCTACGAGAAGGCCAAGAAGCTGGCGGCACCTGCCTGAACGGCAGGGGCTGGAGCGTGACCAGGTATCCTGGAAGCGGCCCCTCGGCGGGCCGCTTCCCGTGTTGTGTCCCGCCCGGCGGCCAGACTGGAGGCAAGAGGGACCGGGTCGGCGAGTACCATGAGGTGAAGGTCCTCCGGCCGCCGGTGATTGCGGCTCCGCACGCGTCGACGGAACGGACGACCCCGGCCGCGGGCGCAAGACAGCCGCCAGCAGCAGGTGCCGAAAGACAAAGGGCAGGAAAAGCTGGCCATCGGTGGCTAATATTGTGGTGCAGGCGGCCTGCCCCTAAGCGTTCGGACCCATGATCACACGGAAGACGGAAGGAAGGTGATGGTCGATGTCCACGCCGACCCGACCTCTGAGCGCGGGCGAAGGCCTGGGAGCCCTCCTCAGCCGCTCCTTCAACCTCCTCTTTGCCCAGCTCGGGCTGTACGTCGTCATCTACCTCGCCGTGTCCGTGCCGGTCGCCGTGGTCACGCACCTGATGGTCAGGATGATGGGGGTGCATGTCTCCATCTACAGTCCGGCCGGCACCGCGGCGCTCATGACCCTCGGCAACACGGCTCTCCTGGCCCTCTCCGTTCCCGGCCTCGTCGGCGGCGCCCTGGTGCTCGGCGCCCTCCTCCACACCGTGAGGACGCAGATGGGTGGAGGGAAGACCTCTCTGGGTGAGGCCTTCAAGACGGCTCTGTCGAAGTGGCTCCCTCTCGTGGCCGTGAGCGTCGTCACGTTCGCCGCTGTCTACATGGGCCTGTATCTCCTCGTGCTCCCCGGTCTTGCGGCCCTCTTCTTCCTGTGCCTGGCCCCGATAGCCCTCATGGTGGACGATGCGGGCGTCGGTCAGGCGCTGTCGAGGAGCTGCTCCCTGGCCCTCAAGGTTCCCGGCGAGATCGTCGTCATCGGTCTGATCGCCTTTATGGCCACTCTGGTGCTGGGCCTCATCCCGCTCATCGGGTGGCTCGCGAACGCGGTCGTGATACCCTGGACCCTCATCGCCCTCACCCTCGCCTATGGGAAGGCCAAGAAGATGGCAACACCCGCCTGAGCGACGGGTGCCGCACGCTCGAGGAAAGGAGTTGAACCCGCATGTCCACCCCCGCTCAGCCTGTGAGCGTCGAAGGCCTGGGCGTCCTTCTCGCCCGCTCCTTCAAGCTGCTCCGCGCCCAAATCGGGACGTACGTCGTCATCTCCCTCGTCTTCCTCGTGCCCGGCTTCCTGCTCTCGCTCTCACTCATGGCGGTGACGGCCGCCGGAGAGAACCTGACGGAGCCCGCGGCGCTCCTGGGCCTCGGCACCGCGTTCGTGGTCCTGCTCTTGATCATCGCCCTCGGCAGCGTCCTCATGCTCGGCGCTCTCATCCACGCGGCCAAGACCCAGATCGGCGGCGGAAAGGTGTCGCCGAGCGAGGCCTACAGGGCGGCACTGTCCAGATGGCCCTCCCTCGCCGCCACGACCGTCATCATCTACATCGTGGTCGGCCTGGGCCTGGCCCTTCTCGTCCTCCCCGGCCTCGTGGCCTTCTTCTTCCTGTGCCTGGCCCCGATAGCCCTCATGGTGGACGACATGGGCGTCCGTCAGGCCCTTTCCAGGAGCTGTTCTCTGGCCTTGAAGGTTCCGGTCGAGATCGTCGTGATAAGCGTGATCGCGTCCGTGGTGGCTTCGGTGCTGGGAGCCATCCCGGTCATCGGACTGTTGGTGAACTGCGTGGTCATGCCCTGGGACGTGATCGCCATGACCCTCGCCTACGGGAAGGCCAAGAAGACAGCGGCCTCGGCGTGAGCGGCACGCGCCGGAGCGGCCCTGCAGACCCTGGAGGCGGCCCGCGAGGGGCCGCTTCGCCTCATAGGCCGCTCCGGGCCTCTGCGCCGCGGTCACGACCCGTACTCGTACCACCCTTTGCCCGTCTTGCGCCCGAACTCGCCCTTGACGACCTTCTCCACGACGAGCGGGCTGGGCCGCTCGGCCGGGTCCCCCGTCTCCCGGTAGCGCTCCATGGCGATGTCGTAGTGGAGGTCGATGCCGGTGAGGTCCATGAGGCGGTAGGGACCCATGGGATGGCCGAGGCCCTTGGTGACGGCCGTGTCGATGTCCTCCACCCGGGCCACCCCCATGTCCGCGAGCCAGAGGGCCTCCTTCATGAGGGCGGCCAGGATGCGGTTGACGAGGAAGCCGTAGACCTCCTTCTTCAGGAGGACCGGGGTCTTGCCCATCTTCCTCGCCAGCTCCATGGTGAGCCGGGCCGTCTCGTCCGAGGTGTGCGGCCCCTGGACCACCTCCACGAGCTCCATCACCAGAGCGGGGTTGAAGAAATGCATGTTGCAGACCCTCTCCGGCCGCCCGGTCACGTCGGCGAGCCTCGAACTCACGATGAAGGAGCTGTTGGTCGCGAGCACGGCCTCAGGCGGGCAGATGCGGTCCAGCTCCCGGAACACCCGCCGCTTCAGGTCGAGCTTCTCCGGGACGGCCTCGATGACGAAGTCGGCGCCGCGGGCCGCCTCCTCGAGGTCCGTCGTGTAGCTGATGTTCGCCGCCGCGGCCTCGGCCTGCTCCTGCGTGAGGCGCCCTTTTCGGACCCTCCCGGGGAGGTACTCCTCCGTGAAGGCCCTGGCCTTGTCGACCATCTCCTCCTTGACGTCCATGTTCCAGACCCTGAACCCGTGGATGGCCGCGTTCAGGGCTATCTGGGACCCCATGTTCCCGCAGCCCAGGACACAGATGTTCCGAATCTCCTCGACCCGCATACGGCACAGCCCCTCTCGGAACGATCGTCCGCAGGGCGGGATTCGTCGGAATAGTCACCCGAACCTGCTCGGCCGGTCAAGGCAGGTCCAAAGGCCGCGCGTTTGACGCTGATGCCGGTGGGTGCTATAGGCTGAAGGTCGAACTTCCTCGTCATGCCCTGGGGAGTGGTGGCCCTGACCCTCGCCTGCGGCACCCGCCTGAGCGGCAGTCTCCGGAGCGGAAGCAGAAACCCTGGAAGCGGCCCGCCGAGAGGCCGCTTCCGTTCCCGTTCCTCTGCTCCTCTCCAGCGCCCGCTAAGAAGGAAGGCCTTTCAGCCAAACGCCGCGACCATCCTCCGGACGACTTCGACCACCAGCCTGGCTTCGTCCAACGCTCTCCGAGGTCGCCCACATCGTGCTGCTTGGGGGGTCCATGCCGATTTCTCGGAGCAGTCCCTTCAGGGCGAGTTCTATGACCTCTTGGGCCTCCCGCACGACGTCGGAGTACGACTCTTCGTGGAGAAGGACTTCGAGAGCCTTGAGCCTCTTGGTGGCCCTGAAGACGTAGGCCTGAGCCAGGGTCGTCTTCTTCATCGGGAACCATCCTTCTTACCGGGCCCGAAGTCCCAGTACCAGGCGCCCTTGTAAGGGACGCGGCGGGCGCCGGTCTTCTCGAGCTCGGCCCGGAGGCGGTCCAGGTGGCGTCGGAGGAACCCGTCCCGGTCATGCAGGAGGACCACGTGCTCCGTCATGTCGAGGAAGAGGGGCCCGAACTCCTCGACCCGCCTCGAGCGGCCGACCGGGAGGCCGTGCGCGACAACAAGGAGGTCTATGTCGGACTCGGGGTTCGGAGTGCGCCGGGCCACCGAACTGCCCGGGAGCCTTCCGACACAGGCACATCCCCTCCGAGAAGGATTTGGCAAGGGATGCCAGGACGGCCGCCTCGACATTACCATGCCTCCTGCAGAGGCTCAAGGCGGGAAGGGCCGTGAATGAACCCGGCCCTCCCCCGCCCCCCGCCTACCCCTCGTTAAAGGCGAGCCACCCGCTGGTCTCTGCGCCGCTGCTCTTGAGGATGCAGTTGCCGTGACCGACGTGGTACTGGATGTGCCGGATCTGACCGATGATCACATCGAGATAGGTGACAGGCCTGCCTTCGACTATCGGCTCCAGCAGCCTGGCGTCGTCCAGCGACGAGAAGAAGCGGTTCGCCTTCTCCTGGAGTCTCTTCAGGTACTCCGCCGCCTCTTCCCTGGTGAGGTGTTCGTCGGACCTACGGTCTAGCTCCACGGGTAGGTCCTTGTCGAAGGTCATCGCGCGATATTCGACGCCTCTTGAGTAGTCTTCCCTCAGCCAGAAATCGATGAAGAAAGCGACGTGCCATACCTGCTGCCAGAAGGGGAAGCCGACCCTGTCGTCGAGCCATAAGCCTTCCGGGCACTTCTCGACCAACACCCGTAGCATCTCCAGGGACGGATCGAAGCTTCGTTTGAGGATTTCGACGTGGGTGACTGTCGCCATTCGAGTCTCCTTTTCCAGATGTCAGAATCGGCCGTCGGACCCGGCCGCCCGGACCCGGTCCCGGGGCCCGGACGGCTCCTCCTGACCGGGACGTCTCCTTCAGGCCCAGGTCTAGGACTCGTAGGTGTAGAACCCCCGCCCCGTCTTCCTTCCGAGATAGCCGGCCCGCACCATCTTCCGCAGGAGCGGGCAGGCCCGGTACTTGGAGTCCTGGAACTCCCGGTAGAGGACGTCGGCGATGTAGAGGACCGTGTCCAGCCCGATGAGGTCGGCCAGGGCCAGGGGCCCCATCGGGTGGTTCATCCCGAGGCGCATCACCGTGTCGATGTCCTCGGGCGTGGCCAGGCCCTCCTGCAGGCAGTAGACGGCCTCGTTGATCATCGGGATGAGGATGCGGTTGGAGACGAAGCCGGGCGAGTCCTGGACGGTGACCGGCTCCTTGCCCATGGTCACGGCCAGCTCCCGGACCGTCTCGTAGGTGGCGTCGCTCGTCGCCAGCCCTCTGATGATTTCGACCAGCTTCATCAGGGGGACCGGGTTCATGAAGTGCATCCCGATGAACCGGTCGGGGCGGCCGGTCGCCGCCGCGAGCTGGGTGATGGGAAGGGACGACGTATTGGTGGCGAAGATGGTCCTCTCCGGGCAGACCTCGTCCAGCTCGGCGAAGACCCGGTTCTTCACCTCCAGGTCCTCCACCACGGCCTCGATGACGATGTCGCAGTCGGCGGCCGCCTCGTGGCCCACCGTGCCGGTGATTCGTCCGAGGGCGGCGTCCTTCTCCTCGGCCGTGACCTTGCCGCGCTGGACCCCGCGCTCAAGGAACGACCTTATCCGCGCCAGCCCCTTCTCGACGAGCTCTTCGTTAATGTCCTTCAGCCAGACCCGGCAGCCGGCCTGGGCCGCCACCTGGGCGATGCCCGAACCCATCTGGCCGGCGCCGACGACCATGACGTGCCTTACGGCCATCCGGTGACCCTCCTTGCTTACGAATCGACCCTCACGATGGTGGCCTCGCCCTGGCCGCCGCCCGAGCAGATGCCGGCCGCCCCGTAGCGCAGACCCCGCCGCCTCATCTCGTAGACGAGGGTCATCAGGATGCGGGCCCCGCTGGCCCCGATGGGGTGGCCCAGGGCCACGGCCCCGCCGTTGACGTTCACGATGTCCTCCGGCCAGCCGCCCATGCGCGTCGCGACGACGGCCACGGCGGCGAAGGCCTCGTTTATCTCGACCAGCTCGAAGTCGCCGAGAGCCATCCCGAGGCGTTCGGCGGCCTGCTTTATGGACAGGTAGGGCACGGTGGCGAGGTAGGGGGCCTCCTGGGAGACGAAACCCTGGGAGATGATGGTCGCCAGGGGCTCCAGCCCCAGGGCCTCGGCCTTCTCGCGGGCCATGATGAGCACGGCGCCCCCGCCGTCGTTGAGGCTCGGGGCGTTGCCCGCCGTCACCGTCCCGTCGGGCGAGAAGACCGGCCTGAGTCTGGCCAGCTTCTCGAGGGAGGTGTCAGGCCGGGGCTGCTCGTCCGTGTCGAAGACGACGGGCGGGCCCTTCCTCTGGGGAACCTCGACGGGCACGATCTCCTCGGCCAGGCGCCCCGCCTTCTGCGCCTCGAGAGCCCGCATGTGGCTCCGGTAGGCCCACCTGTCCTGCTCCTCGCGTGAGACACCGAACTCCTGGGCCATCCGGTCCCCGTAGGCGCCCATGTGGACATCGCCGATGGCGCACCAGAGGCCGTCGTGGACGGTGGCGTCGATGAACTTCGTGTGGTTCATGCGGAGGCCCCAGCGCGCCCCGCGGACGAGATAGGGGCCCTGGCTCATGCTCTCCATGCCGCCGGCGACGACGATGTCGGCCTCACCCAGCCGGATGAGGTAGTCGGCGAGGTTCGCCGCCCGCAGGCTCGAGGCGCAGACCTTGTTGATGGTCTCGGCGGGGACCTCCACCGGCAGGCCGGCCTTGAGAGCGGCCTGTCTCGCCGGCACCTGGCCGCATCCGGCCTGGACCACCTGACCCATGAAGACGTAGTCGACCTCGGGCCCCTCAAGGCCCGCGTCCTCGACGACGGCCCGGATGCACCGCGCCCCCAGGTCCACCGCAGACACGTCGCGCAGGGACCCGCCGAAGGCGCCGAAGGCCGTCCTCTTGGCGGCCACGATGACCGCGTCCCGGCCGGTCTTGACCGCCGGGTCTCTCCTTGCTGGCACTCTTCTCCCCTCCTGCTCATCATTTACGCATAACGGATGACTCCGCGGCCCCCGGTTCGGGCCGCAACCACGGCGCGAGCCAGGCCCGTCCCGAGGGTGCGGGTGCCCTCGCTGCGGCCCGGCCCCGCTCTACACCTTGACCCGTTCGGGGCCGCTGTAGATGTTCATGCGCCCGTCGCGGGCGAAACCGACCAGGGTGAGCCCGAGCCGCCCGGCCGTCTCCACGGCCATCAGTGTGGGGGCCCCGCGCGAGACGACGACGGGGAAGCCGGCCCGCACGGCCCGCTCCAACACCTCGAACGGCACCCGCCCGCTGGTGGCCAGGACGAACGGTCCGTCGGACCGAAGGCGGCCGGCCAGCCACAGGTGGCCGACGACCTTGTCCAGGGCGCTGTGGCGGCTTATGTCCTCCCGCCGGACGGCGGAGTCCCCCCGGAGCGCCGACGCCGGCGCGACCGCCGCGGAGTGGGTCCCGCCGGTGAGGCGGAAGAGGGGCGCATCCTCGAGAGAGGCCGCAAGGTGCAGAAGGTCGGCCGGCTCCAGTCGGAGGTCGCGGGCCGCCGCGGGCGGCGGCGCCCCAGGGACGCCCTCCCCGCTTCCGCCGGCCGCCGGCCCG
>CAJXZV010000093.1 GCA_913063835.1 uncultured Eubacteriales bacterium
CCCAGAACCCGGCCGTCAGCCCCGCCGCCACCGATGAGCCCAGTCTGGGATTGAGGCAGAGGTAGAACGTGAGGCTGGCCGTGATGAAGAGGGGCACGAGCCATGTCACTATCAGCGAGGACAGGACGGCGGGCGGGCTTCCCCACCACACCGCGAGACTGGCGCCGACCCCCAAGAGGATGTCATAGGTCACCACGACCACCAATCGGCCCAGAGTCATGTGAACCGGGCTCACCGGACACGACATCTCCATCTCCCAGGCCCCGGTGTTGGCCGCCCTGAAAGCGTAGGCGACGCCGAACACCGCCAGGAGCGGGGTCAGAGCGGCCAGACAGGACACCGCGTCCGTGTCGGTGACCGCCAGGAAAAGGACCCCGGCGGCCACAGTCGCCGCCGAGGCCAGCCAGAACCAGGTCTTGAAGAGCCCCGTCTGCGCCGACGCCGCCTGCAGGACGGTCGACGGCCGCGGCGCGAGCGGAGAGAGCTCGTCCGTACGGCGGCGGCCCTCCCTCTCCAGGACGGCCCTGAAGGCCCCTGCCGTGGGAAAGCCCTCCACGAACCCGGCGAGGTCCCGTGTCTCCGCAGGGGTCGGGCCGGCGACCCGCCATCTCATGAGTTCCCGCACCACGCGGCTTTGAACGCGGTCCGAGCGCGGGCCGGCCTCCAGCCGGAGCGGTCGGGCCGGTCCGTCGCGTAGCCGCATCTCCGTCACGCCCCCTTCACCGGCTCACAGTCTTCGGAGAGCCTTGCGCGGAAGCGAACCCTGAGCGGTCCGCCGTCCTCTGCACCTTCCGCGAGCGACCGGGCCAGCGCGTTCAGGGCGCGGTGGAGCCGGGATTTCACCGTGCCCACGGGAACACCCGTGACCCGGGCGATCTCATCGAGGGAAAGGTCGTGATAGTACCTCAAGAGGACCGCCGAGCGGAGGGACGGCGGCAGGGCCCCCACGGCCCGTCTCACCCTGTCCCCTTGCTCCTCCCTGGCGACGGCCTCGACCGGGTCGTCACCGACGCCGGAGGGAACCTGGGCGCCGGCGTCCGAAACGAGGACCCGCCGCCTGTAGGCGCTCCGCTGGTGGTCGAGGAACAGATTGTGGGCCACACGGAACAGCCAGACCCGGAAGCCCGCAGGGTTGGTCAGGGAGCCGATACGGGCGCAGACCCGGCAGAAGGCCTCCTGAGCGAGGTCGAGGGCGAGTTCGCGGTCGGCGCCAAGCCTGACGAGGTACGCCGTCACGGGCCCGTGGTACGTACGCACGAGCTGTCCCAGAGCCCGCCTGTCCCCGCCGCGGGCTGCGGCGACCAGGTCGAGTTCGCTCAGGTCCGGCCCTGACCGGCTCTCGTCACTTCCCAAAGCCTACGGCCTCCCCGACAAGGACCATGTAGGCGTCCTCGAGCGTCGGCCTCACCGGGCGGGCGCCGCCGGGGGGAGCGTCACGCCCCACGACACGCAGAGCCAGCCCGCCGCCGGAGGCGGCGCGAGAGGAGACGACCCGGTGGGTGGCCCTGACACGGTCGGCCTCCCCCGGGTCGACCTCGACTTCCCAGACCTTCCCCACGGCCCTCGAGATGAGAGCGTCCGGGGTTCCCCGGAAGGCCACCCGCCCTCCGATGAGGAGCGCCAGTTCCGAGCACGAATGCTCGACATCGGCCACGACGTGAGTGGACAGGATTATGGTCCGGGTCAGACCGAGCTCGGCCAGGAGGTTCCGGAACCTGATCCGCTCCTCAGGGTCCAGGCCGGCGGTGGGCTCGTCCACGATAAGGAGGGGCGGGCCGCCCAGGAGGGCCTGGGCTATGCCCAGCCTCTGTCTCATCCCGCCCGAGAAGGTCCCGATGCGCGAGCGGATGCTCCGGCCGAGGCCCACTTGCTCCAGGAGGAGTTCTATCTCCCTGCGGCGCCTCCTCGGGTCGTCCAGCCCCTTGAGCAGGGCGACATAGTCAAGGAACTCACGGGGCGTGAGCTTGTCGTAGGCGCGGAAGTCCTGGGGCAGATAGCCGAGGAGCCCCCTGACCCAGGAGGGCCTTCTCGTCACAGGTATGCCGTTCACCGTCACCTCACCGCGGGTCGGCCTTTCCAGGGCGGCGACAAGCCGCATCAGGGTGGTCTTGCCGGCCCCGTTGGGACCGAGCAGTCCGAACATCCCCCGGCCTATCCTGAGGGAGACGCCGCGGAGAGCTGTCACGCCTCCAGGGTAGACCTTGTCCACGCGGTCGATGACGACTTCCACCGTATCGTCCTGCTCCGGTCGCGGGTTCATCTAGAGAGCCCCCTTCGCGAATAGAGCCATGACGACAGGGCCACCAGGAAGGCCGCCCCGGCGCACAAGAGGAGCCGGTTCGGGCAGAGGTCGAGCCCGGCCGTCTGACAGCACGGTGGTCGGCCCGCCTGGAAAAGGTACAGGGGACCGGTGCACATCCCCGGACGGATGAGGTCCATGACCCAGAGGCCCAGCGCGGCGGCCAGCCCTGCAGCGTGAGAACGCGTCCAGGCGGACACGACAAGACCCAGCCCGGCCAGGAACACCGAGGGAGGCAGGGCCAGGAAGGGGCGGTCGAGCGAGAACTCCAGGCCCGTCACCAGACGGGCCGCCAGGACGATGAACACCAGGCTCAGGGTGAGCATCAGGAAGCCCGCCGCCGCGCGCCGCAGGATGACGCCGGGAGTCCACCGCGGCATGGACCCCACGAGCTCCGCCGTCCCCGCGTCGACGTCGAGGCTGGTGGCGTGGCTCACGGCGAGGACCCCGACGATGGGAGCGGCCAGTTCGACCACCCTGAGGACCAGCCTGTCGGCCATCGACAGGGCCAGCCCCGGGTCTGTCTTCAGCAGGGGGAGTATCTCGGGGCTTCCGGTCTCGATGACCAGGATGAGGATGAGCGTGGAGCCCGCCGTAGCCAGGGGCAGGGCCCAGGTGAAGAGAAGCCGGGCTTCGTGAGCCAGAAGGGCGAGGAACGTCCTCAAGGCCCGGTCCCTCCCTTGTCGTGCTTCCCTGCGATGCCGGCCGCTGCGTCAAGGACGTCGCGGACCCCGGCCCGGCCCCCGCGCACAGCCCCGTAGAGGTGGGCGAGGAGGTCAAGGGCGGCCTCGGCGCCGTAGCGGTCCCTGACCTCGAAGAGGGCCTCGACGGTGGCGAGGTGCCGGCCGCGCAGGGTCTCCGGGACCGCGTGCTCCGGCACCCCGAGGTGACGGGGAAGGTCCTCGCCTTCCAGGGCCTCGGTCCGGGCGGCCTGGTAGACGGCCTCCCCGTACCGCTCTCCGAGGAAGATCGCCCTGGCGAAGCTCTTGTAGGCTTCCCTGACCATCACCGGTTCGGACGGGTCGAGGGGACGGGTCTCGACGGGGCCCAGCGACCGGTCGAGAAGAAGCCTGAAGACCTCCTCCCCCGCCAGGAAGGCCCTGATGCTCCGCACGGTCCGGGAGGCCGCATCGAGTCTCTCGAAGGCGGCGATCGTCTCCATCCACCAGACACGTGAAAGGACGATGGAGCCTCCGACCGCAGGCCGCAGTTCAGACCACGAGGGGCCGGGGATGACGCTCACCGTGCAGAGACCTGTGGTGGGGCCCGGGCCTCCGGCTGCTCCCCGTCCCGCCCCGGTCTCAAGGCGGGTGACGAAGGCGAGGGCCGCCGCCGCGTAGTCGGCGAAGCAGGCCAGGTCGTCCGAGAGGGCGCCGGGGCCGACGACCTTCAGCGTCGGGCCGGAACGAGAGTCGGGCCGGTCGGCCGACGGCGCCCCCGCGACGGTTGCCCCGGAGACCGGCTCGGTCAGACTGAAGACGTCCGGGGCTCCCAGAAGGTAGCATCCGCCTTCGGCCAGCCCCTCGAACCGCAGGAGACCGGCGTCCCTCGAGACGAGTTCGAGGTTCGATTCGATGTCCTGTCCGGGGGGAGCGTGGACGGTGAGGCTGAACGGCGTGGGGCGCAGGGCGAGTCCATCAGGGTAGCCAAGCCCTTTCAGCCTCACGTCTTCGCGCTCGCCCGGTCCGCGCGTGCCCCCCCACCATACGACGATACTGAGGGCCGGACCGTGACCGGCGGAGCCCGGCGGTCCGGCAAAGAACGGGCCCGAGCCGGGACGAGCCAGCTCGTAGCCTGGCAGAGGATACCAGCCGAAGCCGGCCGGGAGGAGGGTCCCCGCCGCACCCACGACCGCCGCCGGCTCGAGTCGGTACCAACCGTCAAGGTTCCAGAGCCAGACCTGTCCGCCGTAACAGAGGCGCACGAGGCAGGATTCCCCGGCGGACAGGGCCTCCGGCAGTCGGACAGCGAGCCGGTGCCCCCAGCGCTCGACAAGGGCCGGTCGACCGTCGACCGTGGTCTCCTCGAGGGCGAAGGCGCCGTTCAGGGTGAGCGGTATGTGCTCGATGGGTTCGTCGCCCGTGTTCACGACCACGACCTCCGCCCGTGCCGTGAGCGTGTGGTCGGGTCCGAGCCAGACCTCGAGGTCGTAGCCGAGGGCCTCGACCAGGCCGCATTCGGCAGGGGCCGGGGCCCCCGCCGATGCGTGCTCCAGGGCTATCTGGTCCTCGAGGTACGACAACCTGGCGCCGAGGGTGTCCAGGTACACCCCGCCGAGAAGGGTGGCGGCCACCGCAGCGACCAGCAGGGTCGCGCAGGTCAGGATGCGTGGCCGTCCGGGATGACGCCACCTCTTGTAAAGCACGGCGGTGAGGGCCAGGAGCCCGAGGGACAGGGCCGCCAGGAACCCGTACTGGCTCGCGGCCAGGTCGAGGCCCAGCCCGGCTCCCCACAGGGCGTCCGGGCGGTGGCAGGACGAGCCGGCGGCGAAGTTCATCGCGAGAGAGAGCCAGGGTAGGCCCAGCTCGCCGTGGGCCGTGTTGACCAGGAACGTATAGCCCATCCAGGAGGATGCGGCCGCCAGATGGCACAAGACCCCGCGCCTGATGAAGGCCGCCGCCGCCGCGCCGAAGGCGGTGGCCAGCGAGAAGTTGGCGGCCAAGAAGAGGCCGTGGTAGAGCATGAGCCCCGGAGCTTCCGGTCTGTCCGAAGCGAAGGCGAAGTAGACCAGCAGGGGTTCTGAGGCGAGAACCACGGGGACGGGAAGGAAGGCCGCGACCTTGCCCCAGAACTCGGTCGTCGCCTTGGTCGGGAAGGTCTCGAAGAGCTCCTCTGTGCCCTCCGCCGGAGCCCTCCTGAAGGCCTGCGCCGCGAGGACGGCGATGATGACCGAGAGGACCGGGCCGTACATCTCGGCGAAGCCCGCCAGCACGGTCCCCGGCGCCCGTCCCGTACGGAAGCCGTAGTGCCACACGTAAAGGCCCATCCCGACCTGACTCAGAACGAAGAGCGCCCGAAGACCACGGTCACGGGACAGAAGCCGGAATTCATGTCGAGCGATGCCGAGCACCTGCCGCAAGGACCGCAACGAGTCACCCCCCCCGTCTCGTCCCCTCGTCTCTTCAGACGAGGCAGGGGGAGGAGACGTTCGCCCGGCGGGCGGGCTCCGGAGGCCGAGCCTGAAGAGGCGACACCCGCCGCCGCAGAGAGGAGCCGTCAGGGGCCGCTCCGGCCGTCCGGCTGGTCGCCGCAGCCGGCGAGGATCTCCATGTCCATCTCCAGGATGTCCGCCGTCTCGCGTATGACGTCGTAGTCCTGGTCCTCGGCTTCAACGAAGCCGTCACACCCGCCGCTCATGACCTTCCACGCCTCGCGGCCCTTCCCGCCCGCGGTCACCGCGAGCAGGGCCTGCTTGATGCGTTCGACGAGGTCGGGCCTCAGCGCGGCCCTCACCGCGACGCTCCGGTTCGGCACGGGCGGCGTGTAGGCGATCACCGCGACACGGTCGAAGACATCCCTCGCTTCAGCGTAGACCGACCGCCGGGCGCCCTCGCGGCAGGCCCCGGCGGCCACGCGGCCCTCCAGGACGGCCCGCACCACTTCCTCGTGGCTTCCGGTGAAGACCACCTCGCCCAGGTCCCGCTCGGGGTCAAGCCCCGACCTGAGGAGGTGGGCGACAGGGAAGAGGTAGCCGGACGGCGACGCCGGGTCGACGAAGGCGAAAGCCCTGCCCCTGACCTCCTCCAAGGTCCGAGGCCCGCCCTCGGCCAGAGCGATGATCTCCGAGCGCGACCAGTCCCGCCCGTCTCGAACACACCTCAGAAGCACGCGCACCGAACCCGTCTCACGGGCGGCCACGTAGGCGAAGGGGTTCAGCAGGGCGATGTCGACCTGGCCCGCCCGCAGGCCCTGGAGGAGTTCGGCTGAGGAGCCGAAGGCGAAGGGCTCGACGGTGATTCCCAGCTCCGCGCTGAGGCCGTCCGCCAGCGGGGCGGCGGCGGTGTCGAGCCAACATTCGTCCCCGGTCAACACGAAGCCGAAGACGAGCTTGTCAGGACCCTCCCGGCATCCCGGAGCGAGTGCTCCCACGAGGAGCACGGAGATGACGCATACGGCGATGGTCAGGAAGGTCCAGACAGAGCGGGTCAACGGGTTGCCTCCTTCGGGCCGGCCGTGCGACCGGAAGCCGGGGTCGCCGCGGCCGCATGCCCCGGCCCCGACTTCCCGGCGCGGACAGGAAAATGCTCGTTTAACTGCGGTTTCTCGGTCCGAGCTCCAACTCCTCGCACAGGGACAGGAAACCCGGGAGGCGGAGAGAAAGTTCTCGTCGGCAGTCTGCTCTAGCCAGGAGTCCCCCGAGACCATCACCTGGGGTGGAGCCCTTGACCCATCTCTCGCTCAACCGGCGGTGGCGCCCTCGGAGCTTCGACGAGGTCACCCGGCAGGAACACGTGACCCGCACCCTGCGGAACGCGGTCAGCCAGGGCCGTGTGGCCCAGGCCTATCTCTTCGGGGGTCAGCGGGGCACCGGGAAGACCACCATGGCCCGCCTCCTGGGGATGTGCCTCAACTGTCAGGCCCACGACGCTCCGACCCCCGACCCCTGCGGCAGGTGCGAGTCCTGTAGGGCCATCGCGGCCGGGACGTCCCCCGACGTCATCGAGCTCGACGCCGCCTCCAACAGGGGCATAGACGAGATCCGCGCCCTTCAGGAGAACGTCAGGCTGTCGCCCATGTCGGGCCGCTACAAGGTCTACATAATCGACGAGGCCCACCAGATGACGAAAGACGCCTACAACGCCTTCCTCAAGACGCTCGAGGAGCCGCCGGCCCACGTGGTCTTCGTTCTCGCGACCACGGAACCCGAGAGGATCCTCCCGACCGTGCGGTCGAGGTGTCAGCGCTTCGACTTCCGACCCATACCAGAACCTGACCTCGTCGAGCGCCTGAGGACGGTGGCGGCGGCGGAGGGCTTCAAGGTCACCGACGAGCTCCTCGCCCACATCGCCCGGAAGGCCGACGGCAGCGTCAGGGACGCCCTGGGCCTCCTCGAGCAGTGCGTGGCCTTCGCCGGGGAGAGCCCCACCGTGGAGGACTTCCTCACCGTCACCGGGGGCGTCGACCGTGCCGCCCTGCGCCGCCTGGCGGAGGCCGTGCGCGAACGGAGGGCCGCGGAGGCCATCGGCCTCGTGGACGAGATGGTCCGCACAGGCCGCGACGTGGGCGCCGTGTGCGGCGGTCTCATCACCTATCTCCGCGACCTCTTCCTGACCAAGCTCCACCGGTCGGCGGCCGCAGGAGACGGACCCGCCCCGGACGGAGAGTCCCCGGACACCGCCTCCGCCGCCGGGCGGGACTCTGAACTCGACCCTGCGGCGGAGGAGTGGAGCCAGACCGAGCTCCTGACCCTCCTCGACGCCCTGGCCAGGGCTGAGGCCGAGATGAAGTACTCCCCCCAGCCGCGTCTCGTCCTGGAGATGACCCTACTCGCCCTCTGCCTCGAGGCCGAGGCCAGTCCCTCCACCATGGGGGCCAACGACAACGCGACCGGGGCGGGCCTGGTCCTCACGCTGGCCGGCGAGCTGGCCTCCAGGCCTCTCTCGTGGTCCAGGGTG
>CAJXZV010000094.1 GCA_913063835.1 uncultured Eubacteriales bacterium
TCATCGCCGAGGCGGAGCGCCCGGTGATCGTCGCCGGCGGCGGCGTCTGGTGGTCCGGAGCCATGGACGAGGTCCGCGCCTTCGCGGAGGCCACGGGTATCCCCGTCTACTCCCGCTCCATGGCCAGAGGGGTGCTCCCCGACGACCATCCTCTGGGGGTGGGCTTCTTCCCGGCCGGCATCATGCAGGCCGACCTCGTGCTCATCCTGGGAACCCGGTACGACTGGACCATCGGCTACGGGCGGCCGCCCCTCTTCAGCCCGGAACTGAAGGTCATCCAGGTGGACATCGAACCGGAGGAGATAGGGCGGAACCGGCGGGCCGACGTGGGCCTGCCGGGGGACGTCAAGGTCGTCGTGGGGCAGCTCCGGAAGGCCCTCCAGGCCCTCGGTTCCCCGAAGGCCGACCCCGCCTGGGCCGCCCGGCTCAAGGAGATGCAGGGCTCCCTCAAGCAGATGCTGGGGGCCGGAAGCGGGGTGAGCCGCGACACCACCCCGGTCCACCCGGCGCTCCTCGTCCAGGAGGTCCGGGCCTGCCTGCCCAGGGACGCGGCTGTCATCGTCGACGGCGGGGACATCGCCGGCTTCGCCATGATGACCATGGACGCCTACGGGCCCGGGTCATGCACCTGGGTCGGCGGCTTCGGCCACCTGGGCGTCGGCCTCCCCTACGCCATCGCCGCCAAGCTGGCCCAGCCGGAGAGGCCTGTTGTCGTCATATCGGGGGACGGCTCGTTCGGCTTCTCGGCGATGGAGTTCGACACCGCGGTCCGCCACGAGGTGCCCGTCGTCTGCGTCATCGGCAACGACGGCGCCTGGGGTCAGGTGAAGCACGGCCAGGAGGAGACCTATGGTCCCGACAGGACGCCGGGAACGGAGCTCGGCTGGCGCCACTACGAGAAGGTCGTCGAGGCTCTGGGTGGACACGGCGAGGTTGTCGAGCGGCTCGACGACATCGGCCCCGCCCTTGAGCGGGCCCTCGCGGCCGGAAAGCCGGCCTGCATCAACGTGCCGACCGACCCCACGGCCGTCTTCCGGGGAATGACGGCCCTGTGGGAGATAACGTGACCTTCAGGGCCGGACGGCCCCGTTCGGCCCCGTTCCCGTTCCCGTGCCGCGCCCGGCTCTCTCTTCCTCCGGGCCCCGACCCTTCCAGCTTGGACGGGAGCCCCGGCGGGGAACCTATGACCCGGAGCGGCCGGTGCCCGGAGAAAGGACACGGGCTCGGCGCCCGGCGCGGGCTCCACGCCTGGGGTGCGCCGGGCGCCCGGAGGATGGGACGGCGGCTTGAAGGGACACGACAGGCGACGCCTCAAGTTGCTCCTCTGCGCGGTGGGGGCCGTCTCGGCCCTCGCCCTCGTCACCTCTGTCCTGGTGACGGTCTCGTGGGGAAATCCGGCGGAGCCGTGGGGGTTCCTGTCTCCCTTGTCTCCCCTGTCCCCCTTGTCCCCCTGGGGCCGCCCGGAAGAGCGGTCTGGGCCGGACACGCCGGGCGCCCTCCCGGACGAGGGGGGCCCCAGGGCCGGTGAGGCCCCGGCCCAGACGGCGGCACTGCTCGACCAGGTCGACGCACTCCTCGCCGACGTGGACGAGGTGACCGCAGGGCTGGACCCGCTCGACGAGGAGACGCTCGCCCTGGCCGCGGAACTCTGCGAGGGCGACGCCGTCACGTCCACGTTGGTCTCCGCCCTGAAGAGGAACCAGGAGACCATCGCGGGCCTCCTCACCGACCTCCAGACGGCGGCGGGACGGACAAGGGAGAGGGTGCAGACACTGCGGGTCTCCCGGACCGGCCTCAGCGCCAGGACCCTCGAGAGTCTGAGGAACACGATCGAGTCGACCTGGACCTCCCGCCGCGCTCTGTGGGAGACGACCGGAGACATCACGCGGGAGGTCGGGGAGCTCACAGACGACTACCGGCACCGCAATTGGGCCGGGGTCTTGAGCCACGCCCGGACCATCCGGGCCATCCAGGAAGCCCGCATCGAAGAGCTCGGACGGCTCAAGAAGGCCCTCGAGAGCATCAGCGCTCTCCTCGGCAGGGCGAACCCCCGGTGAGTCCCGGGGCCCCTTCAGGTCAGGTCCACCAATCAGGCTCCCATCTCTCGAAGGGGCGGCGGCCGTAGAAAAGGTCGTCGCCCCACACAGCCACCCGCCGGGCGGCGTCCGACCTCCTGATGCACTCCCGCACGAACCGGTGGAAGGGCGTGTCAGGCTTCGAGTACGGGCACGAGATGAGGCACATGCCGCAGTCGGTCCCCTGGCGCCGCCAGAAACCGTAGCACCGCTCCCAGGATATCCGCCAGCCCTCCTTGGGAGCGACGGGTTCGCGGCTGATGGCCTGGGACGGGCAGTTGCGGGCGCACTTCAGGCAGATGCGGCAGAAGTCCTGGAGCCCGAACGGGCGCGGCTCGTCGGGGACGAGCGGGAGGTCGGTGGTGACCAGGCCGAGCCGGACGCACGGGCCGCGGTGCTCGGTGACGAGGATGCCGAGGCGGCCGATCTCCCCGAGCCCGGCCCGGGCGGCCAGCGGCGGTAAGACGGCGAGATAACTGCCGTCGATATGGGCCCGGGCCGACCAGCCCAACGCCCGCACGTTCGCCGCCAGGGCCAGGGCCACCTTCGCCGCCTCGAGATAGCGGCGCGACGACTCGGTCACCACCGGGAGGCCGGGAGCGGCCTTCATGAAGCGGAAGTCCATCTCCACGGTGAAGACGATGGCGTGCGTGTGGTCGAGGGATATCTCCCGTCCGTAGTCCTCCTCGTGCCGGCCGGCGTGGCTGTAGACGAAGTCGGGGGTGAGGAGGGTGACACCCACGTCGAGGGCGCCGAAATAACGCGCCAGGCCTTTCACGCGGGCGGTGAGGGCCCGACGGGTCTCGTCGTCCGAGACCTCGATGCGGGAGAAACCTAGGGCGTCCGCTCCGTCCGCGGGAGGTCCGCCGTGCGCGCCGCCGCGCTCGCCGCCGCGCTCGCCGCCACCTGCCCCGCCGGCGACCAGCGGACGCCAAGAGGCGAGGAGGGCGAAGACGGCCGGAGCGATGCGGGCGTTGAGCGGATGGAAGCTGCGCGAACCGTCCGCGCACAGTCCGGGGAGAGCCCTCAGGGCGTCGTCCACCGCCCTGAGCTCGGGGTGGCGCAAGTAGTAGTCCTCGAAGGCGGCGCCGCCGGGAGTGTAGGCCATGCGGGCGAAGACGATGTCCCGCTCGTCCGGGCGCCGCGACCGGCGCCCGACACCGAGTCCTTGGTGCACGTCCTTCTCGACCAAGAGACCGCCTCCAGTCATCCGCGGCCCACGGATGGGCCGGACCGACGGGGCCGACAGGGCCCACGACGTTGCCGAGGCTGAGGTTCGCCGGCGGGGGGCGGGGCACCTGTTAGGAAGACCCGGGCGCGTTTGTTAAAGGTCTGTTCAAGGTTTGTTCAGAGGTTGTTCCCCTGTCTATAACACTCCGGAAAAACCTTCCGGAGACAATCATGGTGAAACCAGTCGCCCGCACGACAGCGGGCGGAAGGAGGTAAGGAAAATGAAGAAGACAGCGAAGGTGAGGCACACGAAGACGGTGGCAGCCGTCCTCAGCGCGGTCCTCTTCCTGGGGCTGTGCGGTCCGGCCGCCGGGGCGACGGCCATCGCCCCTGAACCGGACCCGGGGCGGTTGCAGCGCGGAGAGTTGGCCGGCGAAGGTGACGTGCTCGCGCCGCCCGACGTCCGGCCGACGTGTCTGCCACCTCTCACCGAGGAACAGGAGACGCTGCTGGAGAGGGCCAGGTGGCTTGTCGGGGAGCTGAAGGAGATCCTGCGCCAGGCGTCGGCCTACGCCGCCCGGGAGAGCTGGGCGCAGGTCGAGATCGAGCTCCTCGACTATGTGTCCACGATGGTGACGCTGGAGAAGACGCTCGACGCGTTCGTGGCCACCGTGGAGGAGGGCCGGCCCTTCCCCGTCAGGCGCTACCTCCGCCCCATCCTCCAGGAGGTCGCAAGTCAGACCGGTGACGTGGCGGACGTCTGGGAGGTCCTGCCCGAGGCCAACCGTGAGCCCGTGAAGCGGGCCGTCGAGGCCGCCGCGGAGGCCAGTGACCACCCGGGCTTCTGGCGGCACCTGGTCCGCATCGTCCTGCGGCAGGTCGAACCCGACCCCGGGGCACGTCGGGAGAGGATCCAGCGGGCCCTCGACAGGGCGCGGCAGAGCCTTGAGCGCACGCTGGAGCGCATCGAGAAGATAGAGCGGCATATCGCCAGCCTCGAGGAGAAGATCAAGGACTGTGAGGATGAAGCCCGGCGCGAGAAGCTCAAGGACCTGAAGCAGCTCGCCGAGCTCGACCTCGCGGTGTGCGAGGCCCGTGTCGAGCGTGACGAGTTCGCCATCCGCATGTTCATGGAGTGGCTCGAGGAGCTGGAGGGCTGAGCTGAGGACAGGGTAGCCTGGGCGCGTCAAGCCGCCGAGGGCCGGTCGGAGTCGAAGAGGGGGAACCGGGGCCCGGTGAGAGCCGGGCCCCGGTTCCTTCGTGCGGCCGTGTCGACGCACAGTGGGGGCGCAAAGGTGCTACGGCGGCGGGATAGAGGGCAGCTTCTGTAGCTGGCACTCAGGGACACTGTGGCATCGGTGCACTGTTCGCGCTCCCCAGCTTGAGGGCCTCCGCGGCAACGTCCGGCGGAAGACGTACGTTAAGGCCGGTGTGTCGGCAGGCATCTCCCCGGACCTGGGGCGCGTCTCTGAAAAGGCGGACGTTCTCGCTCACCGCCCCGGTGAACTCCGGGAAGGCCGACACCGTCCGACTCGCTTCGGGACAGGCCGGCTTGGCGGAGCGCCCCTCCTCGAGGCCGCACCACTGTGGCAACGCCACGCCGACCGGGGAGAGCGCGGCAGGCTATCGCAGTCGGGCAGCGCGGCGCTGCAGTCCACCGGCAGGCTCCAGCCGTGGAGCGGCGGGCCCGGCCTCACCAGTACGTCGGTCCTTGCAGGGGAAGGGAGACCAGGCGGTGGGAGGAAATCCGTCACCCGACGGCAGCGTCCGGTTAGCGTCATCACCCGGAAGGCTGAACGAAGGAGGGCACGGCCGTGGCCGCACGAGTAATCGTGGCGGAGGTGAGGTCACCCCGGGACATGGTCCGGGTGATAAGGGAGCTCGGAGTGGCAGACGGGACGGGTCGCGGAGCCCGAGCGGCCCTCGGGGCCCGGGCGGATCCCGTGGTCCAGGCGGGCCCCGAGACGCCGGACGCACCCGAGCCGACCTTTCTCGTCAAACCGGCTTGGTTCAGCCCACACCGGGCCAATTTCACCGGGGCGAGGGAGCTCGACCTCGTTCTCGGTGCCTTGCCCCCGGGGCGCCGCATCGTGGTAGAGGGGCACAGCGGCGGCCGCAACTACGGCGGACGCGAGATCACCCCCGACAACGCCGACGAGAACCGGGAGTGGATACGCGAGCAGGACCGGCTCTTCCTGGAGAGGACCGGCATAGCCCGGGTCCTCGAGCGTCACCGAGCGGAATACCTCAACGTCACCGAGGAGGTCTGGGCCGGGAGGGTCGCGCCGGCGGAGGAGATCCGCGATGCCGTCGAGCGGGCTTTCGGGAGGGGGGCGCAGGAGACGCCGGTGCACGACGAGAGCCTTTTCGGGGTCGTCCCGCAGCGCCTCTTCGAGCTCAGGGGAAGCGTGCTGGTCAGCCTCGCCAAGCTGAAGACGGGAAGCTGGTCGCTGAAGAACCTCTTCGGACTCATCCCGGACCCGATGCGTCTGCGGTGGCACGGAGAGCGTGGGGAGCTTCTGGGACGCAGTGTCACGGATATCGCCTCCATCTACAGGGCTCTCTTCCGGGTCGTCGGCCTCGTGGAAGGTGTGTACGAGAGCGCCGTCTACCGCGAAGGGGGCCGTCACCGTATCGTGTGGGGCCGGTACGACGTGGTCGAGGAGCTGGGTCTGGTGCTCGGCGGCTGGGACCTTGTCACGCTGGACTCCTGTTGCGCCGAACTGTTCGGCGAAGACGCCAGGGGCCGCAGCTTCCTGCGCATCGGCGAGGCGGTTTTCGGCGAAGCAGCCCGGGTGCCCCCGGAGCTGGAGGCCGTCCTGTCGCGATGGAGGGAGCGACTGCTCTCGTAGGCTGCCACGGTCGCGCGAGCGAGGCCGAGGCCCACGCCGTCCCGGCAACGCTACGGTCCTCGGCGTGCCGACGGCGGCGCGGCCTAGGCTGTGCCGGCCCAGAAGTGGGGACCCAAGCCGCACGGTCAGGGTGCGGGTGGTGCGGAACGGACGGCCGGCGGTGAGGCGTCGGCCGCCCGCCGGGACACGAGGAGCATCGGGAAGACGATGTCGCTGGTGCAACACGGGACGACGACGGCCACGATGACCAGGGGGAAGACCGCACCGAGCGACGAGACCCAGTCAGTCAGGCCGAAGGACACGAGATACAGGATCGAGGCCATACTGCTCGTCAGCACGTGACCCGAGTGGGAGAAGAAGGTCACCCGTGGTATCTCTTCGGCGGCCACGAGCCCGGTGAAGATGCCGAGCGCGACGAACGGCAGGACGAGCAGGGGATGTTCGAGGAAGCAGAAATGCAGGTGCATGTCGACCCCCAGAAGGAGCCCGCCCAGGTACGGGATGAGGACGTCACTGACCCCGCAGACGGCCACCGACCCCACAAACCCGATGAGGACGCTCTTCCACAGGTTCCTCTCGTGGCGCCAGAACATGGCCGTGGTCGCCGTGGCGCTGAGCAGCATGTGGGGCGGGTGGAAGCAGTGGAAGAGCCGTCCGGCGGCGGCCGGGGTGCGCAGAGGGTCGAGGAGCAGGAAGACGCTCGTGAGCATTCCGGTGAGGACCATAGCCAGCGTGACGCTGAAGACGCTGTAGGGGATGTGGGACCGGAGTTCGCGGACGAGGCTTATCTGCGACCCGCCAGAGCAGGACCGCGCCATTCGGAAGCTCCCTCCCCATAGACCTCTAACGCATGTATATTGTACAACCCCCGGGGCAGGCGCTCGCTTGGCGGGAGAAGCCGGGCAACGTGGCCGTGAACGACCCAGGGCATGGGACCCGTGGCGGGCAACGTACCCCTCGACCGGTTCTGGATGACCGCCGAAACGCTGGCCGGGCGGCCCAGATGGAGGGTCGGAATCCGAGCCCACGGGAAGTATACAGTCCTGCCCCCTCACCCCCTCCCCCCCGACCGTTTTCAGCCGGTCAGCACCCGAGCCGACATGCCGGCCACACAGGGGCAGGGAGTGACAGTCCGGGCAGGAATATGAACCACTTATGGTAGAATATGGAAGGGCACCGCACCGGACTCAGCGGAGGTCACGCCAGGCGGTGCCGTCAATGAGTACGACCGGGACGGGGCTGAGCAGGGGGGATGCCATTTGAGGCGTCGCACACGTCTGGTCAAGGTCGCCCTCGTGCTTTTGGCGGTTCTACTTCTTCTTTTCCCCACGGGCGGCTGCCGGAAGGGAAGCGGCGCGCAAGACGACGGCCAAAGCGAGGGGCAGGACGGCCTTCCTCTAGTGTCGCTTGCCTGCGTGGTCTCCAAGCCGCCCGCGTCAGTGAGGATGTGGGAGCGGGAGCGTGCCCGAATCTTCGTTTCCCGGAGCGGAGAGGTGACCGTCGGTACGGGCGCGGTCGTGTTCTCCGCCAGCATCGAACCCCAACCCGACGAGGAGTGGGTCAAGGAGAACGTCAAGGTGGAAGGGCCCGGGCAGGCCGAGATCTCCTGCTCCGAGGGCCGGCTCCGCTGCTCCTTTCCCGAGGGGCCGCCGGGGGAGACCATGACCCTCACCATCACGGGCGTCGACCTTCCTCACAGCGACGAGGATGCGCTGGACCTGTTCAATGACGAGAGCCTGGGTCTGGGCTCTGCCCCGCCGCCACCACCACCCGGTCACAACCCCTTTGGCCACCTGAA
>CAJXZV010000095.1 GCA_913063835.1 uncultured Eubacteriales bacterium
CCAAAGAGTCTTCGTCCATCCGCTCCACGGCGAGCTCGAACGCCTTGTTCTCCAGGGCGTCCCTCATCTCGAAAATCTCCCTAACGTCGTCGGGAGAGAGGGGAATGACCTCGGTTCCGATACCCCGGTGGATGCGGACCCATCCCGCGCTCTGGAGTTCCAGGAGAGCCTCCCGTACCGGGGTGCGGCTGATACCGAGCCATTCGCTCAGCCGCTGCTGGGAGTAGACCTGGCCCGGGCGCAACGTCCCCTTGACGATGGCCTGCTTTATTAGGCTATGGGCTTGTTCCTTCAGGCTCCGGACAAGGTCCACTCTCGTCGTCTCGAGTTCCACGGTCTCGATCACTCCACGTCCGCGTCCACTGTTGCCCTGGCCACCACGGCCAGCAAGTGCAGGCGCTATAAGAATCCCAAATCCTAGAGGCGCGGCCCGACTCCTGCCGCTCCCAACGACGTCTCCGAAAGCCAGCGGCGGCGTCTCCGAAAGCCGGTCTCGCCCTCAGGTCGTCCCCCAACGCCGGTAGAGGTCGTGCTCGATATCCAAGTGGTCGAGGACCCGCCCGACGGTGAAGGAGACAAGGTCTTCGATGGTCCTGGGGCGGTGGTAGAATGCGGGAACCGGCGGCATGATCACCGCGCCCAGGTCGGCCGCCTCGGCCATGAGACGCAGGTGGCCCTTATGCAGCGGGGTCTCCCGTACCAGGAGGATGAGCCTCCTGCCCTCCTTAAGGGTGACGTCGGCGGCGCGGATGAGAAGGTTCGTGCTGAACGAGCCGACGATGCCCGAGAGGGTCTTGATGCTGCAAGGGGCGATGACCATCCCCGCGGTAAGGAAGGACCCGCTCGAAAGGGGTGCCGTGAGGTCCTTGAAATCGTGCGCCCGGTCGGCGAGAGCCTCCACCTCGACCGGATCGAGACCGAGTTCCAACCTTATCGTCTCACGCGCGGCCTCCGACACGATGACGTGAGTCTCCACCGGCGCCCGCCCCTCTTCCCGAGCCCTCCGGAGGGCGCGGAGGAGCTCGACGCCGTACAGAGCCCCGCTAGCTCCCGAGATACCGACGACCAGCCGTTTCAAGGCGGGCTCCCCCTGCGATACCCCCCGCCCACGGGGGTCGCCCCCGGCTTCGACCGTCACTTGAGGAAGTCCTCCAGATGGACCTCGCCCCAACCGATGGGCCAGGCACGCTCGTAGTTCCTCCGCTCGGCCGCCCGGTAGGCAGGGGGTTTGGTGGCGTCGATTCCCCATTTCCCCACCAGGGAGGGGAAACGCGTGTCCTCGGTGTGCGGGAAGGCCCCCCGGACCGGCTCGCCCGTTGGGTCGAAGGGGAAAGCCCTGGCGTTGGGGATGGTGATGACATGGCGGGCCGGGTCCACCCGGGTGGCCAGCGCGTACATGACATCCCGGTAGTCGTAGATGTCGATGTCCGGGTCGACCGCAATAGCCATCTTCGTGTTGAGCCAGGGTGAGCCGAGCGTGGCCAGGAGCGCGTCGGTCACCTGGCCGTCGTAGGCCGGCTCGAGCTGTATGATGACCGCGAGCGAGCCGCCGCCCTGCGGGAAGTGGACGTCGTGGACCTTCATCCCCATCGCCCTCAGCCGCTCGTAGATGATGGCCTCGTGGAACAGGCGCGGCATCTCCTGGTGGTCTGTGAACGGCGTCACCTGGTGGTGCCGGTAGATCGGATCCCTGCGCATGGTCACCGCGGTGACCTCGAACACGGGTTGCTGTTGGATGTAGGGGGTGTAGAGCATGGTCGGACCCGGGTTGGGCCCGTCCTGGGCGGTGCGCTCCGGGTCCACGAACCCTTCGATGACGATGGACGCGTCGGCGGGCACCACCAACTCCACGGTCCGGCACCTGGTGACCATACCCGGCTCCCCGGTTATAGCCTCGAAGAGCTGGGCCTCCCACCATCCCTCGTGGAGGTAGGAGTAGCAACCGGCCAGCTCCCACGCCGGGTGGGTCCCGATGGCTATGGCCTGCGGCATCTTCGTCCCGGCGGCCTTGTGTTTGGCCAGGATGCGCTGGGCGGTGGGGGTGACGTAGGAGGTCACCATCTCCCTTGGGCCGAGCACCCCACAGCGGGGGAACATCTGGTTGTACTGCCCGGTCTCCGGGTCCTTGTGGACCGCGAAAGACGTCGCGTAGGGGTACGGGTCGAGTTCGGTGTGGCGGACGATGGGCAGAAGACTCAGGTCGACGTCGTCTCCGGTGAGGACCCTCTCCTGACAAGGCCCGTCGGGCACCTCCTTCAGCGGCCGGGGCCCACGGCGGATGACCTCCGCGAGCGCCCTGACCACCTCGCGCGGCTCGCATCCGAGCACCCTGGCCTGGGCCCGGCGGTTGACGAACAGGAGGTCGACGAGGCGGAAACCTTCGTAGCCCTCGAGCTTCTCAAAGACGATCGTGTCCCCGGCCTCGGCCACCAGAGCTCCGACCTGGTCGAGCTTCACGGGCTTCTCGACCACGATATGCTCGTCCCGGTGTCGGGCCAGGAAGGAATGCAGGTCCAGCAAGTCAAGCCCTCCTTCACAGACGTTCTCAGGCCCGTGCCGGGGAACGGCCCGGGCGTCCGCCCCGCCTGCTGGCGCCCGTCCGGTAGCGGGGCGGGTAGAAGGCCTCATCGATGCGATGCAGCAGCGGGTCCAGGAACCGGACCCGGCTGACCATCCACTTCCCTACCTCATGGAAAAATCCTGGAGGCTTGTTGAAGGGGCACACGTTGACACACTGGTAGCAGTCGATGTGGTACATCCCCCGCTCCGTCTTGGCCCCGTTGCGGTACCAGAACCGGAAACACGCCTCCCCGTCGATGGGCCATTTCCTGAGGCCGGGGTTCGTGGACGGGGTGCGTGCCTCGTGCGTCGGTCCGCCGTAAAGGATGGCCTGGGCCGGGCAGTACTCGGCACACTTGACACAGACGCGGCAGTACTCCGTGACCCCGAAGTCGACGGGGCGCGTCGGCTCGAGCGGCAGGTCGGTCAAAACCTTGCAGAGTCTCACCCTCGGTCCGAACTCGGGCGTCACCAGGAGCCCGTTGCGTCCGAGCTGGCCCAGGCCGGCGTCGACGGCCAGCGGGATGGACAGGGCGGTGTCGTTTCCGCAGGCGATAGCCTTGTAGCCCAGGCAGGCGATGAACTTGGCCAGCGACGGGGCGAGATGGGCCATCTTGGAGTACCCGAGCCCGGCCGCGGCGCTGGCTCTGGCCGTCGGCGCGTGGCTCACGTACTCGTAGGGCGTGGCGACGGCCATGACCACGGCCCACTGCATGGACGGCGGGAGCATGGCGTCGAGGTCGATCTCCTCGTGCTCGTAGCGGTGCCACCCCGGCCGGTAGACCCACCTCCGGTCGAGCCTTGCTATCCCCACCAGGTTCGCTCCCAGGAAGAGGGCCGCCTCCTTGACGATCTCGGAGGCCTCGTCCGGGTCGAGCTCGAGCCGGTCCGGCGTCCAGGGCAGGCCGACGAACGATGGCCCCCACGGGCCCTCCCAGTCGTAGAGGCACCCGAGCCTCTCGGTCAGCCGGGGACGGGTCCAGTTGCCGGTGTGACAGTTGGTGGCCATGGCCCCGTGGAAGCCGGCCACCCGCAGGGCGAGGTCCACCTGGGTGTAGCCCGGCTCGTCGCGGGGGACCGGGCCCCGCTGGCCCATGAGCGGGACGAGCGTCTCCAGGAAGCGGTCGTCCCACCCTCCGGGGGGGACGTAACCCCGTGACAGGGGCGTCATCTTCTCGCTGTAGCGTTCGAGGGGAGTGACGATATCGTCGAGGTAGAGCGGGCGGTCGACCTCGCGGATGCCGCGCCGCCGGTAGCGCCTGCCGTTAACGGAGACGGCTACGGACATGCTTAGAACTCCCCCTCGCAGGTAATCTTCAGGCCTCACGCCACGGCGTCGGAGGGTGGGCGGCCGCCGCCGGACCGACGGCCGCCCACCCGGACTGGCACGTCTCGGGCTATTCGCCGCAGTGCAACTGCTCCACGAACTCCACCGTCTCGCCCGAAGGCGGTGCCGTCAGGAGCGATCCGACGACCATGCAGAGGAGCGAGACCGGAAGCGAGATGAGAATCTCGGCGAACATCGGGACGATCTTCATGAAGTGCACGACGGCGAAGGTCCCGAACCCGCCCACGACGCTCACGAAGCCGCCGACCTTGTTGGCCCGCTTCCACCACAGCCCGGCCAGGAGCGGCACGGCGAAAGCCGAGCCCGTTCCCTCGACGAGGAGCCCGACGATGACCCCGATGGACTTCGTCTGGTTGAGGGCCAGGGTGATGGTGATGACGCCGATGACGGCCATCACGACCTTGGCCACCCGGATGACTTCCTCGTCTGACGCGCCCGGCTTGAAGTAGCGCTTGTAGATGTTGTTCGAGAACTCCGCGCCGGCCGCGAGCAGCATGGCGTCCGTGGTCGACATGATGGCGGCCAGGATACCGGCCACCGCAAGGCCGCGCACCAAGGGCGGGAAGAGCTGGTCCATGACGACGATATAGGTGTTGTCGATATTCTCCAACTGCGGGAAGAGCACCAGCGCCGCGGCGGCGATGCCGATGTAGCCCAGCAGGTGGAAGACCAGCGACGTGCCGCCCGTCACGGCCAGCGACAGCCGGCCGGCCCGCACGCTCTTCGCCGTGAAGAGCCTCATGATGATGTGGGGCGACGACAGGGCGAACATGAAGACGCCCACGGAGATACCGAAGTAGGTCCATGGTGAGATCTTCGGATGCATCCCCAGGAAGTGCGGGTTGACCGCCAGGGCCTGCGGGATGAGCTCGCCGAGCCCTCCGAAGTGCGAGATGGCGACGAGCGACAGGCCGAGCATGAACCCGAGCATGAGCATGCCCTGGAGGAAGTCCGTCCACGTCACGGATAGCATCCCGCCCAGCAGGACGTAGCCCACGTAAACCACACCCACGAGAATCACCGCGTAGGTGAAGTCTATTCCCAGCACGTAGGCCCCGGCGAGCCCGCCACCCATGAGCTGGGGCACGATGTAGGCCGGGAAGAGAATCAGAACGAAGATCGAGGTCGCGAGCCCGGTCGCATCACCGTAGCGCTCGGAGAAGAAGTTCGACAGCGTGAACTTCTCCCTCAACTGACTGTAGCGGCGAAGCGGTCCACTGGCGAGAAGCATGCAGACAACGAAGCCCAGCGTGGAGCTCACGCCGAAGGCGATGGACGTGAAGGTCCAACCCAGCTTGTAGCAAAGGCCGAGGAACCCCAGGAAGCTCGCGGCACTGACAAGTGCCGAGAACTGCGCGAAGCCGTTGACCCAGACGCCGATGGTCTGGCCGGCCCCCCAGTACGCCCGCGCGTGTTTGCCCGCTTTCCTCTGGAAGTACAGAGCAATGCCGATGCAGGCGCAGAAGTAAAGCAGGCCGATTACCAACTCTGTTGCCCTCATCATACCTCTCCCTCTCCGGTCAGCCCCACGGGCCGTCGGCCCCCGGGACCGTCCTGGTTGCCGCAGCTAGGACCTGTTCTCCCATCTTCCTATCGAGCCCGTTACCACGACGCTGCCGATGATTCCCAGCACAGCGACGGCGATGAGGCTCCAGGTGATGAGGGGCACGCCCGCGATTTGCGCGGTCGGGTGTAAGACCAGGAACAGGAACCAGGAGGCGAAATACAGGACGAACAGCAGAATCGCGGCGACCAAACCGGGATGCATGGCTTTCCCTCCTTCCGGCGAAGGCTCGCCGCCCTTCTCATGACCTCACTCGACAGGCGGCGGCAGGACCTCGACAGCGTACTCGTGCGAAATCTTGCGTCCGATGACGGGGTCGGCCAGCTCGATGCGGTAGGCGTCGCCCGGGACCGCCCCGGCGCAGAGCGGGATGGTTCCCGAACAGACGAGGAGACCGCCACCGGGCGGGCCGAAGTGCCTGTGGTAAAGCTCCAAGAGGGCCTCCGGGGTCAAGAGCTGGGACAAGGTGCCGTCCTGGTAGACCCTCCAGCCGCCGTTGACCCGGGTCCAGCACCTCAGGGTCAGATGGTCCCAGTGTTCCTTGACCTGACGGTAATCCCACACCACCGGAGCGACGACGATAGGGCAGGCCTGCTTGGACCAGGCGATGCGGACCCGTTCCAGACTTCGGTCGGTGTGGTCGCTGCCCACACCGACGTACATACCGTCACCGCTGACGAAGCACAGGTACTCCACCTCACCCGACGTTCGGGGATGCTGGACCTGCACGATGGAGGCGGTGGTGGCGAGATAGCTGCTGACAGGGTAGATGGTCGGAACGCTCGGAGGCGGGGTCACCCCTTCTTCGGAAAGCTCCTTGATGTGCCGGTCGACAACAGCACGGTCCCTCCCGGAGAACCCGAAACACACCAGGCGGTTGGTCTCGAACTCGAGGGGCCCATGGTCCGCAAGGGACAGTCGGAGCAACGGTATCGTCCTCTCCCCTGGCTGATGTCAATCTGGTCCGCGTCCGAAGATGCTCCTGAAGAGGCGAGGGGGCTGGCACGGTGCCTTTGGTCTGATGTATGTGGTCTCTTGCTTCCGGTCCGTACTGCCCGCCATATAGGATGTTACATGAAGTATACTACTTCTCCGCCATCTTGGGAAGCCCCCAGGCCAAAAGTCAATCAGAGCGACTGCGCCGTTGGCTGGCCCCCGTCTTTAGCCACGCGCCCCGGGCTCATCCAGCGGCCCATCCCCTCGAGCGGCCCCAGAAGGCCCCTCGGCGCCGACCAGACGGCGAGGAAGGCCCCCATGACAAAGAAGAAGAGCGGGTACCACGGGACCCAGAAGAACGACCGGCGCAGACCGGGGTCGTAGGGCGTGTTCACGAGGACCGCCGCCGCCATCTGCACCACGCAGAGAAGGCTCAGGACCCCGCCGTGCCAGGCGGGCACAGGACTCAGGCCGGGAAGGCACCGGCCGAGGAGGAGGGCCGCCGCCCATGCGACGGTGCACCCCACGAAGCAGAAAGCCCAGAGGTAGGAAACAGCGAACTCGAGGTAGGTCGGCCAGAGGCGACGGTGGCGCCACGACCGCCAGACCGAGGCGTGGGTCCGGAGGAGGTGCCAACCGCCCAGGGCCCAGCGGTACCTCTGGCGCAGGTATTCCCTGACCCGCAGGGGAATCTGGATGCGCACCGTCGCCCGCGGCTCGAACCATACCTCGCTGGCGTCCCTCTGGATGCGCCAGGTGATGTCGATGTCGTCGGTGGCCGTCCTGGTCGAGAAGCCTCCCACCCGGCGGAGGGTCTCCGTGCGGTACATGGTCGCGCACCCGGAGACGGTGAGGAGGCGCCCCCACACGCGCTGGCTCCTCTTTATGAGGCCGATGATGGCGGCGAACTCCGCCGCCTGGAGGTTTCCCAGAAGGCCGGCCCGGTTCTGCGGCAGGGGGTTCCCCGTCACCGCCCCCAACCTCGGCTGCCGGAGGAAGGGCCTGACGAAGCGGACGAGACTCCGCTCGCCGAGGACCGTGTCGGCGTCCAAGACGAGGACGAGCGGGGTCGTCACCAGCTCGAGGGCCGCGTTGAGGGCTCCCGCCTTGCCGTGGTGACGGGTGAGCCTGAGCAGATGGAAGAACTCGAACTCGTCGAGGAACGGGCGGACGGCCTCCGCGGTGCCGTCGGTGCTGGCGTCGTCCACGAGGAGGACCCGGTAGTCCGGGTAGTCGAGCCGGCAGAGGTTCCGGCAGGTGCGGGCGATGGCCGCGGCCTCGTTGCGGCAGGGCACCACGATCGTGACCGGGGGCCAGGCGTCCGAAGCGGAACCATCGGCACCTGCCGCCGGGCCCGGCGGGCCCTGACCCCTCTCCGAGATCGGA
>CAJXZV010000096.1 GCA_913063835.1 uncultured Eubacteriales bacterium
GGTCGTCTTCCTGGACGAGCCGCTGAGGCTCGAGCAGGTGTCCGCGAACATCGAGCGCGAGAGGAGCGAGCGGTTCGCCGTCCTCGTCGAGGAGGGAGCCGTCCTGCCGGCCCAGGCCGGGACCGGTGTGGGCTACGCCGAGGCCGTCCGACGCGCGGCCCGGTCGGCGGTGGTCAATCTCAGCCGCATGCTCCGCAGGGGCTCGACGCCCGAGTTCAGGAACATCGTCACCGTCAGGCACCAGACCATCCCTTCCTTCCAGGGCAGATGGCAGGACTTCGTCGCCGAGCTGGGCCGCTGGCGAAGGGCGGGGGACAGGGTCCTCATCCTCTGCCCCACCTCAGAAAGGGCGGGCGCGCTGGCCCGCTCGCTCCGGGAGAGCGATATCGGCGTGTCGCCGGTCTTCGCCGACGACGCCCCGGCGGGGCAGGTCGTCGTGTCACAGGGCTCTCTGGAGGAGGCGTTCCACCTTCCGGGGCTCAGGCTCAGGGTGGTCACGGACGCGCACATCCGCGGCCGACCGGCCAGGCGGCGCCGGCGACAGGCCTTCGCCGGTCTCGGAGAGGGCGCCGTGCGGGCCCTGGCCTCCCACCGGGACCTGGAGGTCGGTGACCACGTCGTCCACGTGCACCACGGCATAGGTGTTTACCTGGGAATCAAGAGCCTGGAAATAGAGGGCGTGACGCGCGACTATATCTTTATCAAGTACGCGGACGACGGCCGCCTCTATGTGCCCACCGACCAGGTGGGGCTCCTGCAGAAGTACGTGGGGGTGGAGGGCCGGGAGCCGAAGATCCACCGCCTGGGCGGCACGGAGTGGGCGAGGGCCAAGAGGAAGACCAGGGAGTCGGTCCAGAAGCTGGCGGTCGACCTGGTGAGGCTCTACGCCATGCGGCAGGCCCTCCCCGGCCATTCCGCCGGCCCGGACACTCCCTGGCAGGCCGAGTTCGAGGCGGCCTTCCGCTACGAGGAGACTCCCGACCAACTGGCGGCCGCCGAGGAGATCAAGCGCGATATGGAGAGACCGGTGCCTATGGAGCGTCTGCTCTGTGGGGACGTGGGGTACGGGAAGACAGAAGTCGCGATGCGGGCGGCCTTCAAGGCGGTGATGGACGGCAAGCAGGTGGCGGTCCTGGTGCCGACGACGGTCCTGGCTCAACAGCACTACCACACCTTCAGGGACCGGTTCTCCGGCTATCCCGTGAACATAGACCTGTTGAGCCGGTTCAGGTCCCGCGCCAGGCAGGAGAAGACCCTGCGGGAGTTGAGGAAGGGGACGGTGGACGTCATCATCGGCACCCACCGGCTCCTGGGCCGCGACGTGGTCTTCAAGGACCTGGGCCTCCTCATCATCGATGAGGAGCACAGGTTCGGGGTCGGGCACAAGGAGCGGTTGAAGGAGCTCAAGACGACCGTTGACGTCCTTATCCTCACGGCGACCCCCATCCCCCGGACTCTGAACATGGCCCTGGTAGGTCTGAGGGACATGAGCGTCATCGACACGCCTCCCGAGGACCGCTATCCCGTTGAGACCTACGTGCTCGAGTACGACGAGGTCACCGTCAGGGAGGCCATCCTCCGGGAGCTGGCCCGGGGGGGCCAGGTCTTCTACGTGCACAACCGGGTCCAGACCATCCGCCGGGCGGCGGCCCGCGTCCAGCGGATGGTGCCCCGGGCCCGGATAGCCGTCGCCCACGGACAGATGAGAGAGGACGACCTCGAGCGGGTGATGATGGACTTCCTCGAAGGGGAGTACGACATCCTCGTCTCGACGACCATCATCGAGTCAGGCCTGGACATGCCGAACGTCAACACGCTCATCGTCGAGGACGCGGACGCCTTGGGTCTGGCTCAGCTCTACCAGTTGAGGGGTCGGGTCGGGCGGTCCAGCCGCGTCGCCTACGCGTACTTCACCTACCGCAGGGGCAGGGTCGTGTCCGAGGCGGCGGAGAAGAGACTGGAGGCCATCCGGGAGTTCACCGAGCTCGGCTCGGGCTACCGGGTCGCCCTCCGCGACCTCGAGATACGCGGGGCCGGGAACCTCCTGGGGCCGGAGCAGCACGGCCACATCGCCTCCGTCGGGTTCGAGCTGTACTGCCAGATGCTCGAGGAGGCGGTGAGGACCATCAAGGGGGAGCCCCCGCCGCAGACCGCGGAGACCTCGATCGAGGTCAGCGTCGACGCCTACATCCCGGACGCCTACATCCCGGACTCGCGGCAGAAGATGGAGGTGTACCGGCGGATGGCCGCCGTCGCCGACCTCACCGAGGTCCAGGAGCTGAGGGAGGAGCTGACGGACCGCTACGGACCCCTGCCGGGCCCGGTCGAAAACCTCCTGACCGTGGCCGCCCTGCGGGCCGTGGGCGCGTCGCTGGGGGTCACGTCCGTGGCCGCGGACCGGAGCGGCGGGCTGATGGCCCGCCTGGAGCACCCGGACCCGGCCGTGCGCGAGGCCCTTCTGGAAAGGGTCGGGAAGGTCCCCGGCCTGTCGGTCCGTTCGTCGTCGACGGCCGTGCTCCTCACCTACAGGCGCGGGCGGCGGCCGCGTCTCGGCGACCGGAGGGAAGAAGGGAGCCGGGAGAACGTGGAGGCCCTGCGGGGCCTGTTGGATCTCCTCGCCGACGTGGCCGACCGGAGGGCGGTGAAGGAGCCTCCGGCGACATCCGGGAGGTCCCGGTGAGGGAGGGAGAACACGCCGCGTCGGGCTACGTGCGTCGGATGATGTCGGGAAGGGGATGACCTTGGAGAATGGCGCGGATGTCGAGGGCCGCCAGGCGGCGGAAACAGAGAGAGGAAGCCAAGACGAGGCGGCACGACCGGAGGGGGTTCCTAAGGGAGCGGGGTGCCCGGCTGACGGCTCTGGTCCTGGCCGTGGTGCTCCTGGCGAGTCTGGGGACGTGGGGCGTCGTGAGCCTTCACCCTGATGACACCGGCCTCGACACCGTCTTGAGGGTCGTCGACGGGCGGGCCATAACAGAGGGGGACCTCGTCCGCCGCGAGAACGTGTTGAGGTATCTCTACGGTCTCGGGCGCGGCGACTTCGACGTGACGTTCAGGCAGGCGCTCCTGGAGCAACTGGTGGACGAGTACCTGGTCGAGGCCGAGGCCGAGCGGAGAGGCCTCACCGTCACGGCCGAAGACCTCGCCGAGACCAGGGAGAGCTTCGAACAGAGCCTCAAGATGGTCTACAAGACCCGGCTGGCGAGGAGCCTGGCCAGGATGAGGCTGGGGGTCACCGACGAGGACCTCGACCGCTTCGCCAGGGGACAGGTCTACGCTCAGAAGCTCTACCAGGAGGTCACGGCCGAGGTGTCCGTGACCGAAGAAGACGTGCTGGCCCTTTACGAAGAGTATAAGGAAAGCCTGGACGAGGCGGGGTTATCTTTGGAGGACGTGAGGGACACACTAACCCAGGACGCATTGAGGAAGAAGAGGGAGGAAGCCTACAGCCGGCTCCTCATGGACCTGCGGGCCAAGGCCGAGATCTCTGGTCCCAGCTAACACGTGACCGTGGGCTGGTCCCACTGGTATAAATGAATATCCGTGTCAACCGAGTTATACCCTATCGGTGCGAGCGGTCAGTCGCAGTCCGTTGTCGAGGAGGGAACCCGCATGAAGGCCACGGGCATTGTCCGAAGGATAGACGACCTTGGCCGAGTTGTCATACCCAAAGAGATCCGACGCACGATGAGAATTCGCGAGGGAGACCCTCTTGAGATCTTCGTCGATCGCGAGGGAGAGGTGATCCTCAAGAAGTACTCCCCGATCGGCGAGCTCGGCGACTTCGCCAAGGAGTACGCCGATTCGCTCTACGAAGCCGTCGGGCACATAGCCATCATCACGGACCGCGACGAGGTCGTGGCCGTCTCCGGGGCCCCCAAGAAAGAGTTCCTCGAGCGTCGCATCGGTTCCTTGACCGAGCACGTCATGGAGGAGCGGAGGAGTCTTCTTCTGAACCGCGGTGCCGACGAGGATTTCATCCCCGAGGCGGCCATCACCGAGGATGAGGAGAGGTGCAAGTTCACGGCCCTGGTGGTGGCCCCCATCGTCGCCGCGGGGGACCCCATCGGTGCGGTGATCATGGCCTCCCGCGACCCCGACGTCGAGATGGGTCCGACAGAACTCAAGCTGGTCGAGACCGCGGCCGGGTTCCTGGCCAAGCAGATGGAGCAGTGAAGGGGGCCTGTCCCCGGCCCCTCACCGGCGGGGCGGTCCGCCTGGAAGAGGGCCGGGGGCCGGAGGTCTTCACCGGGGAGCGGGCCGTACGGTCCGCTCCCCGGCTCATCTGCCCTTCCGCCGCCTCCTCTCCTCACATCTCCCCCGCGCCCCCGCTTGTTCGGACGCCTGTGCCGCGTGGAAGGACCTCCCTCGCGCGGCGCTGGAACCCTTCCAGGTCCGCCTCTGGTCCGCGAATGGTGGTATAATGGCCTAGTGCGCCCGTGAGACCTCTGAGCGGGGCGCCCGTGTCCGTTCAGGGTGTGCATGCCGCCGGAGCGACAGGCAGGTGACAGGAACCCTTGACCGTTCGGGATGGGACGCGTTCGGCCTACCTGCAGGGGGCCATGCTCCTGGCCGGGGGGGCGATGCTGAGCCGCGTTCTCGGGGCCGTCTACCGCATCCCGCTCACCCGCCTTCTGGGCAGCTACGGGATGGGGCTCTACGGGGCCGGCTACACCATCTACGTCACCCTCCTGTCCGTCGCCACGGTGGGCATCAACGTGGCCATCTCGAAGCTCATGGCCGAGAAGCTCGCCCTAGGCGATGAACAGGGGGCGCGCCGCGTCTTCGTCGTCTCCGCGGTCCTCCTAGCCGCCGTCGGCTTCGTCGCCGCGGCGGCCCTGGCCCTGACGGCCATGCCTCTGGCCCTCCACACCCAGAGAAACCCCGACGCCTACTACTCCATCCTGGCCCTCAGTCCGGCCGTCTTCCTGGCGGCCCTCCAGGGCTCCTTCCGAGGGTACTTCCAGGGCTACCAGCAGATGTTCCACCCGGCCGCCTCCCAGGTCATCGAGCAGTTCTTCCGCGTCGCCTCCCTCCTCGTCCTGGCCTACGTGCTCCTGCCTCTCGGACTGCCGGTGGCGGCCGGCGGAGCGGCCTTCGGGGCGGTGGTCGGAGCGGCTATGGGGCTGGCCTACCTTCTCTGGGCCCTGTACGCCACACGCCGAGAGCGGGCCCGGCGTTCGCCTCCGGCCTCCCGGGCCGCCCGGGTCCCGCCGGACGGGGTCGGGACCATCGTCCGCCGGGTCTTCGCCCTGGCCGTCCCCATCTCCATCGCCGGCGTGGTCATCCCGGTGATGAACCTCGTCGACCTCCTCGTCGTCCCCACGCGCCTGCAGGCCATCGGCTTCTCCGTGGTGCGCTCGACGGAGCTCTACGGACAGCTCTCCCAGATGGCCGGGGCCCTGGTCAACCTGCCGGCCGTCGTCTCCTACGGGATACACACCAGCCTCGTGCCGGCCATCTCCGAGGCTCAGGCTGTGGGGGACAGGTCGGCCCTCCACGGCCGGACCTCATCCGGGCTGAGGGCGACCCTTCTCGTCGCCCTTCCGGCCACCGTGGGGCTCTGGCTCCTGGCCACGCCCGTCTCCGGCCTGCTCTACCGGGTGCCGGAAGCTGGAGTGCCCCTCGCGGCCCTCTCCTTCGGGGTCGTCTTCCTGATGCTCCAGATGACGACTTCGGGGGTGCTCCAGGGCCTCGGCCGGACGGACATCCCGGTGAGGAACCTCATCACCGGGGCGGTGGTCAAGAGCATCCTGGCCTGGGTCCTCACGGGCGTCCCCGCCCTGAACATCCGGGGGGCGGCCTTCAGCACGGTGTTCGGGTTCATGGTCGCCGCCGCGCTCAACGTGTGGGCCGTCTACCGGATGGTCGGGTTCAGGGTCGATGTCGGAGGGGCGATACTGAAGCCCCTGGTCGCTTCGGCGGTCATGGGCGTGGCCGTCCACCTCGGCTTCCCGCGCCTTGAGGTCCTGATGGGGTCCGACCTGGCCACCCTGGCGTCGGTGGCTGTCGGCGGCGTCGTCTACGGCCTCGTCCTCCTGCTCGTCGGCGGCGTCAGCGAGCGGGACTTCTCCCTAATACCGAAGGTCGGACCGGGGCTCTGGCGGCTGTTGAAGGGACTGGGGCTCGCCCGTGGCTAGGGAGGCCAGGTACCCGCTCGACCCCCTCGTCCAGGTGATGGAGCGCCTCCTCGGTCCCGGGGGCTGCCCCTGGGACCGGGAGCAGGACCACCGGTCGCTCCGCCCCTACGTGATCGAGGAGGCCTACGAGGTCGTGGCGGCGATAGACGGAGGGGACCCGGACAAGCTGAAGGAGGAGCTCGGGGACCTCCTCCTCCAGGTCGTCTTCCACGCCGCCCTGGCCGCCAGGGAGAACCGTTTCGACGTGGGCGAGGTCGTGGACGGCATCGTCGCCAAGCTGGTGCGGCGGCACCCTCACGTCTTCGGGGAACGGCAGGCCCGGTCGGCGTCGGCCGTCCTGAGGCAGTGGGAGGACATCAAGCGCGAGGAGGCCGCCTCGGGCGAGAGGGGGGGCAAGGTCAGGCTGGAGGCCCACCTGCCCGCTCTCATGCAGGCCCAGAAGCTCCTCGAGCGCGCGGCGAGGACGGGGCGGCCGGTCCGGTCGATGATCGAGCGTGCCGCCGCCGGGCTCGGGCCCGGGGAGGGCGACCTCGCGCGCCGCCTCCTCTGCCTCCTCGAGGAGGCCCGCAGCCGAGGGCTCGAGGCCGAACTCGTGTTGAAGGAGGCCGCCGTGCGGATGGCACGGGAGCTCGACGAGGTCTGAGCGGCGCTTCCCGGCTGCTTCCGGCCGGGACGCCCGGGGCGGGGGAAGGAATTAAGCCCGTACCCTCTGGACAACCTTGGAACGGGTGGAGGGAGCGGAGAGGATTCGGGGACGGCCCTTGAGACGTCCCAACCATGCGGCGGAGACATCTGGCTCGGGGAGGGACTGTGTTTGAACAAAGCGGAGCTGGTGGCCAAGGTGGCCGAGAAGGCCGGTCTCACCAAGAAAGACTCCGAGAAAGCCGTCAGCGCTGTCTTCGAGTGTATCGAGGAGGCTCTCGCCGGAGGCGAGAAGGTCTCGCTCGTGGGCTTCGGGACCTTCGAGTTGCGTTCCCGGAAGGGACGTGAGGCGAAGAACCCCCGGACGGGGGAGACGGTCTGGGTCCCGGGGGCCTGGGTGCCGGCTCTCAAGGCCAGCAGGGCCCTGAAGGAGAAGGTCAAGACCGCCAAGCCGCTGCCGGAATAGGACAGGCCGCAAGACCGACGACGCGAGGGTCCCCGGACGCCAGACCGACCGGGGGCCCTCGGCTTTGCGGGAGGGAACCTGTGTGCGACTCGACGTCTACCTCAAGGCCAGCCGCCTGGTCAAGCGCCGTACGGTGGCCAAGGAGGCCTGTGACAACGGGCGCATCCTGCTGAACGGCCGACCGGCCAAGGCCGGGTCGCAGGTGAAGAACGGCGACACCATCAGTCTCGACTACGGCTCGAGGCTCCTGACGGTGAAGGTCCTCGAAGTCCCGGAGGGTCCCGTCCCGAAGGGCAGGGCCTCGTCCCTCTACCGGGTCCTCGCCGACGTCCGCCGCGCGTGGGAAGCGGCGGCCGAGCGTGCCCCCGAGGGCGTCCGCGTCGTCCTGCTCCGCACCGGCATCGTCGTCGGCCAGGGCGGTGCGGGCCATGGTCGGGGCGGGCGGGAACAGGCGCATCGTCTCCTCCAGCACGGCGCGGGTCCACGGCAGGTTGTCGGCCCATCTGGGCTGGCTGACGTCGAAGGCGTCGGCCTCGGCCTG
>CAJXZV010000097.1 GCA_913063835.1 uncultured Eubacteriales bacterium
CAAGCGGCGTATTGGCCGCGCCCGTAAACACGGTGGCTGCCGTGGCAAAGTCCTGCGCGCTGGCTTGCAAGATGACTTCAGCTTGCGCCGCGGTGGCCACGCGCGTCTGTTCCAGCGCCGCCTGCAGCGACGCCACGCCGATCATCGGCACGCCGCCATCGGCCAGCACCAGCCGGTTGTGCTCTGCAAAGGCGGCAACCAGTGCGGCGCGATCGTCCATGCGGCGCGCGTGCGCCTCGCTCTCGCTCATGCCGGCCGGCAGCAGGCCGAGCTGGGCTTGCCAGCGCAGATCGTTGCCGATCCACCAGCCGACGAGCGTGGGCAGGTCGTGCGTGCTGGTCATCGCGACGGAGGCTGGCGCCCACGTGCGCGGCGCCTTGAAGGGCGCATCGTCGCGCGTGTATTCGCGCTCGAACCAGAGGATGCGCATGCCGAGCAGGCCGTCGTCGGCGAGCTTGTCGCGCAGGCCAGCAGGCACGGTGCCCAGGTCTTCGCCAATGACGATGCATCGGTTGCGCCACGATTCCAGCGCCACCAGCCGCAGCAGATCCTGCATCGGGTAGCGCAGGTACACGCCGTCGAGCGGCCGCGCGCCGCCAGGGCCCCGCGGAGGCCCGCCGCGGCGTCGTTCAGGCGCCGCCAGGCCCTGACGTTCTCCTCGAGGATGTCCCAGTCGAAATCGAGAGGCTTGCGGTAGTGCGCGCTGAGCAGGAGAAGGCGCACGGCTCCCCCGGGGGCCCTGTCAAGGACCTCGTCGGCGGGCACGAAGTTCCCGAGGGACTTGGACATCTTCTCGCCCCTGACGTTGATCATCTCATGGTGCAGCCAGTACCGGCAGAACGGCGCCTCACCCGTGTAGGCCTCGGCCTGGGCGATCTCGTTCTCGTGGTGGGGAAAGACGAGTTCCGTGCCGCCTCCGTGGAAATCGAACCCGGAACCGAGATACTTGAGGGCCATGGCCGTGCACTCGATATGCCAGCCGGGCCGGCCCGGGCCCCACGGGCTGGGCCAAGAGGGCTCACCCGGCTTCGCGCTCTTCCAGAGGGCGAAGTCCACGGGGCTCCTCTTCCGCTCGTCGACCTCGACCCGGGCCCCGGCCTTGAGTTCCGCGACCGTGCGCGAAGACAGCTTCCCGTAGTCAGGGAAGGTCGAGACATCGAAGAACACGTCTCCGTCACATACATAGGCCGAGCCCCGTTCGACCAGTCCCACGATGACCTCGATTATGTCGTCGATGTGGTCGGAGACGCGGGGGTACACGTCGGCCCGCCTCACGCCCAGGCGGTCCATGGCCTGGAGGTACTCTTCACTGTAGGCTCTCGAGAGTTCGAGGGGGTCGCGCCCGGTCGCCCGCGCCCTGGCGATGACCTTGTCGTCCACATCGGTGAAGTTCTGGACGAGAAGCACGTCGTAGCCCTTGTACTCGAGGTACCGGCGGACGACGTCCCAGAAGACGCTCGGGCGGGCGTGGCCGATATGGGTCTCGGCGTAGGGGGTCACGCCGCAGACGTAGATGCGGACCCGTCTGTCTTCGGCCGGGACGAACTCCTCCTTGCGGCCGGTCAGGGTGTTGTGGACCCTTATGGTCATCATCGCCGACCTCCCACACCGGCCAACCGCCTTCCGTCCGTACGCCGCTCTCTCCTCAGCTCCTGCACGAGCGCTTCGAGTCCGTCCACACGTCGCTGGAGCTCTTCGGTCCTCGAACGCTCCTCGCGGAGAGCCTCGGCGACAGGGTCCGGAAGTCGGCCGTGTTCCAACGGGTCAACCCGTTCCCCGCTTCGGACGACAATCCTGCCCGGCACCCCCACGACAGTGCAATCCGGCGGGACGTCCTTGACCACGACGGCCCCCGCGCCGATGCGGCTCCCTCGGCCGATGGTTATGTTGCCGAGGATCTTCGCCCCCACGCCCAACACGCAGCCGGGTTCCACCGTCGGGTGCCTCTTCCCCTTCTCCTTCCCGGTGCCGCCCAAGGTGACCCCCTGGTAGATGGTCACGTTGTCGCCCACCACCGCCGTCTCGCCGATGACGACCCCGAGACCGTGGTCGATGAAGACCCCACGCCCGATGGTTGCGCCGGGATGTATCTCGATGCCGGTCAGGAACCGGCTCAAATGAGAGACCAGCCGCGCCGGGAGGAACAGGCGGGCCCGGTACAGCCGGTGCGCCAGACGGTGGAGGACGAGGGCGTGAACGCCCGGGTAGCAGAGGAGGACCTCCAGGAGGCTCTTCGCCGCCGGGTCGCGTTCGAACACGGCCCGGATGTGACTGACGAGTGTCGAGGCCAAGGTCGTCTCCTCCTCCCTGACTGTGTCGCTTCGTGTGGCCGTATCGCTTCCCGCAAACCGAAGGCCCCCGCCAGTGCAGAGACGGGGGCCCGCGTTTCCACCCTGCTTGACCCGGTCTGAAGCCGGGTCCGCTCAGCCGGCACCATCATGCCGCTGCCCGTTAACGGGGGCGTCCGGGTCAGCCTACTTGGGCCTTGCGCCTCCCGCCCTCCGGCGGAGGCCGTGACTCCTGTTCGGTGACCGGCTCCCGGAGGCATTTCACCCGGGGCCGTCGGAGGCCGCTCTCAGCCCTGGGGCGGCCCTCTCTGACCGCGGCGGCCGGGTTACTTCGTCCGTTCACAGCCTTTGGAGCCTTCGAGAGAAGACCTTTGACACCGTTTGGGTGGAGTCATTATAGGACCGTGGCGCAACCCTTGTCAAACAGGATGCGGAGGCATATAATGGTCAAGGTCAGTCAAGGTCAAACCCGGCCTCCGGATGTTGGAGAGGTGTCGTCAACGTGCCCGGCACTCTGGCCGACGCGATAGAAGCCTATCTTCTCCGACTCATCGAGGAAACAGAACGGGACATGCTGGAGGTGAGCCGGCGGGAGCTGGCCGCTAGGTTTCGGTGCGTTCCGTCGCAGATAAACTACGTCCTGGAGACCCGGTTCACACCGGAGCGGGGGTTCATCGTGAGGAGCCGGAGGGGAGCCGGAGGCTGTATCGTCATAGCCCAGGTCACCAAGGGCGACTCCTCAGACCTCCTGCGGCGACTCTACGCCAGGGCGGGCCGCGGACTCACCTCATCCCAGGCTCTGGACATGGTCAGGCTCCTTCGCAACCGAGGTGCTGTCAGCGAACGCGAGGCCGGCCTCATAGAGGCCGCCTTGACCGCCGTCCCGCTCCCGCCCCCGTCGGCCGGAGGCGACATGGTCAGGGGGAGAGTGATGAAGGCTCTCCTGGCCGCCTTGATGGCCTAGGGGAAGGGGACAGGCCGGAAGACCATTGGAGGTGGCTCAAGTGCTTTGCCAGGAATGCCGGAAGAGGCCGGCCACCGTTCACATAACGCGCATCGTGAACGGTCGCAAGACCGAGATGAGTCTCTGCGAGCAGTGCGCCCGCGAGAAGGGGGAACTGGAGTTCCTCGTCGAGCCGCAGTTCCCCATCCAGAGCTTCCTGGCCGGCCTCCTTCAGCAGGGGGCTGTGCCGATGCTGAAGGTCTCCGGGCCACCCAAGTGCGAGACGTGCGGCCTCACCTTCGAGGAGTTCTCCCGGACGGGCCGCCTGGGCTGTTCAGGGTGTTACGAGCGGTTCGGCGAGAGGTTGGACCCGGTGCTCAGGCGGATCCACGGTTCGGCCCGGCACACGGGGAAGGTCCCCGCCCGGAGCGGAGAGGCGATCAAGGCCCGCCGCGAGCTGGCGAGACTGCGGGAAGCCCTCGCCGAAGCCGTGAAGGCCGAGGAGTTCGAGAAGGCCGCCGAACTCCGGGACGAGATCAAGAGGTTGGAGAAGGAAGTGGGGTGACGAGGGCGTGACTCTTTTCCCTGACCTGACAGGCAAGGCGCTCAGCCGCTGGATGCTGGCCGACGGACCCGAGTCCGACACGGTCATCTCCAGCCGGGTCCGGCTGGCCCGCAACATAGAAGGTCTTCCCTTCCCCCACCTCATGACACCCGAGCGGGGCGAGAAGGTCATCGAGATGGTCAGGAGGGCGTTCGCCTCAAAGGATGCCGCCAAGCTGGGGCTGGACGACGCCGAGGTCATCCGCATGTCGGAGATGTCCGTCGTCGACCGTCAGGTGCTGGTGGAGAAGCATCTCATCAGCCCCAACCTCGCCCGCAACTCGACCTCGGGGGCGGCGGCCATCACGCCGGACGAATCCGTCAGCGTGATGATCAACGAGGAGGACCACATCCGGATACAGTGCCTCTACGCCGGCCTCCAGCTCCGGGAGGCCCTGTACCGCGCCGACCGCGTGGACGATCTCCTCGAGGGGAAGATGGAGTACGCCTTCTCCGAGAACCGCGGCTACCTGACGGCCTGTCCGACGAACGTCGGGACCGGCATGAGGGCCTCGGTGATGGTCCATCTTCCGGCCCTCGTCATCAACAACAAGGCGGGTCAGGTCTTCACCACCGTGGTCAAGCTCGGCTTCATCGTCCGAGGACTCTACGGCGAGGGCACCGAGGCCGTCGGGAACATCTTCCAGGTCTCGAACCAGGTGACCCTGGGCCAGTCCGAGGCCGATATCGTGCAGAACCTCCGCAACGTCGTCGAGCAAATCATCGCACAGGAGAAAGAGGCTCGGGAATCGCTCATGTCCGAGATGAAGGAGCAGATAGAGGACAAGGTGGGTCGGGCCTACGGCATCCTTCTCTACGGTCACGTCTTCTCTTCCAAGGAGGCGATGCAGTACCTCAGCGACGTCCGGCTGGGCGTGGACCTAGGGCTGCTCCCGCAGGTGAACCGCCAGGTCCTGAACGAGCTCCTGGTGGCCATCAGGCCCGGGTACCTTCAGAAGATGGCCGGCCGCGAGCTCGACCCCTGGGAGCGGGACACCATGAGAGCCGACCTCATCCGGTCCAGACTCAGACCCGACGGACAGGCTTCAGCCTCGGCACCAGCCTGAAGGCAGAAAGGTGTCAGCGCGCGGCCGAGCCGCGCGGGAAGGAGGTTCAAGCGATGTTCGCTCGTTACACCGAAAGGGCCCAGCGCGTCATCCTCCTGGCCCAGGAGGAGGCCAGGCGCCGCAAGGAGGGCGTGGTCGGCACCGAGCACATCCTTTTGGGTCTTCTCCGCGAGGGTGAGGGCGTCGGGACGAAGGTCCTCCAGGCGCTCGGCGTCGACCTCGAACGGGCCCGGGGCGAAGTCGAGAAGTTGATCGGAGCCGGAGGGACCGGCCGCCCGCAGGGCCCTGTCGAGGGCGTCGTCCTGACCCCGAGGGCAAAGAAGGTCGTCATGGAGCTCGCGCCGCGGGAGGCGCAGAGCCTCGGCCACAACTACGTCGGGACGGAGCACCTCCTTCTCGCCCTCCTGCGGGAAGGGGAAGGGATAGCGGCCAAGGCCCTCGAGGGGATGGGTGTCGACCTGGAGCGGGCGCGGGGACTGGTCGTCCAGCTCCTCGGCGGGCACCAGACCCCCCAGGGCCTCTGGGCGCACCTCGCGGGCATGCCGGCGCCGCCCGGAATCCAGGCCCCCGGGCGGCAGCGCCAGGCCCCGGGCAGGTCCAAGACTCCGACCCTTGACACCTACGGCCGCGACCTCACCGCCCTCGCCCGCGAAGGCAAGCTGGACCCGGTCATCGGACGCGAGAAGGAGATCGAACGGGTCATCCAGGTCTTGAGTCGCCGGACCAAGAACAACCCCGCCCTCATCGGCGAGCCCGGCGTCGGGAAGACGGCCATCGTCGAGGGGCTGGCCCAGCGCATCGTTGACAACCGCGTCCCGGAGGTCTTGAAGGACAGGCGGGTCGTGGCCCTCGACCTGGCCTCGCTCGTGGCGGGTTCCAAGTACCGCGGTGAGTTCGAGGAACGCCTGAAGAGGGTGATGAACGAGATCCGCGGCAGCGGCGAGATCATCCTCTTCGTGGACGAGCTCCACACCATCGTCGGCGCCGGGGCGGCCGAAGGGGCCATCGACGCCTCGAACATCCTCAAGCCGGCCCTGGCCCGGGGAGAGCTCCAGTGCATAGGAGCCACGACGCTGGACGAGTACAGGAAGCACATCGAGAAGGACCCGGCCCTCGAGAGACGCTTCCAACCCATCACCGTCTCCGAGCCGACCGTCGAGGAGACCCTTGCCATCCTCAGGGGACTGCGGGACCGCTATGAGGCTCACCACGGGGTCGAGATCCTGGACGAGGCCATCGAGGCGGCCGTCCGGCTGTCGGACCGTTTCGTGTCCGATCGGTTCCTGCCGGACAAGGCCATCGACCTCATCGACGAGGCCGCCTCCCGGGTGCGCCTGAGGGCCTTCACCGCCCCGCCCGACCTGAAGGAGATGGAGGAAGAGCTCGAACGGCTTGTCCGGGAGAAGGAGGCGGCGGTGTCGGCCCAGGAGTTCGAGAAGGCGGCGGGCCTCCGCGACAAGGAACGTGAGCTGCGGGAGCGCCTGGAGGCCGCAAGACGGGAGTGGAAGCACAAGAAGGTCGAGGCGAAGAGTGTCGTCGGAGCCGAGGACATCGCTCACATCGTCTCTTCCTGGACGGGCATCCCGGTCACAAAGCTCGAGGTCGAAGAATCCCAGCGCCTGCTGAACCTCGAGGAGGTCCTCCATGAGCAGGTGATAGACCAGGAGGACGCCGTCCGCGCCGTCGCCCGGGCCATCCGCCGGGCCCGGGCCGGGCTGAAGGACCCGCGGCGGCCCATCGGGTCCTTCATCTTCCTGGGGCCGACCGGCACCGGGAAGACCCACCTCGCCCTCGCGCTGGCGGAGGCCCTCTTCAGTGACAGGGACGCCGTCATCCGCATCGACATGTCCGAGTACATGGAGCGGCACAACGTATCGCGCCTTGTCGGCGCCCCTCCGGGGTATGTCGGTCACGAAGAGGGCGGCCAGCTCACCGAAGCGGTGCGGAGGCGCCCGTACTCGGTCGTCCTCTTCGACGAGATAGACAAGGCCCATCCGGAGGCCTTCAACATCCTCCTCCAGATACTGGAGGACGGGAGACTCACCGACGCCCAGGGCCGGACCGTCGACTTCCGCAACACGGTCATCGTCATGACGGCCAACATCGGCGCCCACCTGATAGCGAAGGAGGGCGGCCTGGGCTTCAGGGCCGACCGCTCTCCGGCCTCGGACTACGAGGCGATGAAAGAGAAACTGATGGAACAGGTGAAGCGCGAGTTCCGGCCGGAGTTCCTCAACCGTGTGGACGAGATCATCGTCTTCCGGCCGCTGGAGATGGAGCACCTCGTGCAGATCGTCGGGCTGATGCTCAAGGACGTCGGTCGGCGCCTGGCGGAGATGGGCATCGAACTCGAGGTAACCGACAAAGCTAAGGCCAGGCTGGCCGAAGAGGGGAACGACCCCACCTACGGCGCAAGACCCCTGAGGCGTGCCATCGTGCGGCTCGTCGAGGACCCGCTCTCTGAGGAGTACCTCGAGGGGACGTTCAAGTCAGGCCGCAAGGTGCGGGTGGATTTCGACGAGGAGAAGGGGTTCACGTTCACCGACGTCGGGCCCTCTTCCAAGCCCTCGTCCAAGCCCTCGGACGCCGGGGACCACCCACCGGGGCGGACGACGGATGAGACGCCCGGGGACGGTGGCGCCGACGACTCTGAGAACGACACCGGGAAGAGGACCTCGAAATAGACCGGGGAGAATCCAGTGGAGACATCCGGCGGGGGGAACGACGCCCGCCGCCCGCGGCCCGGGGAAGCCGGGCGGAAGCGACCAGGTCGAGCCGGCCCGGCCTCG
>CAJXZV010000098.1 GCA_913063835.1 uncultured Eubacteriales bacterium
TTCTGAAAAACCAAGGCCGATGGGGCTCTGCCCACGTTTGCTTGACAGCAACGAGGGAATGCGGCGGGTTGACTTCCCGTCCGGGTCTTCGGTATTATCTCTGTGGTTAGCACTCACATCGCCGGAGTGCTAACATACATTTCTGGAGGGTTGAGGAGGGATTCTGGCGTGAACCTGAGGCCCTTGGCTGACCGGGTCGTCGTCAAGGTCATCGAAGTGGAGGAGAAGACCGAAGGAGGCATCGTCCTGCCGGATACGGCCAAGGAACGGCCTCAGCAGGGTGAGGTCCTGGCCGTTGGTCCGGGGCGCCGCCTTGACGACGGCAGTCTCCTCCCGCTGAGCGTCAAGGTCGGTGACCGGGTCCTCTTCTCGAAGTACGGGGGTGTCGAGGTCAAGGTGGACGGTGAGGAGTACCTCATCCTGCGCGAAGACGACATCCTCGGTGTCCTCTGACCCGAATGCCTGAGCGGGGCCGGGCAACACTATGCCGGGTCCCCAAGGTCAGGAAATGCAAGGCGAAGGAGGAATCCCTGGTGGCGAAACAGTTAGCCTTCAACGAGGAGGCCCGCCTCTCCCTGGAGAGAGGTGTGGACGCCGTGGCCAACGTCGTGAAGGTCACTCTCGGCCCGAGAGGCCGGAACGTCGTCCTCGACAAGAAGTGGGGCCCGCCCACCGTGACGTCTGACGGGGTCACGGTGGCCCGGGACGTGGAGCTCCCCGACCCCTACGAGAACTGCGGGGCCCAGCTGATGCGGGAGGTCGCGACCAAGACCCAGGACGACGCCGGTGACGGGACCACGACAGCCACCGTCCTGGCCCAGAGCATGATCAGGGCCGGCCTCAAGAACGTCGCCGCGGGCGCGAACCCCATGCTGCTGTGGAAAGGCATCAAGCTGGCTTCCGAGAAGGCCGTGGAGGCCATGAAGGCCGCGGCCAAGCCCGTCGAGACCCGCGAGTCCATCGAGCAGGTCGCGTCGATCGCCGGCAACGACCCGGAGGTGGGGCGGGTCATCGCGGAGTGCATGGAGGAGGTCGGCAAGGACGGCATCATCACCGTCGAGGAAGGCCGCGGCATGACGACCACGTGGGAAGCTGTCAAGGGCATGCAGTTCGACCGCGGCTACCTCTCCCCGTACTTCATCACCGACTCCGAGAAGATGGAGGCCGTCCTCGACGAACCCTACATCCTCCTCTCCGACCGGAAGATAAGCGCGGCGAGGGACCTCATCCCCGTGATGGAGCGCGTGGCCCAGGAGGGCAAGCCCCTCCTGGTCGTGGCCGAGGACGTCGAGGGGGAGGCCCTGGCCCTGATGGTCGTCAACCGCATCAGGGGTACCGTGCAGTGCGCCGCGGTCAAGGCCCCGGGCTTCGGTGAACGCCGCAAGGCCATGCTCGAGGACATGGCCATCATCACCGGCGGCAAGGTCGTCTCCGAGCAGCTCGGCATCAAGTGGGAGAACGTCACCCTCGACATGCTCGGCCGGGCCCGTCAAGTCCGCATCACCAAGGAAGAGACCACCATCGTGGAGGGCCGCGGCAGCCAGGCCGACATCGACAAGCGGGCGGCGCGCATCCGCAAGGAGATCGAGGAGACCGACTCCGACTGGGACCGCGAGAAGCTCCAGGAGCGCCTAGCGAAGCTGGTCGGCGGCGTGGCCGTCATCAAGGTCGGGGCCCCGACAGAGGTCGAGCTGAAGGAGCGCAAGGCCCGCTTCGAGGACGCCCTCTCGGCCACCAAGGCGGCCGTCGAGGAGGGTGTCGTCCCCGGAGGCGGCCGCATCTACCTCGACGCGGCCAAGGCCCTTGACGAGGTCGAGGCCGAGGGCGACGTGAAGGTCGGGGTCGAGATCGTCCGCCGGGCTCTCGAGGAGCCCACACGTCAGATCGCCGAGAACGCCGGGCACGAAGGGTCCGTCGTGGTGAGCCGGGTCAAGGACTCGCCGCCCGGCCACGGGTTCAACGCCCTGACCCGCGAGTTCGGGGACCTGGTCGCGGCCGGCATCTCTGACCCGGTGAAGGTCACCCGGACCGCCCTCCAGAACGCGGCGAGCATCGCCGGTCTCGTCCTGACGACCGAGGCCGTCGTCGTCGACAAGCCCGAGGAGGAGGACGAAGGCCCGGGCAAGATGCCGCCGATGTAGCGGATGTAGCGGATGTAGCGGTCGGGAAGGTAAGGTGACCCGTAGGGGCCGGAGCCGCGCCCGGATCGCCCGGGCGCGGCTCTCGCTCTTGTCAGGGCTCCGCCCCGGTGTCCAGGGCGTGAAGCCGGATGGTGTAGGTCCCGGTCCCCGGCCGGGCCTCGCCGACTCGGACGGGATAGACGCACACGTAGACCACTCCGCGCGCGCTCGCCGTCCACCGCACCCGGGAGGCGTGGTTCCCGCCCTCGTAGTCGATGTCGTCGCTCGCCGCAAGGAGGCGTGCGCCATCGTCCACCAGGAGGAGGCAGGTGTCACAGCCCGCCCTGAGGGCGGCCGTCTCGACCGTGTAGGTGACCCCCGGGACGGCCTCGAAGCGGAACCAGTCCCGGTCACCGGTCACCAGCGACCGCTCGAGGGGCGGTTCGCCCGGCCGGAGCTCGGCGGCGTAGGAGGGGTCGTTGTCGTTCTCGGGCCAGACGGTGGTGACGGCGAAGGAGTACGACCCGATGGCCGTCGCCCGCGGGTGACCCCACCCGGTGACCCTGACGTACAGGGCGCCGCTCTCCGGGGCGGTCCACTCGATGAGGGAGCCGCACCCCCGAGCGTCGTCATCCTCGGCGAGAACGGTCTGCCCGTCACCGGCGTAGAGAGTGAGGACGGTGTCGCAGGAAGGCGCCAGGTCGAAGGTCTGGATGTGGTAGCGGACGCCGGCGGCGGCCTCGAAGGCGTACCAGTCCTCGTCGTCGGGGGACGACAGCCAGCCGGCGGCCTGTTGATGGTCAGGCACGACCTTCCCGGCGGTGAGGTGGCTCGAGCGGTGGCCGGCGCCCGGGAGGGGGGAGACGGTCAGGACGTAGGGGCTGTGGAGACCCCGGGCCGCCTCGACGAGGATGTAGGCTCTGCCGCCCTGCCGGCAGAGCCAGCGTATCTCAGAGGCTCCGTCGGGGCCCGGCGCGGCGTCGTCGTCACGGATGACCAGCCAGTCGCCCTCGGGTCTTCCGTCCCAGGGTTCGACGCCTCCTCCGCCCGGGTGGGCGGCCGCGGCGGCGGGGTCAGGGGCGTAGAGGGAGAGGAGGGTGTCGCCCTCCACAACCTCCCCGGACGGGCCGGTCCCGACCAGGTGCGACGTCCGGATGGAGTAGACCTGCCCGGCCTCGGCGGTGAAGCGGTACCAGGCCCGGGACGAGGCCGAGGTCAGGACGCCGCGGACGGGCTCGCCGCCGACGGCCACCCCGAGGGCCTGACGGGGGTGGCCGGCCTCACCGCCGCACGCTTCGAGGACGATGGTGTAGCCGCCTCCCGGGTCGGCTCCTTCGGGGACGGCCGACTGGACGCGGACGAGGTAGGTGGTCTCCGGGCCCGGGCCCGCCCGGGTTGTCATGCCGGCTGCCGTAGCAGGCGGACAGAAGAGGACCTCCGACTCGAAGGTCCGGAGGGTGCGGTCGTCGTTGGAGGCCAGCGGGACGCCGTCGAGGCTGAGGACGGTCAGGACGGTGTCACACCCCGCCGTGAGGTCCCTGGTCCGGAGGCGGACGCATTGCCCGGGCGATGCGCGGAACCGGTAATGGTCGACGTCGTCGGGCCCGTTCAGGGCGGCCCTGACCGGGACGCCGGAGCGGAGGGGTCCCGCTGTCGCCGGGGTCCCGTCGGTGTCGGCGTAGGTGAGGGTGACCCGCCGCCCGACGGGGTCGTAGTCGACGCGGGCCCCGAGGGCCTCGGAGACGAAGCGGACCGGGACCAGCGTCCGACCGCCGCGGATGACGGGGGGCGAATCGACGGCCACCGGTCTGCCGCCGAGTTCGGCCTCTTCGCGGCCGACCCAGAGGCGGACGACGCGGCTTCCCAGGGCGACCGTGACCTGCCGCTCGGCGGGTTCCCACTGGACGTCGGCCCCCAGGGTGCCGGCGACGAAGCGCAGGGGGACCATGGTCCGGTCGGCCACGATTTCCGACGGGACGTCCAGGCGGACTTCCTCCCCGTTCACCCGGGCGGAGGGCTCTCCGGCGAAGAGAACCACCGTGAGACCGATGGGTCGAGGAGTCGCCGCCACGGGTGCGGCCGCCGCGACCTCCACCTTGTCGTCGTAGAAGGCCGTCACGGTGTAGGTGTAAGGCCGGCCGTTCGAGACACCGTAGTCAAGCCACTCTGTCACGTCCGGCCCCAGGGAGGCGACGAGGACCGGCGGCAGGTCTTGCCCTGTACCGGGGGCGCTTTCGCCACCGCCGCCGGCACCCGCGCCGCGGCCGCCTGCGCCCGCCCCGGGGCCGCCCGACCGGTAGACCCGGTAGCCCAGGAGGCCGTCCTGAAGAGGTTCCCCTGGCGGCGGCCGCCAGGAGAGGTGGACAACACAGTTGCCGGGGGAGGCGGCGAGGTCTCGGGGGGCGGCGAACGGGGGGTCCTGCGCGGCGAACGCCGCGCGCCCCGCCGGGGCGGCGGTGAGAGCGGAGAGAGCGATGAACGCGCAAAGGGCGGCCGCGAGCACAGCCGCCGGGCGGGGGCGCCGCTTCACCAACGGTGGTCCCTCCTGCGAGAGATGATGCCGAACGGCCATACCTTTGGGGAGACGTCCAGTCGTGACCATTTCCGCACATACCAGGCAAGTCCTGCGCTACGCAGGATTTTCCGGCCGGACAGGGTCCTGCGGAAGGGGGCTGGTGTCGGCCGCCCGACGTGCGGGCAGGATAATCCGGGCCCCCGGCCAATTGCGTGCACCATAACGCCGGCTGCGGGTTAGGAGAGGAGACTATTGGGCAATCAGGGTGGTCACCTCGACCTCGGCGACCGGGAGGTCCTGCTCTCGGCCGAGGCCATCCAGCGGAGGGTGCGGGAGCTGGGCGAGGCCGTCTCCCGCGACTACGAAGGCCGGGAGGTCTTCTTCGTGGGGGTGCTCAAGGGCGCATGGATGTTCCTGGCCGACCTGGCCCGGCACATCACCGTGCCCGCCGTCTTCGACTTCATGGGCGTCTCCAGCTACGGCGCCTCGACCACGACCTCGGGCGTGGTCCGCATCCTCAAGGACCTCGACGAGAGCATAGAGGGACGGCACGTCGTCGTCGTGGAGGACATCGTCGACACAGGGCTCACTCTGAGCTACCTGGTCGACGTCCTCCGGCGGCGGCGCCCGGCCTCACTTAAGGTCTGCGCGCTGCTCGACAAGCCCAGCCGGCGCCGGACCCAGGTCGAGCTGGATTACGTCGGCTTCGAGATACCCGACGCCTTCGTGGTCGGCTACGGTCTGGACTACAAGGGCCTCTACCGCAACGTCCCCTACATCTTCGTTCTCCGCCAGGAGGTGGACGGCTCATGACAGGCCCCGCCGCCTCCCCGGCTTCGGCCGAGCTCGTCCTCGTGGTCGACTTCGGCGCCCAGTACAGCCAACTCATCGCCAGGCGGGTGCGCGAGCACCGCGTGTACTGCGAGCTGGTCCCGCACACCACCCCCCTGGCGGACCTCCTCGCCCGCCGGCCCAAGGCGGTCATCCTGTCGGGCGGTCCGGCCAGCGTCTACGGTGAGGGTGCCCCGCGGCTCGACCTCGGGCTCTTTGAGACCGGCCTCCCGGTGCTGGGCATCTGCTACGGGATGCAGCTCATGGCCTTCCTCCTCGGCGGGGAGGTGGCGCGCGGCGAGCGGCGGGAGTACGGCCGCGCGCGGCTCACCGTCACGGACGACCGCGACCTCTTCGCCGGTGTCGAGAAGGAGACGTGGTGCTGGATGAGCCACGGGGACCTCGTGCTCGAGGCCCCGCCCGGCTTCGAGGTCCTGGCCCGCACACAGAGCACGCCGGTGGCCGCCTTCGCCGACCGCCGGCGTCGCCTCTTCGGCGTCCAGTTCCACCCGGAGGTCGTCCACACACCGCGGGGGCGCGACATCCTGGGGAACTTCCTCTTCCGCATCGCCGGCTGCCGCGGCCTCTGGACCCCGGAGGCCGTCGTCGAGGCCGGTGTCCGGGAGGTGGCCGAGAAGGTCGGCCGCGGGAGGGCCCTCGTGGCCCTGTCGGGCGGGGTGGACTCGGCCGTGGCCGCGGCCATGGCCCACCGGGCCCTCGGGGGCCGCCTGACGGCTGTTTTCGTCGACCATGGTCTTCTGCGCAAGGGTGAGGCGGAGGCGGTCATAAGGACCTTCCGCCCTCGCCTCGGCGAGTCGTTCGTCGCCGTCCAGGCCCAGGACCGCTTCCTCAGGCGCCTGGCGCACGTCCGGAACCCCGAGCGGAAGCGCAAGATCATCGGTGAGGAGTTCATCCGCGTCTTCGAGGAAGAGGCCGGTCGTCTGGGCGTGGTCCCCGGGGGACAGGACGCCTTCCTCATCCAGGGCACCCTCTATCCCGACGTCATCGAGAGCGGAGGGACGACCGGGACGGCCGCCGTCATCAAGAGCCACCACAACGTCGGCGGCCTTCCGGAGCGGATGTCGCTGAGGATCGTCGAGCCCCTGAGGAACCTCTTCAAGGACGAGGTCCGCGCGGCGGGAGAGGAGCTGGGCCTGCCGCCGGAGATCGTCTGGCGTCAGCCCTTCCCCGGGCCGGGCCTCGCCGTCCGTATCGTCGGGCCGGTGACAAAGCGGAAGCTCGACATCTTGCGGGAGGCAGACGCCGTCGTGCAGGAGGAGGTGAGGCGCGCGGGCCTGGACCGGGAGCTCTGGCAGTACTTCGCCGTCCTGCCGGGCGTCCGCAGCGTCGGGGTGATGGGCGACGACCGGACCTACGGCTACACGGTCGTGGTGCGCGCGGTCACCAGCGAGGACGGGATGACGGCCGACTGGGCCAGGCTCCCGCACGACCTCCTCGAGAGTATCGCCTCGGGCATCGTGAGCCGGGTGCCCGAGGTGAACCGGGTCGTCTACGATGTGACCTCCAAGCCCCCGGGGACCATCGAGTGGGAGTAGAGAGTGGAGCGGGGGAGGGACGGACGACGAGGACCGACCGCAGGCGGCCGAAGGGCACGGGTGATGTCGCGGTCCGGGGGGCCCGGGCCGAAGACTACCCGGCCGTGCGCGAGCTCATCCTCTCCGTGTGGGAGGACCCGGACGACGAGCTCGGCATCTGGGATTACACCACCGCCAACGACCCGGACCTCCGCCCGGAACACACGCGGCTCGTGGTCGCAGCCGGGCGGCCGGTCGCCACGGCCACCCTCCTGCCCCGCCGGGTCCGGACGCCCCGGGGTTGGGTCCCGGGAGCCGAGCTGACCCTCGTCGGCTGCCATCCGGAGCACCGGGGCCGGGGATATGGCCGGGCCGTGGTGCGGGACGCCTTCCGCTTCATGGCCTCCCGGGGCATGGCTGTCGCCGTCTTCCACGGGGAACCTGATTTCTACCTGCGGCTGGGCTGTGCTCCTGTGTTCGCGGGCTTCCGGGCGGAACTGGAGGCGGCCGCCTTCGGCGGGGGCATGGCATCGCGCCGGCCCAGGATGAACAGCACCGGGCAGCGCACGCGCGCCATGGCGTCGTCGCCGCCGCGGTAGTCGTTGCAGGCCTTGAAGCCGTGGTGGAACAGGTTCACCT
>CAJXZV010000099.1 GCA_913063835.1 uncultured Eubacteriales bacterium
GGAGATACTCTGGCGAGAGTGGGGGCAGGAGGCCTTCGACGAGGCGGCAAGGACGCGCAAGCCCGTCCTTCTGGACATCTCGGCCGTCTGGTGCCACTGGTGCCACGTCATGGACGAGACGACGTACCGGGACCCGGACGTGGTCCGGGCGGTCAACCGCGACTTCGTGCCGGTGAGGGTCGACACGGACCGTCGCCCGGACGTCAACCGCCGCTACAACATGGGCGGGTGGCCGACGACGGTCTTCCTGACCCCCGACGGGGAGATTCTCACAGGGACGACCTACGTCCCTCCGGACGACATGAAAAGGCTCCTCGGGAAGGTCTCCGACTTCTACCGGGAGCACGAGGGGGAGATGGCCGGAGGCCCCGTCGGCGAAGACGGCGCGGGAGGTGCCGGAGCCGGGGGCCGGACGGCCGCCGGGACCGCGCCCGGGCCCGGCGCCGGCACGGCCTTGGACCGCGGCAGGGCCCTCGAGGCCGTGGAGGAGGTTCTGAGGAAAGTCGAGGAGGCTTATGACCCGCTTCACGGCGGCTTCGGCGTCGCCCCCAAGTTCCCCCAGGTGAAGGCCCTGGAACTGCTCCTGACCCTCCACCTGCGGACGGACGAGGAGCAGTCCCTGGCCATGGTGGAGAAGAGCCTCAGGGCCATGCGCGCGGGAGGGCTCTACGACAAGGTCGACGGCGGCTTCTTCCGCTACTCGACGACCCGGGGCTGGGACGTGCCCCATTTCGAGAAGATGCTCGAGGACAACGCGCAGCTTCTGAGCCTCTACGCGAGGATGGCCCGGCTGACTGGTGACGGGTTCTACCTCGAGACCGTGAGGGGGCTGGTGCGGTACCTCACGACCTGGCTCCGCTCGGAGAGCGGGTTCTTCTACGGGAGCCAGGACGCCGACGAGTCCTACTACAAGCTCGACGAGGCGGAGCGGCGGGAGCGTGAGGCTCCGGAGGTGGACCGGACCCTCTACGTCGGCTGGAACGCCCTCGCGGTGAGGGGCTTCCTCGACGCGTACCTGGCGACGGCCGACGTGAGGCTGAGGGAGACGGCTCTCGTGGCCCTCGAGTCCGCCTGGGGTCTGGCCCGCCTCGAGGACGGGCTCGTCGCCCACTGCGTCGACGAAGAGGGGCCGCACGGGCCGGCCCTCCTGACCGACGCGGCAGAACTCTGTCTGGCCTTCCTCGATGCCTACGAGGTAACAGGTGAGGAGGGGTTCCTCGACCGGGCCGTCGGCCTCCTCGAGGCCGTCGTGAGGTCGTTCGGGGACCCCGCCTCCGGAGGGTTCTTCGACACCCTGGCCGGGGGTGAGAAGCCCGGCCGGCTCCGCTTCCGGCAGAAGGGTCTCGACGAGAACTCCCGGACGGCCGTCGCCCTCCTCCGGGCGGCCGAGACGACGGGAGAGGAACGATGGCGGATGGAGGCCGAGCGGGCCCTCGTCGTCTTCCTCGGGCCCCACCGGCGATACGGCATCCTGGCCGCCGACTACGCCCTCGCCCTCGACCGGGCCGTTGGGCCGACGGCCGTGCTCACCGTGGCCGGGGAACCGGAAGACCCGGCGGTCCACGCGCTGGCCCGGGAGGCCGCCGCCGCGGTTTGCGCGGCCCGGACGGTGAGGTGGGCCGGTCGGGAGGAGGCCGGCGAGCCGGAGGCCCGGCGGCAGGGCGAGCCGCGGGTCATCGTCTGCGCCGACGGGAGGTGCCTGACTCCGGTCACCGACCCGGGCGAGGTGCGCGAGGCGGCGCTCAGGGCGGCCCGGCGCCGGGCGGAGGACGCCGGCGCCGGAGAGTTCCCGCCGGCTTCCCCGGAGGCGGCGGACCGTCCCGGTGCGGCCGGAGGGCCGGATGTCCTCCGACCCTCTTGAAGCAGAACGCAGCAGGCCTCGAAAGACCTGCTGCGCGATGTTTCCGAGTGGTGGGCGGTACTGGATTTGAACCAGTGACCCCCTGCATGTCAAGCAGGTACTCTAACCAACTGAGCTAACCGCCCGCGCGGCTCTGGCGGGCCTCGCTGGCCCGGTCCGCACGCGTATTATAGCACACGCATCTCGGAAGGTAAACACGAACCAGACCTCGTCGGAGTTGGCCGGTCGTCCCGGACCCGAGACGACGGCTCTGCCGGTCCTGGGTTCATCTCCCATTCTCTCTAGGTCCTCCCTCGAATGGCTGTCCCCGGCCGCATACAACAACCCTCCGGAGGGCACATATAGTGTAGCGCCCGGGCCGGACCCGGGCAGTTCTCATCTAGGGGCGCGAGGCGGCTTCCGAGCCACAAGACCAGAGACCGAAGAGCCGCCTGCTCCGCCTCGGGTCGTGGAGGAGGCCGCGAGCTGGTGTCGGCCGTCGAGGAGTTCTGCATCGTCACGGCGAGGAACGTCGATCGCGTGCGCGACCGGCTCTCCTTCGAGTTCGCCTTCATGGTCGAGCAGGGGCTCCCGGTGGCCGTCGAGGAAGGTCGGCGCGGGGACACGACCTTCTTCATCTGCCGACTGGAGGAGACCCGCGAGGGCGTCCCCACGCCGGAGAACCTGCCGGAGCTCTTCCGGCATCACCTGGCCAACGCTCTCTCCGACCTCATCGTCAACGAGTGGGAGAGGACCATCCTGCAGGAGCTCGTGTGGTCGCAGTGTGACGGTTTCGACCACGGAGAGAGGAGGGCCGTCCTCTCGGCGGCGACCCGCAACCTCGACTGCCGGGCGGACGGCCGTCCCGACCTCCTGAAGAGGGTCGAGCGCAAGGGCCGCATCCTCCGCCTGGTCGCCGAGTACCTGGCCTTCCACCGGGAGATGAACATCGACGGCTTCGTGACCTTCCGGCTCCGCGACTACCGCGAACAGCTCGGTGACGCCGTCGGACGGGCCGTCGACGACTTCCTCATGGAAAGGGAATACCTCGAGTTCATAAGCCTTCTGCGCTATTTCGTCGAGGGCCAGGTTTCCAAACTGAAGCTGGTCCACGTCGTCATCCTTCCCCAGGGCGCCTTCAAGCTCATTGACGACAAAGGCGAGGTCCTGTCGAACGACCACCTGGCCGAGTCGTTCCTCGAGGTCGAGGCGGAGGCGAACACCGAGGACATCCTCGTCTCGGCTCTCATCACAATCGCTCCCGAGCGCATCGTGCTTCACTGCCCGGTCCATCTCGACCGGATGGAGGCCCTGGACACCATCAGGACGGTCTTCGAGGACAGGGTGAGGACTTGCCGCGGATGCCGGCTCTGCCGGGAGGAGCGCCGGGCGGCGGGCGCCACCAGCCGCACCGTCCAGCCGAAGAAGGACCCTGACCACTAGTCGAGCTCTCTCTGCGGGATACAGTGACGCGCTTTATCGACGCCGCCACCGCCCGCCATCTGATGGAATGCACCCCCGAACTCGCTCTCTCTCTCATCGCCTCTATGGGCAAGAAGCTGCGTATGGCCGGCAAGCAGATCTACCTCAGTTTCCGAACCGTCGCCGGAGCACCCGAGTTCGCTTTGTCTGACGCCGGTTCTTTGCTCTGGTACACGGCGTTCGGGATGATGGTCAACCACATGTGGGGGCCGACCCTCAAGAGGGGGTGGAAGCCGTACGAGTGCTCCCCGGAAGAAGCTTCGTATTGAGGGAGACCTGACGGAGTACTGGAAGAACTTCCAGACACCGCCCGTCGACGAGGAATTCCCGTCCGAAATGGACAACGTGGTCTGCGTGGCGGTGGAGATGGACTACCAGATGTTCCGGACGTCGCCGTCGAAGATAGAGTGGGTCGCCGCGACGCTGGCGCCGACGATGGGCAAGTTGTGGGTGAAGTTGGACGACCTCTTCGGCTACTCCGACAAGATTTCCAGCGAACCGTTCTGGCACCAGGATCCGGACGAGTTCCCGAAGCGTGGGCCTCATGACGAGTAGCTGTCGGGTTTGACAGCGTTCCCGGGCGCCTTCTATAATCGACCTAACCGGTGCCGGCGCGCCGCGCGCGCCGGGCTACGGCCCGATGACGGGGACGAGTAGGGTCCGCGCCCTCCTGACGGGGGGCGCCCGGCCAGAGAGAGGGGCCGCCAGAGGCTGGAAGCGGCCCCGGCCGGAGAAGACCTGAAGACCACCCCGGAGGACCCGGTCGAAGGGGACTGCGGGCCGGTGAGGCGCCGCGCGCCTGCGTAGGCCGGGCGGAAGGACCCCGATACAGGTCCCGAATCGAGCGGGCCCGGGACCGGGCCAACGAGGGTGGAACCGCGGGAGGCGGACGGAACCTCCCGTCCCTTGGACCAAGGGGCGGGAGGTTCTCGGCTTTCTCCCGCCGGAGAGGAGCGCGAAGAGGAGATGGCGGAACTCGACACCTACAGGCACAGCGTGGCGCACGTGATGGCCCAGGCGGTCAAGAGGCTCTTTCCCGAGGCGCGCCTGGCCATCGGCCCGCCCATCGCCGACGGCTTCTACTACGACTTCGAGCTGGAACGGCCGCTGACGCCGGAGGACCTCGAGGCCATCGAGGCCGAGATGAGGAGTATCATCGCCGAGGACCTTCCCATCGAGCGCCGGGTGCTCCCGCGGGCGGAGGCGGAGGAGTTCTTCCGTCGGGCGGGGGAGAGGTACAAGCTCGAACTCATCGAGGAGCTCCCCGAGGACGAGGAGGTCTCGTGCTACACGCAGGGGGAGTTCACCGACCTCTGCGCGGGGCCGCATCTCGCCCGGACCGGGGAGATCGACCCCGAGGCCTTCAAGCTCCTCAACGTCGCCGGCGCCTACTGGCGCGGTGACGAGAGGCGGGAGATGCTCCAGCGCATCTACGGGACGGCCTTCGAGACCAAGGAACAGCTCGAGGCCCACCTCGAGCGGCTCGAGGAGGCCGCGCGCCGGGACCACCGCCGGCTCGGTCGGGAGCTCGACCTCTTCAGCTTCAGCGACGAGGTAGGGGCCGGTCTGGTTCTCTGGCACCCGAAGGGCGCGACGGTCAGGATGCTGATAGAGGACTTCTGGCGTAGGGTGCACCTCCAGCGTGGCTACGACATCGTCTACAGCCCGCACATCGCCAGGGCCGGCCTCTGGAAGACGAGCGGCCACCTACAGTGGTACAGGGACAGCATGTACTCAGGCATGAACATCGACGGGGTGGAGTACCTCGTCAAGCCGATGAACTGCCCCTTCCACATCCTGATGTACAAGTCCCGGACGCGGAGCTACCGCGAGCTTCCGCTCCGCTGGGCGGAACTCGGCACGGTCTACCGTTACGAGAGGTCGGGGGTCCTGCACGGCCTCCTGCGCGTCCGCGGGTTCACCCAGGACGACGCCCACATCTTCTGCCGCCCGGACCAGCTCGAGGCGGAGATAGAGGGGGTCATCGACCTGGCTCTCTTCCTCCTGAAGTCCTTCGGCTTCGACCGCTTCGAGATGGAGCTCTCGCTCAGCGACCCCGAGAACATGGACAAGTACGCCGGAGACCCGGAACGGTGGCGGGAGGCCGAGGCGGTCCTCGAGGCCATCCTCGAAAGGCGCGGGGAGACCTACAAGAAGGCCGTGGGCGAGGCCGCCTTCTACGGCCCGAAGATCGACATCAAGCTCTTCGACGCCCTGGACAGGGGCTGGCAGGGACCGACCATCCAGTTCGACTTCAACCTCCCGGAGCGCTTCGACCTCACCTACATGGGTGAGGACAACCTGCCGCACCGGCCCTACATGGTCCACCGCACCGTCCTGGGGGCGATGGAGAGGTTCCTCGGCAACCTCATCGAGCACTACGGCGGGGCCTTCCCGATGTGGCTCGCGCCGGTGCAGGTGAAGGTCCTCCCTGTCACGGAACGCAACATCGCCTACGCCGAGAAGGTCCAAGGCCGCCTCCGGGAGGCGGGCCTCAGGGTCGAGGTCGACGCCCGTGACGAGAAGATAGGCTACAAGGTGAGGCAGGCCCAGCTCGAAAAGGTACCCTACATGCTCGTGGTGGGGAACCGCGAGGAGCAGGCGTCAACGGTGGCCGTGCGGCACCGCTCCCAGGGCGACCTCGGTCCCCGCTCCCTCGAGGACTTCCTGGCCTCCGTCTCCGAGGAGGCGCGGATGCCGGGATGAGCCGGGATGGGCGCGCTCGGGCCGGCGGGTCCGCGAGCCATTAATGCTGCCGGAGTATGAGGCGGAGCAAGGGATTGCGGGCACGGAATAAATTCTTACCCCAGATTCCGACGAAGTGATGGGGGTTCGAGGACCTGGGTTCGGCCACGTGGATTGACCCCAGCGGGCAGAGAGACAGGAAGAGCCTCCTTCCACGCGGAATCTTCCGCACAGCGAAGGAAACAAGAGGAGGCTCTTCGTATGGCTATCATTCGGCAGCGGAGGCTGTTCTCCTGGCGCGAGGTGGACAATCTTCAGGATTTGGAGCGGCTGCGGCTGGTCATCGAGCACATGGCGGAATGCCCAGTTGCGTGAGATGTGCGGGCTGGAGAGGGTGCCTTCGCCGGCCGCCTACACGCGGTTCCTGAAGAGGCTGGTCTCCAAGCAGGCGGAGCTCGAGACGATATACGACCGTTTAGTCTCGGAGCTTTGTGGCGAGCTGGAGGGTTTCGGAGAGGTATTGGCGATAGACAGCAAAGCGCTTCGGAGCCACGGTCCCCCGTCGAGAAGGGATGATGGACGGGACAGCTCGACGGGGAGCCGCACAGGAAGGCCGCCTGCCGCCCCAGGGCCCACAAGGTCTACGGCCGGTACATCCAGCAGACCCCGGCCGGCAAGCTCCGGCTCGATAGGGCCAGGATCCGGGCCGAGGAAGACTTCGACGGCAAATTCCTGGTCTCAAGCTCCGACGACGGGCTGTCCGCTGAGGACATCAAACCCAAGAGGCACCTCTCGTAGGAACAACCAACTTCACGGCAAAGAGGCGCTGAAATGCCCCTCAAGGAGCGCCTTCGCGGCCTTGTTTGTCACCGCGAGCTGTTCAACTCGAGCAAGGACCAGGACGGATTTCTAACACGGCCTGCGAGGGCCTCCCGTTTCCGGCGGGTCAACGCCTTCACCGGGCAGGGGTCCACGTCCCGAGGCCCGGGCCCTGCCCGCGGCAGGCTCCCACGGGCAAAGGCGGGGGATACCGATGAGCCCAACGAGCAGCTCCTTCGCCTCACGGGCAGGAGCGTCCAGCCAGGCCCAAACAAGCTGTCAGTCAAGGCCGAACTGGGCCGCAGCAGGACGGTATCCCTCCCGGCCGGCCAGGTAGGCCACGATGACGGCCTGCCTGAGACACCATGGATACGGGGACGTCCGGGCGAAGAACCACGGCGGGACCGCCGCCGTCCGCCCGCACAGCGGGCATCGAAGGCGCGGAATCTTAATCTCACCCTGCCACCCGCCGACCACGATGAAGCGCGATAGTACCCGTGAACATGGCGCTTCTCGCAACCCGGGCAGTCGCGGGGCCCCCGCCGACACCTGCGCGCACCCTCCACGGTCTCACGGTCGCCGCCGCTCTGCCATCCCCGCACAAAAGCGAGATTGGGCTCGCCGACAGGGCCGAGCACTACCCCTTCTAGCTCAAGGACCTGCACCGGGAGGGCCGGACCATCATCATGGTCACCCACAACGCGAGTCTCGCCAGGCGGGCCG
>CAJXZV010000100.1 GCA_913063835.1 uncultured Eubacteriales bacterium
TCTCCCAGTTCCTGGAGTGGCTGGGGCGGCCCGACCGCGAGGCCATCATCGTCGGGACGACGAACGTGCCCGACCACCTGGACGAGGCCTTCACCCGGACCGGGCGCTTCGACTACAAGATACCCTTCCTCTACCCCGGACCTGCGGCGCGCCTGGAGGTCATGCGCGTGCACCTCGGCCTCGGTGAGGGCAGTCGGCACCCGCCGACCCCCCTCGCCCTTCCGGAGGAAGAGCTCATGGCCTACCTCCGGGAAAAGGTCGTGCCGCGGACCGAGAACTTCTCAGGGGCCGAGCTGGAGGAGGTCGTCACGAGGGCCAAGCGCACGGCCTTCGACCGCGGGGCGGACGCCGTGGGCCCGGAGGACTTCGAGGAGGCCATCAAGACCTTCCGCATCGACGTCCGGGCCCGCCGCCGGACCATCGAGGAGTACCTCGACGCCGCCAGGCGCCTGACGGACGACCTCTCCTTCCTCGAGGCCATCCAGGCGGAGATGGGTGTCAGTTGACGCCGAATTCCGGCGTTTCCCCGGGCTGTTGACCCCCCCGGACGGGGGCGATAGACTTGATTTCGTTCCAGGCCTGCGGGGAGGGCGGTGGCGGGTGGCCGGGTCTTGTTCATCGGGGCCGACACGGACCAGGACCGTTCTCGTGCTCGGCAACCCCACGGCCGGCGGCGGTGCCGCCCTGCGGGTGGCCCGCCAGGTCGTCCACACCCTGGGAGGCCTGGGTCTGGAAGCCTTTCTCGTCCTTCCGGGGGGTCCGGCTGAGGCCGCGGCGGCCGTGGGGTCGGCCGCGGAGGAACTCACCCGGCGGGGGCAGCCTCCCTCGGCCCTCGTGGCCGTCGGGGGTGACGGCACGGTGCGTCTCGCCGCGGGCCTTGCCGCCGATGCAGGGCTCGAGCTCGGCATAATCCCGGCCGGGACGGGCAACGGCACGGCTTACTCGCTGGGCCTGCCTCTGGACGCCTGGGAGGCCTGCCGGGTGGTCGCCCGGGGCCGGGCCGTCCCGTGCGACCTGGGGCTCATCGAGTTCCCGGGCGGCGGGGAGGCGGCAAGGCCCTTTCTCAACGTGGCCGGGGCCGGGCTCGACGCCGTCATCGCCCGCACGTACGCGGAGCAGGGCCGGCTCGGCCTTCGCGGGGTGACGGGGTACCTCGTCGCCGCTCTGCGTTCGCTCGCGTCCTTCAGGCCTGTCCTGCTCGAGGTCGTCCTCGACGGGCAGGTCCTCGAACTCGAGGCTCTGCTGGTGGCGGTGGGGAACGGGGCGTTCTACGGCAAGGGCGTCAGGATCGTCCCGCCGGCCAGTCCGGCCGACGGCTGCCTCGACGTGTGCCTGGTGCTGCCGGTGAACCTGGCCGACCTGTCGGTCCTCGTGCCCCTGCTCCTCGCCGGACGGCATCCGCGGCACCCGAAGGTGAGGGTGTTTCGTGGCCGCGAGGTGGTTCTGCGGGCGGCCGGCCCGCCTCGTGCCGCCGGTGCCGTTCCGGTGCACGCCGACGGCGACCTTGTCGGCGAGCTCCCGGTGCGCTTCACGGTCAGGTCCGGCGGCGTCAGGGTCATCCTGCCCGAAGGCGTCTGCCGGACCGGTGTCGTGCGGGCGTCTGCCGGACCGCCCCTGGGGAGAACCTAACTACGCAGTCCTTCGTGAGGTGAGGGTGTCAGTGGGAGGAAGACCGTCCGGGCGGAGGGGGTCGGCTCTCGAACACCTCTTCCATCCCTCGTCCGTGGCTGTCATCGGCGCCTCCAAGACCGAGGGCAAGATAGGTCACGCCATCCTGAAGAACGTGCTCGATTCGGGGTACAGGGGACCCGTCTATCCCGTGAACCCGAAGGAAGAGGAGATCCTCGGCCTCAAGTGCTACCCCAGCGTCGCGGCCGTCCCTGAGCCGGTCGGCCTGGCCGTGGTGGCCGTGCCGGCCAAGGCGGCCCTCACCGTCGTCCGCGAGTGCGGGGAGGCGGGCGTTCCGTGCCTGGTGGTCGTCACCGCCGGGTTCAGGGAGGTGGGCAAGGAAGGGCTGGCCCTCGAGAAGGACCTCGTCGAGACCTGCCGGCGGTACGGCATGACCATGGTCGGGCCCAACTGTCTCGGCATCATGGGCACCCACACACCGCTGAACGCCTCCTTCTCGGCCGGCTTCCCGCACCGCGGGGACATCGCCTTCCTGTCTCAGAGCGGGGCTCTCTGTGCGGCCATCCTCGACTGGAGCCTCGAGCGGGGCATCGGCTTCTCCAAGTTCGTGAGCCTGGGGAACAAGGCCGTCCTCGACGAGCTGGACTTCATCAGGGACGCGGCCGAGGACGACTACAGCAAGGTCATTCTGGGCTATATCGAGGACGTCAAGCGTGGGGAGGAGTTCGTGGACGAGGCGTCGCGGGCCGCCCGGAAGAAGCCCGTGGTCATCATCAAGTCCGGGACCAGCCAGGCCGGAGCCAAGGCCGCCTCTTCGCACACCGGAGCTCTGGCAGGCAGCGACCTGGCCTACGACGTGGCCTTCAGGCAGGCCGGCATCATCCGCGCCGCGACGATGGAGGAGCTCTTCGACTACGCGACCGCCTTCGCCACCCAACCCATCCCGAAAGGCCGCCGCGTGGCCATCGTGACGAACTCGGGGGGTCCGGGCATCATCGCCACCGACCAGGTCGAGGCCAGGGGACTCACCATGGCCGGCTTCAGCAAGAAGACCCTCGAAGAGCTCCGCGGTGTCCTCCCCCCGGCGGCGAACATCTACAACCCCGTCGACGTGCTGGGGGATGCGACCGCCGAGGTGTACCGGAACGCGTTCCGCCTGGTCCTCGCCGACCCCGGGGTGGACGCCGTGGTCTGCCTCCTCACGCGCCCGGCCGGCATAGACCCGGCCGAGGTGGCCAGGGGCATCATCGAGGAGAGGAAGAGATTCCCGGCGAAGCCGGTCGTCGCCGCCTTCCTCGGCGGCGAGAACGTGCGGGAGGCCAACGAGATCCTCGAGCAGGCGGGTCTGCCCAGCTACGAGTTCCCGGAGCGCGCGGTCATGGCCCTTTCGGGGCTCGTCAGGTACGGGGAACTGATGAAGCGGCCTCCGGTCGGCCGGGGCGCGGTGTTCGACGACGTCGACCGCGACAAGGTCAGGGAGATATTCGCCGCGGTCAAGAGCAAGCGCCGGCTGGTCCTTCTCGGCAGTGAGGCCCATCGGGTGGCTGAGGCCTACGGCATCCCGGCCGCACCCATCGACCTGGCCGTCCGGGTCTCCGAGGCGGTGGAGACGGCCGACAGACTCGGCTACCCCGTCGTCCTCAAGGTGGCCTCGCCCAAGATCACCCACAAGAGTGATGTCGGAGGGGTCAAGGTCGGTCTTGAGGACGCCGCCGCGGTCAGAGAGGGCTTCCTGGGAATCCTGGAGAGCGTCCACCGCGTCCTGCCCCAGGTGCCCGTGGAGGGTGTCGAGGTCCAGAAGATGATGCCCGGAGGGACCGAGTTCATCGTCGGGGTCAGCCGGGACGTGCAGTTCGGCCCGCTGGTCATGTTCGGATTGGGCGGCATCTGGGTCAACCTGATCAAGGACGTCTCCTTCAGGCTGGCCAAAGGCCTGACCATGGACGAGATAGAGAGGATGATCCTTGAGACCAAGGCGAACACCCTCCTGCGGGGCTACCGGGGCCGGCCTCCCCTGGACGCCGCGGCCGTGGCCGAGACCATCGCCCGCGTGGCCCAACTGGTGAGGGATTTCCCCGAGATATCCGAGCTCGACATCAACCCCCTTGTCGCCTACGAGAAGGGGGTCTGCGCGCTCGACGTGAAGATGACCATCTCCTGAGGAGGTGCCTTCTCTGGTGAGGAGCCTGTTCGTGATGGGCCAGTACGGCAGCGGCAAGACGGCCATCTGCCTCGCCCTGGCCCTCAAGCTGAAGGAGCGCGGTGTCAGCGTCGGCTACTACAAACCGGTCTGGACGCCGGCGGGGATCGGGGACGCCGTCGATGAGGACGCCGTGCTCATGAGGGAGGTCCTCGAACTGCCCCACCCGGCGGAGAAGATATCGCCCTTCGTCGCCAGCCCCCACTACCTGGCGAGGTACGAGGACCCCAAGCGCGACATCGAGGCCGTCCGCCGCGGCTTCGAGGAGGTCGGCGCGAAGGCGGACGTGGTCATCGTCGAAGGGACCAACTGGCCCTACGTCATGATGAGCGTGGGTCTTGACGCCGTCTCCCTGGCGCGGGAGTTCGGGTCGACCGCGGTCCTCGTCTCGAAGGTGCTGAACGACTACTCCCTCGACGCCGCCCTCCTGCTCTGCCGGCACATCGAGCGGGAGAAGGTGCCTTTGGCCGGCGTCATCTTCAACAACGTCCCCCGCACCCTTCTGGACAAGACCAGGGGCATCTACCGCCCGAACCTGGCCAAGGCAGGCTACAAGGTCCTCGGGGTCATCCCGCGTTCCCTTGAACTCTCGGCTCCCACCGTGGCCGAGTTCCAGGAGGCCTTGAACGGGGAGATCCTGGTCGGCGAAGAGCATCTCGACCGGGTGGTCGAGGATGTCCTCGTCGGCGCCATGACCCTGGAGAGCGCCCTCAGCTACCTCCGCCGCGCGACGAACAAGGCCGTCATCACGGGCGGTGACCGCGCGGACCTGGCCCTCGCCGCCCTGGAGACGAGCACGTCCGTGCTCATCCTGACGGGCGGCCTGTATCCCGATGTGCGTGTCCTGGCGCGGGCGGCGGAGAAAGAGGTTCCCGTCATCCTGGTCCACTATGACACCTACACGGCGGCGGAGAAGCTCCACGACGTGTCCCGCAAGATCCGGCCCGGGGACGCCGAGGCCATCTCCGTGGCGAGGAAGAACCTTCGGACCCACTGCGACTGGAAAGCCCTCCTGACGGCGGTCGGGGTCGAGGCTTAGCTCTCCTTCCGGTGGTGGGTCGGCCCTACAGCCGCCGGTGTCGGGCCCGGGGTCCCCGCCCGGCGGTCGGCCGTGGAGCGCTCCGGCGGTGTTCCAGGCGACCCTCAGGGAATAAGCATACCTGACCGGGCCGGAGGCTCCTGAACCTTGGGAATTCGGGCCCGGTGGAGGATATGGTCCGGCCGGGCTCGAATTCCGGGCCTGCCACGAGAACCAGTTCTTCACCGCCGAGGGGAGAGGGTCGATTTGGAGAGGAGCAAGATCACACTCAGCGTCATCAAGGCCGACGTGGGGGGGTGGGTCGGCCACTCCGGTGTTCACGCGGCCTTGATCGAGCGGGCCAGGCAGTCGCTTGCCGACGCCGGGGAGATTCTTGTCGACTTCCATGTCACCTCCTGTGGTGACGACATGCAACTCATCATGACCCACCGGCAAGGTGTCGACTCCGAGACTATCCACCGGCTGGCCTGGGACACGTTCGTGGCCTGCACGGCCGTGGCCAAGAAGATGAAGCTCTACGGAGCCGGGCAGGACCTTCTGAGTGACGCGTTCTCGGGGAACGTGAAGGGCATGGGTCCGGGTGTGGCCGAGATGGAGTTCGAGGAGCGGCCCTCCGAGCCGGTCATCATCTTCATGGCCGACAAGACGGAGCCGGGAGCCTGGAACTTCCCGCTCTTCAAGATCTTCGCCGACCCGTTCAACACCGCCGGCCTGGTCATCGACCCGAAGATGCACGCCGGCTTCCTGTTCGAGGTGCACGACCTCTACGAGAACAAGAAGATACTCTTCTCCCTCCCGGAGGAGTACTACGACATCCTGGTCCTCATCGGGGCGGCCGGACGCTACACCATCAAGTCCGTGTACACCAAGACGGGGGAGATAGCCTCGGTCTCCACTACCCAGCGCCTCAACCTCATGGCAGGGCGCTACGTGGGGAAGGACGACCCCGTGCTCATCGTCCGGGCGCAGAGCGGCCTCCCGGCCGTCGGTGAGATCCTCGAGCCCTTCGCCCACCCGCACATCGTCTCCGGCTGGATGCGCGGGTCACACAACGGGCCGCTCATGCCTGTCAGCCAGGCCCAGTCGACCCCGACGCGCTTCGACGGGCCGCCCAGGGTGGTCGCCTTCGGGTTCCAGCTCTGCGACGGCCGGCTCATCGGTCCCCAGGACCTGTTCAGAGACCCGGCCTTCGACCGCGCGCGTTCCGAGGCCCTGGAACTCGCTGATTTCTTCCGGCGTCTGGGCCCGTTCGAGCCTCACCGCCTGCCGCTCGACGAGATGGAGTACACGACGATGCCCGAGGTCATGAAGAGGTTGAAGGACCGGTTCGAGGACATCGGTGACTAGAACGGTCCGGCTCGGACGGGCGGGTGGCGTGTGAGAGGGCCGGGTGCCGAATCGTGCCGTCCGTGAACGAGGGGACTGCCGGGCCCCTGAAGCTTGTCGTCGGGTCGCTGCACTGTCACTCGACCCGGTCGGACGGGAGTGGCACTCCCGAGGAGATTCTCGAGAAGGCCGCTGCCGTCGGGCTGGATTTCGTCGCCATCACCGACCACGTCCCTCGGGTCACGGGGGACCTCCCTGCTGCTCGGCCGCGGCGGCGCACTCCTTCCGGAGGGCGGGGCCGGGCCTCGGGCGGAGGGACGCCTGCCCGGGCGCCGCTCGTCCACCGTGGGGTCCTGCTGTTGCCGGGGCTGGAGTACAGTCCCCCGAAGAACCACTACCTCGTGCTTGGGCTCGACCCCGCAGAGGCGCCGGCCCCGGAGGACATCCCGGGCTGGCCGGACCCTGCCTCGTACATCGAGGCCGTGGGCGGACGGCCGGGGGTGCTGGGTTTTGTCGCCCATCCTGATGACGAGGGGAACCCGTTCCTGGGTGTCCGGAGCTACCGGTGGGAGGATTGGACGGTCCGTGGGTTCACCGGCCTGGAGGTCTGGAACCTGTCGACGGACTGGTCGCGGCTCCTGAGGAGCAGGAGGGACGTCATCCGGGCCTTCCTGGCCGGTCTCTACCGCGCCGTCCCGCCTCCCGACCCCAGGACCGTCGCCCGCTGGGACAGGCTGGCGGCCTCCGGCCACGTGGTGGGCATCGCCGGCACGGACGCGCACGCCTACCCGGCCTGGTGGCGGGGGCTGCGCTTCACCGTCTTCCCCTACGAGCGGGCCTTCTCCACCCTGCAGACGGCGGTCTGGGTGGAGAGCGAGGCCGTCGAGGGCCCTCCGCAGGCCAGGGCGGCGGCCGTCCTGAAGGCCCTCGGACAGGGCCGGGCCTTCATGGTCAACCGGGCGTGGGGCCGCCCCCACGGGTTCACCTTCCAGGCTCGGGAGGTCGACGGCGACGGGCGCCGGTACGTCTCCGGCGACACGGTCCCTGCGGGCCGCCGGGTGCGGTTCGAGGTGGCCCTGCCGGCCTCGGCCTGGATAAGGCTCGTTCGGAACGGCAAGGTCGTGGCCAACACCTTCGGGCGCGAGCTGACCTTCGAGCCGCTGGTTCCGCCGGGGGCCGGAGGCCGGGAAGCCTGGCGGGTCGAGGCCTGGGTCGATGCCGTCCACTGGACCCGGGCGGGGTCTGGCTTCTTCCTGTGGATCATGTCGAACTTCATCTACTGCTCGCCCTGACCGGTGGAGGTATACGGCCGGAGGCGGCGTAGCTTAGGG
>CAJXZV010000101.1 GCA_913063835.1 uncultured Eubacteriales bacterium
CGCCGCGGGAGCGGCGGCGGCCGCAGCCGGCGCCGGCGCGGGGTGGATGTTGGCGGGGGGGACGGTCCCGGCCGTCCTCTGCGGGACCGCCGCCGTCTTGGCCTGGGAGGCAAGGAGGTCGGCGGCTGTAAGGGCACGCCGGCGGAGGTTCCGGGACGGACTGGAGGCCGTGATCGAGGTCCTGGTGGCGTCGTTCAAGGCCGGACACGGGCCTGTCCAGGCCCTGGAGGAGGCCAGAGGAAGGTCGGACGGGCCTGTCCGCGAGGCTCTCGACCGCGTCCTCGACAGCTTCCACGCCGGAGCCCCGCTGCGGGAAGCCCTGCAGGAGTTCGCCCGGGAGTGGCCGGCGACCGAGGCGGTCTATCTCGCGGCCTGCCTCGAGACCCACCTGAGGACAGGAGGAGATGTGGCCGCCCTCCTGGTGAACCTCGCCGGGGTCCTCCGCGACAGGCGCCAGCTCACCGGTGACCTCGCCGCCCGTACGGGGGAGGCCCGTTCGACAGCGGCCTTGCTGGGACTTTTGCCACCGGTCCTGCTGGGCTACATCCTGTGGGTCGAACCGGCACAGCTCGGACCCCTCCTGACGAGCCCTGTGGGCCTTGTGGTGTCGGTCTGCGCCGCCGTGTCCTGGGGTGTGGGGGTGGTGGTGGTGCGCCGGATGGTCGAGGCCGTCGCGCGAGAGGTCGAAGGGGAGGGATGACCGTGGAGGTCCTGGAGACGGCGCGGACCCTGGCGGCGGCCGCGGCGGCCGCCGCCTTCGGGTGCCTGGTCATGGGTCTTTCGCCGTCGCCGGCGGTGTGGGAGCGGCTGAGACGGATCCAGGAGGCCGGCGGCTCCCGCAGGTCCGGTCGGCCGGGCCGGACCGGACGGGCCTCGGCTGAGGGGCGGCCCGGGGGAGCGCGCTGGACCGAACGGGTCAAGCGGAGGCTCCCGGCCGGCCTCGCGTCTCTCTGGCCGCTGGACGCCGAGGCCAGGGCGGCTCTTGCCGCACGGGGCCTCGACGCCGGTGACGTCCATCTCGCCGGGACCCTGGGAGCCCTGGCGGCAGGCTTGGTCCTGGTATCGACAGGGCTCGTCCGGGGCGGCGTCCCGCCCGGCTGGCTCGTCGTCGGGGTGGGCGTTCTGGCGGTTGTGGGCCCTCGGGTCTGGGTGGCGCGCGTGACGGCCGGACACCGGGCGGCGGTGGCCCGGGAGCTGCCTGAGGTGGCCGAGCTCATGACCCTGGGGGCCGAGAGCGGCCTCGGACTCCTGGACGCGGCGAGGCTGGCCGCCTCGCTCTGCGGCGGACCGGTGGGGCGCTCCCTCGCCGTGGCCCTGGAGGAGGTGCAGGCCGGGCGGGAGACGGCCGCCGCCCTGCGTGACGCCGCGGCTCGGATCGGCGGACGGGAGGCGGCGGCCTTCGCCGCGTCGGTCGTGCAGGGACTGGAGCTCGGGACCCCGGTGGCCCGGGTCCTCCGGGCCCAGGCCGACTCCTTGCGGACCCGCCGGAGGCAGGTCCTGGAGGCTCGGATCGCCGCCCTGCCCCTCAAGCTCACCCTGGCCACCATCGTCTTCTTCGTCCCCGCTCTCTTCGTCCTGTCGGTCCTCCCGAACCTTCTGGCCTTCCTGCAGGGACGCTGGTGACGTCGCTTAGCCGTGGCGGATAGGGCCCTATTGTCAGAATGTTTCCTCTCGTCGGCCATATGGTCGGGCCGAGGCCGAGAGGTGCTATCATAGTCGGTGAGAACCTCTGGACACCGCCGGGCCGGTCGACCTAGGGAGTCTTGAAAGAGAGAACAGGCCTTACGGACGGGAGAGGAGACGAGCATTGCCGGGAGTCAAGGAGACCATCGACGGCAACACCGCGGCGGCTCATGTCGCTTACGCCTTCAGTGAGGTGGCCGCCATCTACCCCATCACACCCTCGTCCCCGATGGGGGAACTCTGCGACGAGTGGGCGGCCCACGGCCGGAAGAACATCTTCGGGGAGGTCCTGAAGGTCGTCGAACTTCAGTCCGAGGCCGGCGCTGCAGGGGCCGTGCACGGGATCCTCGCGGCCGGTGCCCTCGCCTCGACGTTCACGGCTTCACAGGGTCTTCTCCTCATGATTCCGAACATGTACAAGATAGCGGGTGAACTGCTCCCCGGGGTCTTCCACGTGTCGGCCCGCGCCCTGGCCACCCACGCCCTGTCCATCTTCGGGGACCACTCCGACGTGATGGCCGCGCGGCAGACCGGGTTCGCCCTCCTGGCCTCGGGGTCTGTCCAGGAGGTCATGGACCTGGGGGCTGTGGCCCACCTGAGCGCCATCCAGGCGAGTCTCCCGTTCCTACATTTCTTCGACGGCTTCCGCACGTCCCACGAGATCCAGAAGGTCGAGGTCCTCGACTACGCCGACCTCGCCGGACTCGTCGACAGGAAGGCTCTCGAGGCCTTCCGCGCCAGGGCGCTCTCCCCGGAGCACCCGCACCAGAGGGGGACGGCCCAGAACCCGGACATCTTCTTCCAGAACCGGGAGGCGGCCAACAGGTTCTACGACGCCCTTCCGGCGGTGGTCCTCGAGAACATGGACAGGCTCGCCGCTCTCACCGGACGGCGCTACAGCCTCTTCGATTACGTCGGGGCCCCGGACGCCGACCGGGTCATCGTGGCCATGGGCTCGTCCTGCGAGGTCATAGAGGAGACCGTGAACCACCTGGTCGGGCGGGGAGAGAAGGTGGGCCTGGTCAAGGTGAGGCTCTACAGGCCCTTCTCCCGGACACACTTCTGGCAGGCCCTTCCGCCCACGTGCCGGAGAATCGCCGCCCTCGACCGGACGAAGGAGCCCGGTGCGCCGGGAGAACCTCTCTACGAGGACGTCTGCTCCGCACTGCTCGAAGCGGCGAGGCCCGAGGCCGCTGCGGACGGTTCGCCGTGGTCCGGCGCCGGCCGGTCGGACCTCCCGGAGGTCTACGGTGGGCGCTACGGCCTCGGCTCGAAGGACTTCACGCCGGCCATGGTCAAGGCGGTCTTCGACAACCTCGCCGCCGACAGGCCGAAGAACCACTTCACGGTGGGCATCACCGACGACGTGACCGGGACCTCTCTGGCGGTCGGTCCGGCGCTGGACACCGCGCCGGAAGGCACCTACTCGTGCAAGTTCTACGGACTGGGTTCCGACGGCACGGTGGGGGCCAACAAGAACAGCATCAAGATCATCGGTGACAACACGGACCTCTACGCCCAGGGCTACTTCGCCTACGACTCCAAGAAATCCGGCGGCATGACGATATCCCACCTCCGGTTCGGCCGGAGGCCCATCCAGTCGTGCTATTTCGTCGACCAGGCCGACCTCGTCGCCTGCCACCACCCGTCCTATGTCGCCAAGTACGACCTTCTGAAGGACCTCAAGCCCGGCGGGGTCTTCCTGCTCAACTCGCCCTGGAAGACCGAAGAGCTGGAAGAGAAGCTCCCGGCCCACGTCAGGCGGGCCATCGCCCGCAAGAGGGCCAGGTTCTTCAACATCGACGCCAACGCCATCGCCGACGAGGTCGGCATGCGCGGCCGCATCAACGTCATCATGCAGGCCGTCTTCTTCAAGGTCGCCGGGATCATGCCCGTCGACGAAGCCATCGGGCACATCAAGGAGGCCATAAAGAAGACCTACGGCCGCAAGGGCGAGGAGATTGTCAGGAGGAACATCCTTGCCGTGGACCGCGCCCTGGGGAGTCTGGTCGAGGTCGAATACCCGTCCTCCTGGGCCGAGGCCCTCGACGAGGCCGCCGCTTCGGACGACCTCGGCCGGGCCGCTGCGGAGGTGGAGGCCCTCATGGGGCCGGCGGGCAGGGCCGCCCTGGAATACACCGAGCGTGTGGCCCGTCCCGTCCTGGCCCTGGAGGGTGACAGGCTCCCCGTCAGCGCCCTGTCCCCTGACGGCACCTGCCCGACCGGGACCACCCGCTTCGAGAAGCGCGGCATAGCCCTCGAGGTCCCCGTGTGGCATGCCCCGGACAAGTGCGCGCAGTGCAACCACTGCGCCATGGTCTGTCCGCACGCGGCGGTCCGGCCCTTCCTCATCGAGCCGGAGACCCTGGAGGACGCTCCGGAATCCTTCGTCACCGTGCCGGCGAAGGGCCGCGAGGCCGCGGCGAGGGGCCTGCGCTACCGCATCCAGGTGTCGCCGCTCGACTGCACGGGGTGCCGGAACTGTCTGGAGGTCTGCCCGTCCAAGGACAAGCCCCTCAAGATGGTCCCCATCGAGGAGGGCGTCCTGGCCGAGGCGGGCAACTGGAGCTACGCCGAGAAGCTTCCGCTCATCACCGACGTCTTCGACCCGACGACGGTCAAGGGGAGCCAGTTCCTGCGCCCGCTCTTCGAGTTCTCGGGGGCCTGCGCCGGCTGTGGTGAGACGCCCTACGTCAAGCTCGTCACCCAGCTCTTCGGCGACCGGATGATCATCGCCAACGCGACCGGCTGTTCGTCGATCTACGGGGGCAGCTCGCCGACCTGCCCTTACACCGTCGGCCCGGACGGCCGCGGCCCGGCCTGGGCCAACTCCCTCTTCGAGGACACGGCCGAGTTCGGCTACGGCATCGCCCTCGGGGTGGCCAAGAGGCGCGAGGGCCTGGCCCGGGCCGTGGGCGACGCGCTCCGGGCCGGAGGGCTCCCGGCCGACCTCGAGGAGGCTCTCTCCGCGTGGCTCGGGGCGATGGACGACCCGAAGAGGTCTCACGAGTACGGGGACCGGGTGAAGGCCCTCCTCCCCGAGGCCCGGAAGCGGGTCAAGGGCGAGGCCCGGACGGCGCTCGACCGCGTGGCTTCTCTCGCCGAGTTCTTCACGAAGTGGTCGGTGTGGGCCTTCGGCGGCGACGGCTGGGCTTACGACATAGGCTACGGCGGGCTCGACCACGTCCTGGCTTCCGGGACCGACATCAACATCCTCGTCCTGGACACCGAGGTCTACTCCAACACGGGCGGCCAGTCCTCGAAGGCCACGCCGACGGGGGCCGTCGCCAAGTTCGCGTCGGCCGGCAAGCCGACGAAGAAGAAGGACCTCGGCCTCATGGCCATGACCTACGGCTACGTCTACGTCGCCTCCGTGGCCATGGGGGCCAGCAGGAACCAGCTCATGAAGGCCCTCATCGAGGCTGAGAGCTACCCGGGCCCGTCCCTCATCATCGCCTACTCTCCGTGCATCAACCACGGGATAGACATGACCCGCACCCAGGAAGAGGAGAAGAAGGCCGTGGAGGCCGGGTACTGGCCGCTCTACCGCTACAACCCGGCCGCGGCGGAGCGCGGCGAGAACCCGTTCACCCTCGACTCCAAGGACCCGACCGGGAGCTTCCGCGACTTCCTCATGGGCGAGGTCAGGTACTCCTCCCTTGTCCACACCTTCCCGGAGAGAGCGGAGGAGCTGTTCAAGAAGGCCGAGGAGGACGCGAGGTCCAGGCTCGAGACGCTGAAGAAGCTGGCCGCGGCCAGGGGTTAGCCCAAAAGCCTTCAGCCGCGGACCGACAGCGGCGGCGTCGTCGAGGTTCCGGAGTATTTGCGGGGCTCAGGCGACGCCGCCGGCGTGCGGTCGACGCCCTCCGCCGTTGACTTCCGGCCGTCTCCCGGCTAGACTTAGCGCGCTGTGAGGCGGCTGACCCGACCGACGGTCTGTGTCCTGGTCAGGGCAGGCGTGGACCTCCCTTTCCCGCCCCGGGGAGCTCCGGTGCGGTGAATCTCAAACCGGCCCGCTGGACGAAAAGCAACTGGGCCGCTCGAGGCTGGGTCAATTCTCTGGCGGTCCGACTCTGCGACTTAGCCGCCGGGAGTGGTAGAGGAGCCACGTGGCAGCTCCCAGCAGGATGAGGGCCCCGGTCGCCCTGACCCAGTTTCCTGATCGGGGTTCGGATGCTCCTTGGGCAGCTCCTCCGGGGTCCACTGACGAAGGGCCGGATGGCCCGTCATCGACTTCCTCCTCGGTCGGCAGATTCGCCGCGAAGTCGTAACCTATGGGGTGGCCCTGGCGGAACGGATCCGAGTACAGGTCGTCCACGAGCTTCCAGCCATCGGCTGTGAGGGAGAGCGTCAAGCGGTGGGGACATCTCTCCCAGCTGCTCATTTCGCCTTGCCAGAGTGTGAATTCGCAGACCAAGTCGACGATGGCCCTCTCCCCGTCTATGGCTATGGCCTGGTAGTCGAGAGTGTACGTATAGCGGGTGAAGGGTGAAGGGAGCCCATCTGAGTGATAGGCCCGCCAGACTAGCAAGTACTGGAGGCGGCCTATCTCGTAGTTGTAAAGGTTCCTGCCCGCCACCGAATTCTGGTCGACCAGAAACGCGAAGTCGAGAGCCTCTCCAGCAACCATACTCTCGAGCCGAAGGGTGAAGGAAGTAGGTATCTATCGTCGACTTGATTTTCGTCTCTGAGTCGACGTTGGGGTCGGACTGAATGGCGAAGTAGTCGTCCACTATGTGCGTAGGGGGCTCGGCCGGTTCATATGGTGGCTCCGGTTGAACGACGACCGACTCCGCGGATGACGGCAATCCCGGAGTGGTGATATAGGTAGCAGCCAGCATGGCTACTATCGCCGCTATGTTTCTCACCATTTGCCTCACCGTAGACAGCTCCCCAAATGACGTGCAGGAAGTCTTGCCCGATGAGTTTGGCTTGGAATCATCAAGCCGAGCAGTCTGGTGTCACAGACGCGACGTAACTTGGTCAATCAGCCCGGAAGCCTGGCTACCCTAGACTTATTCAGGGTTCTTGAAGCCCATAATCTTCAAGAGGTCAGCATCAGCAGGCAAAGGCTCGTTAAGATGGAGCGGGAAGTTCTTCTGGTCCCTTGTGTATCCGCACACATAAATCTCATCGTAGTCGTGCTGCATGTCGGCATCCACGTCAGAGAAGCCACAATGATCATAGCATGGCCAAGGTTGTCGATTGCAACCCCAACCGTCGAGGATGTCCTAGCTCCACCTGCTGTTGACACTTGACTCTTAGGCACGGAGCACCACCTCCGGTCAACTTGCAGCCGAGCCGAAGAGCTCGGCCGGTGTCCGACCGCGGAGCCGATAGCCCTGGTGCGGTCGGTCGTCGGCAGGCGAGGCTCAAGGAGGGCATCCTGGTCACATGGGCCGTCCTGCTCGACGGCTCCAAGGTCCTCACCCACATGAGCCTGGGCAACAGGGAGAGCTACGAGGACTGGCTGGAGCACCTCAGGGACCTTGTCCGGAGGAGCTTTCCCACTCCCCTCAGGGTGACCACCGACGGGGCCCCGGGGCTCATCAAGGCCGCATGTGCCATCTGGCCGGAGGCCGAGCGTATCCCCTGCTGGGTGCACAAGATGGGGAACGTCCTGGACAAGGTGCCCGAGGAGGTCCAGCCTCTTCTCAAGCCCTATCTGGAGGCCGTCCGGGGCGCCCCGGACATCGAGACCGGCCGCCGCCTGGCCGAGGACGTCGTGGCCAGGTTCGGCGACGCCTATCCGTCGGCG
>CAJXZV010000102.1 GCA_913063835.1 uncultured Eubacteriales bacterium
GAAAGACCGCGCCCCGACGGGAACGCGGTGAGGGAAGCGTCGCGCCAGGCTCCGTTTGTCCCGCCCGTCGCCGGGCGGTTTTGCCGGAAGCCTGTATCCGGCCTGCGACACGGCCGCCGGGCATCCGCCGAAGACTTCGATGAACCCGGACCTCGTCAACTCCCGCCTCGGGGCCGCCGCCCGGGCGCCCCTCAGCCCCGCACCCCGGGCCGCCGGCAGCGGCCCAGCCGGGCCCTCCGGGAGTTCAGGCGCTAGGTCACCTTGACGACCTTTAGCGTTCGCATCGTGTCAGGGGGCCACCGTCCCCCGCGGGAACGGCCGCTCCCCGCTTCCCCACCCCGCTCGCTCTTCGGGGTCCTGACCGACAGGTCGAAACCGGGTCTCCTAGTCGTCCACCACCTCCCCTCCCAGTTCGGCCGCCACGACCCCGGCCAGCTCACGCGCCATCTCCCTGATCCGCCTCTCGTCGCGTCCTTCCACCATTATGCGCACAACAGGCTCTGTTCCGGACGGCCGGACGAGGACATGCCCGGTGTGTCCCAGGGCCTCACGGACCCGTTCGATGGCGGTCGCAACCTTCTCGCTGGTCTCCAGTTTCTCCTTCCGCTCCGCCCGGACGTTCACAAGCACCTGAGGCAATTTCTGGACTTTTGAGGCCAGAGTTGACAACGGCCGCCCGGAACGGACCATCACCTCCAGGAGGCTGATGCCCGCCCCCAGCCCGTCGCCTGTCGTGTTCTGGCCCAGGATGATGATGTGCCCCGACTGCTCGCCGCCCAGGAGGTACCCACCCCGCAGCATCTCCTCCAGGACGTGCCGGTCACCGACGGGAGTCCGCAGAACCCGGCCGCCGGCGGCCCGCAGGGCCAGGTCAAGGCCCAGGTTGCTCATCACCGTGGCCACCACGGTCCGCCCCGGCAGGAGGTCTCTCTCCATCATGTCGAGGGCCAGGATGGCCAGCATCTCATCGCCGTCGACGGTCCGTCCGTTCTCATCGGAGGCGATGACCCTGTCGGCGTCCCCGTCGAAGGCCAGCCCGACGGCTGCGCCCTCCAGGCGCACCCGGGCGTTCATCTCTTCCGGATGCGTCGACCCGCACTCCACATTTATGCGGCTCCCGTCCGGAAGGTCGTTCATCGGCACGACCTCGGCTCCCGCCCGCCGGAGGACCCGGGTGGCCAGGCCGGCCGCCGCCCCGAAGGCCGCGTCGACGACGACCTTGAGACCCTTGAGGCCTCGACCGGCCAGGCCGGTGAGGTGGTCCTCGTAGCTCCGGAGGTGGCGCCGCCCGTCCAGCCGGCAGCCGACGCCCGCGCCCACGGGCCGCGGCAGTCGGTCCCTCTTGGCGAGAACCCTCGCCTCTATCTCGGCCTCGGCCTCCGGAGACAGCTTGTAGCCGTCGGCGTCGAAGAACTTGATCCCGTTGTCGTTGACAGGGTTGTGCGAGGCCGAGACCACGATACCGCCGGCGGCCCCCAGCCTCCGGGTCAGATAGGCCACACCGGGGGTCGGCAGGATGCCCAGGTCGAGAATGTCGACCCCCACCGAGCAGCACCCGGCGGTCACGGCGGCGGAGAGAAGGTCGCCGGAAAGGCGGGTGTCCCGGCCGAGGACGAGGAAGGGCCTCCCCCGGCGTCCGGTGGTCTTCCTCGACGTACGGACCGGCCGGCGCGTCCGGTCCCGGAGGTCCGTCCCCGAGGCGCAGGCGGCCAGGTAGGCTGCCCCCGCCCGCCCGATGCGGAAGACCTGCTCGGGCGTCAGCTCCTCGTTGGCCACTCCCCGCACTCCGTCCGTCCCAAAGAGCCTTGGCAAGACAAGAACCTCCGTTTCTCCGGCCGGACGCTGGCCGCCCGGCGGGAGCGTCTATGGTCCGAGGATGAGGGTCACCTCGGGCGGATTGCAGATGAAGACCTCCAGCCGGTCCAGGGACCAGGCCGGAAGGTCGACCTCGACCAGGGCGGAGTAGGTCCCGCTCCCCCGTCCGGAGGCGTCCACCCAGGCGGACACATCGCCGGCCCCGAGGCGGTCGAGGAGGTTCCGCGGGCCGGTGATGACGAGGGAGACGGTCTGGGGCCTGACCTCGGCCTCCAGTCCCTGGGCCACGTTCCGGACCGCCACCGGCAAGCCGGACAGCGCCCGCGCCGGTCCGATCTCCACCGTGACGTCCACCTCCCCGGGAGTGACCGAGGCGGCCTCCGGAGGAACGACCACCTTCACCGTTGCCGTGACGTCCGCCGTCCGCCCGGAGATGTCCACCGGCTCCGTGTGGAGCCTGTCGACGGCCACGACCTCTCCCGGACGCGGCCGGACGCTGGCGCGGTCGGGCACGCAGCGGACGCGCAGGACGGCGTAGCCCTCGGCCGGACTTCCGACGAGGGTGGGGTCGATGTCGAGGCTCTCCGGAGGCGGCAGGGTGAAGACCGGGAGGCTCATCGTCACCTCGGACGGCACCAGGCCGACCTGAGGCACCCGGGAACCGCCGGCGTCGACCGGGATGACGGTCAGGACCTGTGAGACATCGCCGGTCGCCGACGAGAGGTCGTAGTGGGCGACAGCCCGCACGACGCGGGAGACGGCCGTCACCGGCCCGCGGGCGGTGACGACGGCGGGGACGACGGACACCTCCCCGGCGGCGTAGCCTTCGGGACAGGTCCCAGCCAGCTCCACCCTCACCGGGACCTCCGCCGTCGCCACTTCTTCCAGCGTCACGGAGACCGTGGTCGGGCTGATTTCCACGAGCTCGACCCCTTCCGGCGCGCTCACCTCCACCGGATAGTCGTAGGTGCCGGCGTGCCCGCCCTCAAGAGAGACGAGGGCGGCGAAGTCGGACGAGGTGAGTTTCTCGCGCACGCGCGTCCGGCACCTCACGGCTATGTTGACCTTCGCCGGGCGCGGGTTCCCCATGACCACGAGCCCTTCCGGAACGCTCTCGGGGACTACCCCGATACCGTCGAAGGTGAACTGCTCCACGGGGTTCAGTTCCGCGGTCGCCTGGACCCAGAGGAAGACGGCCAGGAGGACGGCGACGACCTTCAGGACCACGTCCTTCTCAAGCAGGCGCTCCACGGCCGCCCCCCTTCCTCCGACTGCTCCCGGCCCTCCCGGTCTGCCTCAGCCCGAAAAGGTCGAGCCCCAGCGGCCGGAAGGGCGCCGGTGCGGACGTCTCCGTCTTCATGAGGTTCTCCAGCATCTCCCGCAGGGTCGCGTCGTCGAGATGGCGGATGAGCTTGCCGGCGTTGGCGAGGGATATCCAGCCTGTCTCCTCGGAGACGACCACGACGAGGGCGTCGGACTGCTCGGTCATCCCTACCGCGGCCCGGTGGCGGGTCCCGAGCTCACGGCTCAGGTCGGGATTCTCCGAAAGGGGCAGGAAGCAGCCTGCGGCCGCGACCCGGTTGCCGCGGATGATGACGGCACCGTCGTGGAGCGGCGCGTTGGGGACGAAGATGTTGATGAGGAAGGCCGAGGAGACCAACCCGTCGATGGCCGTCCCCGTCTCGGCGATGTCCTTGAGCCCCGTCTCCCGCTCGACGACGATCAGGGCCCCGATCTTGTTGCGTCCCAGGACGTCGCAGGCCGTGGCGATATCGTCGATGACCCTGGCCACCTCGGCCTCAGGGAGGGTCACGGCGGAGGCGAAGAGCCCCCCGCGGCCCACGCGGCCCAGCTGTTCCAGGGCCCGGCGCAGTTCGGGCTGGAACACCACCGGGACGGCGACGATGAGGGCCATCTGCACGTAGTCCAGGATGTAGATGACCGTGGTCAGCTCGAGGATCCTCGCGGCGACTCCGACGAGGAGGAGGACGAAGAGCCCCTTCACCAGCTGGACGGCCCGGGTGCCCCGGATGAGGAGGAAGAGCCGGTAGATGATGTACGCCACGATGGCGATGTCCAACGTGTCCCAGATAAGCCGGTAGTCCTTGAAGACAGAGAGCACCGGGAGCCCACCCGACTGCCAGGAATCGGCCCGGAGGCCCGGAGGTCGCCGGCCGCGGACGTCATCGGCCCGCAGGTCGCTCCGGAGGTCGCCGGCCGCGGACGTCTCGACCTTTCTACGGTCCCGCGGACAAAACCTCCCGCGGCGCCCCGGAGGGCTTCCGGCGTCGGGCCGGGACCGGCAGGCGTGACAGGCCCGCTCCCTACCCGCGTCCGATGATGTAACGATAGGGGTCGACCTCCGCCCGGAGAACGCGGAGTTCCTCCGGTGTGGGCGGGTCCGTCACGGGCGTGTCGGCCTCCCAGAGCAGTTCGAAGCCTGTCCTTTCCTCCACCGTCCTCCGGTCGACACCGGGGTGGAGACTGTTCACCTTCATCCTCTTCGTATCGTCGTCGAAGCCGATGACGCAGAGGTCGGTGATGACCTTGTAGGGTCCTGTGCCCGGCGGCAGGCCGGCCGCCTCCCTGGCCCCCGGTCCCGTGAGGTAGCCCGGGGAGGTGATGAAGTCGAGCCTGGAGGTGAAGCGGCGCGGGTCCTGCACAGTGATCATCATCGTCCGCCAACAAAGTGAGGCCAGGTCGTTGGCCCCACCGCTTCCCGGGAAGCGTACGGTCGGATGCTGGAGGTCCGTGCCGATCATCGTCGAGTTTATGTTTCCGTACATGTCGATCTGCGCCCCGCCGAGGAAGGTGTAGTCGATGAGTCCCCGCTGGCAGTGCTCCATGATCTCGGCCATGCTCGAGGCCACGAGGCCGCGATGGTAGGTCCGCGAGTCGCCGACGGAGATGGGCATCGTCGGCAGGATGGGGCCGATGCCGCCGGCCTCGAACATGATCATGAGGTCCGGGGCTACCGTCCTCTGGGCAAGCATGGCGGCGGCGCAGGGGGCGCCTGTGCCGACGACGACCGTCGCCCCGTTCTCGAGATAGCGCGAGGCGACACAGATCATGAGTTCCATCCGGTTGTAGGGAACCGGTTCGGGCCCGGCCGGCTCTTTGGCGGGCGTCGCCGCCGCTCGACTGGCCATCAGCTATCCCTCCGCTCGTCCCTGAGGCAGAACTCCTCCGCCCTGAGCTGGCGCAACCGCTCGATGCCGCCGCAGCGCTCGAGGTACTCCATGAAGTCCGTCACTCCGTAGATGTACCGGTCGAGAAAGGCCCTGAAGCGTTCCTCGTCCTCCTCGGCTTCGAGCCACTCGCGCAGGTGCCGCTCGTCAGAGTAGTACTCGTAGGGCATGTTCGCCGGGTAGCTGCCGTAGGGGACCTCGCAGACCGCGTCGACGAGGAAGTAGGGGATGACCGTTCGGCCGGGCTCGTCCCTGATGTCCTCGTGGGGGATGATGCGCTCGGTGGTGATGATGAGGCGCCGGGCCGCCCGGGCGAGGTCCCAGTCGGCGATCAGGATGCCGTCTATCTGAGAGTTACCGTAGACATCGGCCCGGTGGACGTGGATTATGGCCACATCAGGGTAGAGCGCCGGCACGGCCAGGAACACCTTGCCGGTGAAAGGGCACTCCATCAGGACGCCGGCGCTCGCGGCCCCCGTGCCCGTGCCGAGCATCGTCCGCACCGGGAGGAAGGACACCCCCATGGCCGCGGCCTTGTAGCGCCAGGCGAGGGCGGCGTTGGACCACTCGGTGACCTTCACCCCACCCTTCTCGAAACGGCGTCGCGCGACCCGCGAAAGCCCGCGGGCCTCGAGCCCCACGACGTAGGCGACGTCACAACGGTCGAAGCACCCTCCCGCGGCCAGGATCTGGCAGTCGTGGGTTGCGGTGTGCCCGGACAGGCCGAGGTTCTTTCGTCCCTGCCGGACGATCTCGTGGAGGACGGCGGTCGGGATGCGCGTCCCCCCGAACCCGCCCACGGCGATGTAGTCGCCGTCAGCGATGAACCTGGAGACGGCCTCCTTCACCGTCATCACCTTCGGGACCATGGCCCGCGACTTGGAGCGGAAGTACTCCCTCGCCCGGTCGACGTCCGGGTCCGTGAAGAGCTCCCCTTCCCCGACACGCCGGTAGGTCACGGTCTTCTCCTGGTAGGACGGTTCGTAGCCCACTCGGCTCACCCCTAACAGCCCAGGCTCCTGGCGATGACCAGGCGGTGTATCTCGGACGTCCCTTCCCCTATCTCCATCAGTTTCGCGTCGCGGAGGTAGCGCTCGACGGGGTACTCCTCCATGTAGCCGTAGCCGCCGTGGATCTGGACGGCCTGGAGGGCGGCGCGGACGGAGACCTCGGAGGCGTACAACTTGGCCATGGCCGCCTCGCGGCTGAACGGGCGCCCGGAGTCCTTGAGCCAGGCCGCCTTGTAGGTCATCAGGCGGGCGAGTTCCGTCTCCATGGCCATGTCGGCCAGCTTGAACTGGACGGCCTGGAAGCTCGAGATGGGACGCCCGAACTGCACCCTCGTCTTGGCGTAGGGAAGGCTCGCGTCCAGACAGGCCTGGGCGATGCCTACGGAAAGGGCGGCGATACTGATGCGGCCCCCGTCAAGGGCGGTGAGGAACTGCCTGAGTCCCGCGTTCCGCTCGCCGAGAAGGGCGTCGGCGGGAAGACGGCAGTCCTCGAAGATGAGTTCGGCCGTGTCGGAGGCCTTGAGCCCCAGTTTGGCGTACTTCTTGCCCACGGAGAACCCGGGCGCGTCAGTCGGGACGATAAAGGAGCTGATGCCCCGGCTGCCTCGCCCGGGGTCGGTCACAGCGGTGGCCACGACCACTCCGGCGAGGTTCGCGTTGGTGATGAAGCACTTGGTCCCGTTGAGGACCCACTCCCCGTCCCGGAACACGGCCGTCGTTTCGGTCGCCCCGGCGTCGGAACCCGCGTTGGGCTCGGTGAGACCGAAAGCGGCCAGGAACTCGCCCCGAAGGAGAGGGCCGAGCCAGCGGTCCTTCTGTTCCGGGCTTCCGAAGAGGTGGATGGGAAAGGTGCCGATGGAGACGTGGGCCGCGTAGGAGATGCCCAGCGACGCCGAGACCCTGGATATCTCCTCGACGGCCAGGACGTAGCTCAGGTACCCGGCCCCGAGCCCCCCGACCTCCTCCGGGAAGGGGAGAGCGAAGAAGCCCATCTCGCCCATCTGGCGGAAGATCTCCCGGGGCAGAGCCTCGTTCTCCTCCCACTCGGCAACGTGCGGGAGGACCTCCTTCTGGGCGAAGTCCCGCGCCATCCGCTGGATCATCCTCTGGTCTTCGGTCAGCTCGAAGTCCAAGGTCCATCCCAACCTTTCCGCGGGGTGCGCCGCGGGGTCGGAGGCCCGGCCCCGCGGCCCGGCCCCGCTGTCTGGCCGATGTGAAGTAGACCGGCCTTCTTCCCCCTGGATGCGGCCGGCCACGCCGCCGCGCTCGGTTGCGGGCGGCCGCGCACGGACTGTGATCGGCAATCTGCGAGGGGCTCCACGGTCTGGATGCTTACCGCTCGGTGGGCTAGGAACGGTCTGGGCAGAAGGCGGAAAAGGCCCCCTCGA
>CAJXZV010000103.1 GCA_913063835.1 uncultured Eubacteriales bacterium
GGCCACGACCCGGAGGGCCACGACCCCGAGGGCGATGACCGCCACATCCGGGGTGTAGAGGCGGAGGAGGAAGCCCGGGAAGAGGAAGAAGACGGCGCCCATGGTCCCCATGACCCACATCCCGAGGCGGTTGCATTCCAGGGCGCTCCTCTCGGCCAGGTCCGGCCGGCCGGCGCCGAGGTTCTGGCCGACAAGGGTCGTGGCGGCCACGGAGAAGGCGATGCCGGGCATGTAGGAGAGGGACTCGACGTTGAGGGCCAGGGAGTGGGCGGCGAAGGCCACGGTGCCCAGACTGGCGACGACCCGGGTGTAAAGGAGCATCCCCACGCTGTTCACCAGTCGCTCCAGGGCCGCCGGGACACCGACGCGGAGGACGCGGCCCATGACGGCCAGGTCGGGCCTGAAGAAGCCCCAGCCGGGGTCGAACGACGAGCGGTGGAAGCTGACCGGGGTCCTCCCCGTGAACATGATGGCGAGAAGGATGAAGGTTCCGGCGCTGCGGGCGATGGTGGCGGCCAGCCCCGCCCCGACGACGCCCAGGGCGGGCAGGCCCAGGTGGCCGAAGATGAGGACGAAGCAGAGGAGGACGTTCAGGACGTTGATGACGACGTTTATCCACATGGGCGTCCGGGTGTCGCCGGCCCCGCGCAGGGCGGCCGAGAGCACGAAGAAGACCATCATCAGGACCATGCCGGGGACGAGATAGCGCAGGTAGAGCGCACCGAGGTCCGCCACCTCGGGCTCCGCCCCCATGAGGATCATGATGGGCCGGGCCAGGGGCATGATGACGAGCCCGAACCCGACGGCGAGGGCGGTTCCGAGGAGGAAAGACTGGTGGGCGGCCCGGTTGGCGTCACGTGGCCGACCCGCCCCGGTGAAGCGGGCCACCAGAGCCGTCGTCCCGGCCCCGAGGCCCATGAAGAAGCCCATGACGAGCCACAGGGGGTGGAAGCTCAGGCCGACGGCGGTGATGGCCTCGGCCCCGAGGTGCCCGACCATCATCATCCCGGCGACCTGCGTGAACGTGTGCAGGACGTTCTCGGCGAAGACCGGCCAGGCCAGACGGAAGATGGCCCGCTTGACGTCGGGGCCGGCCGCCGGGACGGCGGCCTCCCCGGGGTGGGTCGGGTGAGTGGGACGTGTCGTTGCAGGGCCTCCTCACAGCGGGTCGTTACAACTTTCGTCTGCTTGCTTGTCTAATTCGGCCCCGAGGCGGCAGGTTCCTTCGGGAGCCGAACGAAAGCGAGGAGAGACCTGGGCCCTGCAGCCCGGGTCGAACCGAACGGAGGGGGTTTCACATGGACACCGGAAGGTTCACAAGGCTCACCGGGCCGGTCTTCGCCGGCACGAGCGCCGACGGAGGGACCGGCGCCGGCTTCGTCAGGACGGCGATGGGGGCCCTCGTCATCGACGCCTTCCTCACGCGGGAGGACGGGCGGGCCCTCCTCGAGGCCGCGCAGGCCGAGGCCGGGCGGGTCACGGCCGTTGTCTACACCCACGAGCACTTCGACCACACCGCGGGCACCACGGATTTCCCGCGGTCCGGCGTCATCGCCAGCGAGGGGACGGCCCGGGGCCTTGCGCGGCAGCTCGAGCGCTGGAGGGAGGAGCTGGCCCGACAGGAGCTCGCGCCGAGGCGGCCGACGCTCGTCTTCGACTCCCGGGTGCGCCTTCCGTGGGACCCTGAGGTCGTCATCGTGGAGCTGGGCGGGCACGCGGAGGGCTCGAGTGTTGTCTTCGTCCCCGAGCACAGGGTCCTCTTCACCGGCGACCTGGTCTTCCGGGGCCGTCCGCCGTACGTGGGGACGATACAGCCGGAGAGGTGGGTCGCGGCCCTGCGGACCCTCGAGGAGTGGGACGTGGAGACCGTCGTCCCCGGGCACGGTCCGGTCGGCGGCAGGGAGGTCCTGACCGAGCAGAGGGTCTGGCTGGAGGGCTTCCTCGAGCGGGTGCGCGAGGTCCGGGACCGCGGGACGCCGCTCGATGAGGCCGTGGACCTCCTCGCGGCTGAGTTCGGCTACGCCGAGGAGCGGCGTCGCCCCGGCCTCCGCATGGCCCTGGAGACGAGGCTGGGGTTCGGCGGGGACGGGGTCGGCCGGTGAGCCGCACCGCCCGCGCCGCCGAGGGGGTCGTCTTCGCCTGCATCGTTCCCCACGGGTTCGAGATCGTTCCCGAGGTGGCCCGGGCCTCCGGGGCCGGGGCTTTGGACGCCTTCGCTCCGACGCGCCGGGCCATGGAGGAGATCGGGCGCCGTATCAGGCGCCTCGCTCCCGAGACGGTCGTCATCGCCACCCCGCACAACCTGCGTCTCGAGGGCGGGTTCACCGCCGTCGTGACGTCGGAGTTCACGGGCGGGACTCTGGCTCGCGGGGAGGCCTCGGTCGAGGCCTCTTTCCCCTGCGACCAGACCCTGGCCAAGGACATCGTGGCCCGTGCTTCCGAGGCCCGTATCCCGGTCGTCGGGGCGAACTTCGGCGCCCTCAGCGGCCCCGAATCCCGTGTCGCCATGGACTGGGGGACCCTCATCCCCTTGTACTTCATCGGCCGCAGGACGACGGACGTGCCGGACGGCCTGCGGGTCAGGGTCGGCCCCTGGGAGGGGCCCCCGGACGCCCCGCCCCGGCCCAAGGTCGTCATCATCGGCCCGAGCCGGGAGGTGCCGTGGACCGACCTCGTCCGCCTCGGCGCGGTCGTCGCCCGGGCGGCGCAGGCGGCGGGCCGGAGGACGGTCTTCGTCGCCAGCGCCGACCACGGTCACGCCCACCGGGCGGACGGCCCCTACGGCCACGACCCCGCGTCGGCCGCCTACGACGAGGCGGTGTGCCGCATGGTGCGCTCGGGCGAGCTCGAGAGGCTCCTGGACCTCGACCCCGGCTTCGTGGAGGCGGCCAAGCCCGACAGCCTCTGGCAGATGCTCATCCTGCTGGGGGTCCTGCGGGAGCGCCCGATGACGGGTGAGCTCCTCTCCTACCAGGCCCCGACCTACTTCGGGATGCTCTGCGCCTCCTACGAGCCCTGACCGTGCGGGGCACCGAATGCCGGCACCAGGGGTGTGGCTGGGCGGGAGTGGGCCGGCAGGGGGCTCCAGGCCCGCGGTCACGGGACGCTCAGGGGTCGAGGAGGCTCTCTTCGAGCGGGAGGCGCGGGAGCGGTCCCCTGGCGAGGCGGAAATACTCGCGCCCGAGGACGGCGGCCGCCTCGTCGTCCACCGGGCGTCGCCGCTCAAAATCGTAGAGCCCGCCGAAGGCCCGCTCGACGTTGTGCCGCTGGGTGCGGTGGCAGAGGAGAGCCCTCATCTTCGTCTCGAGATGGGGCAGGATGTCGATGGCCGCCACCTTCCGGTCGGACGGGCGGCGGCGCCCGCCGTACGGAGGCAGGCTCACGTACCAGAGGCGCGGCCCTGTCGCGTCGGGTGCCTCCCGCGCTCCCGAACGGGAGCCGCCGCGGTCGGGCCGAGGCCTGTCCTCCCCGGAGACCCGGTCGAAGGCCGCCGTCGTCAGGAGGCTCACGGCCACATGGTCGGGATGGCCGTACACTCCGTCCGGCCCGAAGGTGACGACCGCTCCGGGCCGCCAGCGCTCCATCTCGCGCGCGATGGCCCCGACCGCCTCCTCGACGTCCACGTCGGCGAGCCCGCCGTCCGGGTAGCCGAGCTGGACGAGCCGGCTCACCCCGATGACGCGGCAGGCGTCCTCGAGTTCGGCCGTCCGCACCTTCCCCAGTTCGGACGGAAGACACACCGGGTCGGGCGGCTGGCTGCCGCGCTCGCCCCGCGTCGCGCAGATGAGGGCGGCCTCCCCGCCGGCCGACACGTGGCGGGCGACGGTCCCGGCCGTGAGGAAGGCCTCATCGTCGGGATGGGCGAAGACGAGGAGAGACGGCCGCGCGTGCCCCGGCGCCCGCCTCCCGTTCCTCCAGCAGACACTCCCTACCGCGAGGCCTCCTCGAGGCCGGGGTAGAGGGGGAAGGCCTCGCACAGCTCGGCGACCGTCCGCCTGGCCCTGGCCGCGACGGCCTCGTCGTCCGGCGCCTCGAGGATGTCGGCGATGAGGTTGCCGATGACCTTCATCTCGCGCTCCTTCATGCCCCTCGTCGTCACGGCCGGGGTCCCGATGCGGATGCCGCTCGCCACCTTCGGCGGCTTGGGGTCGAAGGGGATGGTGTTGTAGTTGACGGTGATGGAGGCCCTGGCGAGGGCCTTCTCGGCCGAGGCTCCCGTCATCTCGCGGCCGGCCAGGCACCCGGCGGTGACGTCCACCAGCATCAGGTGGTTGTCCGTGCCGCCCGAGACGAGCCGGAGCCCCCTGTCCCGCAGCACGGCGGCCAGCTCGGCCGCGTTCGCCTTGACCTGCCGCTGGTAGCGGCGGAACTCCTCGGTGGCCGCCTCGCGGAAGGACACGGCCTTGGCCGCGATGACGTGCATCAGGGGACCGCCCTGGAGGCCGGGGAAGACGGCCTGGTCGATGGCCTTGGCGAACTCGGCGCGGCAGAGGATGGCTCCGCCGCGGGGTCCCCGCAGGGTCTTGTGGGTCGTCGTCGTGACGAAGTCGGCGTAGGGGACCGGGTTGGGGTGCTCCTTGGCCGCGACGAGGCCCGCGATGTGGGCCATGTCGACCATCAGCAGGGCCCCGCAGGCGTCGGCGATGTCGCGGAGACGGGCGAAATCGATGTACCTCGGATAGGCGCTGGCCCCGGCCACGATGAGACGCGGTCGGTGGCGCACGGCCAGGGCCTCGAGCGCGTCGTAGTCCAGGAGCTCGGTGTGGCGGGCGACCCCGTAGGGGATGAAGTTGAAGTAGCGGCCGGAGATGTTGAGCCGGTGGCCGTGGGTGAGGTGCCCCCCGTGGGTGAGGTCCATGCCGAGGACGGTGTCGCCGGGCTTCAGGACGGCCAGGTAGACCGCCGTGTTGGCCGGGGCGCCGGCGTGGGGCTGGACGTTGGCGTGCTCCGCCCCGAAGAGGGCCTTCAGGCGCTCGATGGCCAGCCGTTCGACGACGTCGACGCACTCACAGCCCCCGTAGTAGCGGCTGCCCGGGAGGCCTTCCGCGTACTTGTTGGTGAGGACCGAGCCCTGCGCCTGGAGGACGGCCGGGCTCGTGAAGTTCTCGGAGGCTATCAGTTCGAGGTTCGTCCTCTGCCTCTGGAGTTCGCACTTCAGCGCTTCATAGATTTCCGGGTCGACTTGGGCCAGGAGATCGCTCAAGGGTCTCGCTCCCTCTTCGTGTTTGTCATCCGGCCGCCGGCGGGACCTCGCCGACGGGCGGGAAACTCGGGTGCATCCAGCCGACTGTAGTTCACCACGGGGACGGCGCAACCCTTCGCCACTATGCGCCGTGAGGGCGTAGGACCGGCTGGAAGAGGGACCCTCCGGTGGGCGGAGAAAAACCGAAGATGGGGAATCGGTTCAATCTCAGGAATCGTCCGTCAGGTCCGGGTCACGTAGCCCGTTCGCCGGAGGAGGGACCTCGGAGATGAGCCATGGTTCACAGGACACGCGCCCGCGTGTGGCCGTGCTGGTCGACTATGAGAACGTCTACTTCAGTGACAGGGCCGCCTACTCCGACCCGGAGGCGGTGCGCCGCCTGGCCCGCGACCTCACCACGGTGGCGGAGCACTGCGGTCCGGTGTCGATGAGGAAGGCCTTCGCCCCGTTCCCGAACCACCCGGCGGCGATGAGGGTCTTCACCGAGGAAGGGTACGACGCCGTGACCTGCGACGAAAAACCCAACGCCGCGGACCTGAAGCTGATAGCGGCCCTGACGGCCGTCACCTCCGAACAGGACATAGGCCTGGTCATCCTCGTCTCGGGTGACGGCGACATGCTCGAGGCTATCGAGACGGCCCAGAGGCGGGGCGCCCGCGTCGTCGTGGTCTCCTGCGGGGGGAGGGAGCTTTCCGCCAGGACCAAGGCGGCGGCAGACCGGGTGCTGGTCCTCCGCGAGGTCGCGGCCGAGGCGAAGCGGATACGCAACGGGAAGCGGACCAAGCTGGGGCTCGGAGGCCTGGCCTTCCGGGGGGCGGGCGGAGGGACGCCCGCGGTTCCGGAGAGCCCGGCGGCCCGGGCCGGGTCCGGCCCCGCCGGGCGGAGTCCCGCGGAAGCCGCCGTTCACGCCGGGCCGAGCCTGCCCGGAGTGCGCTCGACCACACCCTCGGCCCTCAAGACCTATGTCAACTGCCCTCGCCGGTACTTCTACCGGTATGTCCAGAGGCGTCCGGAGAGCATGAAGCCCCACCTCTTCGTCGGCAACGTGGTCCACGAGGCCCTGAAGACCTTCTTCGAGATGGAGCCCCACCGGCGCAGTGCCAAGGACCTGGAGGAGCGCCTCCGTGACGCCTGGCGCCGCTCCCCCGACCGGGCCGCGGCTTTCCCGCCCGACATGCGGGAGGCCGAGGCCGCCGCGGGGAAGGCCGCCCTCGAGGACCTGCGCCTCTTCGTGCGCCGGGCCGACCTCAGGGCCGTCCCTTTCGCCCTCGAGGAGTTCCTCATGACAGAGGTCGGCGACGGGGTGGTCGTCAGGGGGAAGATCGACCGCATCGACCCTTCTCCCAAGGGCGACGCCCTCGTGGTCATCGACTACAAGACCGGAAGACCCCCCGACACCCCGCCGAACCTCGTGGACGAGTTCCAGCTCCCCCTCTACTGCGCCATGGTCGAGGAAGGACACGCGCGGCCCGTGGAGAGAGTCCGCCTCCTCTACCTGAAGGGTCATGTCACTTACGACTTCTCCCCGCGGGAGGTCGACATCGCCCGCGCCAAGCGGCGGGCCCTGCGCCTCTTCGAGGAGATCGAGGCCGACACGGAGTTCAGGCCCAAGGTCAGCCCGCTGTGCGGTCACTGCGATTTCCTGCCTGACTGCCCCGCCCGCGAGGAGGCCGAGGCCCTCCTCGCCCGGAAGACGGAGGGGCGAGAAGCGGGCGAGGGGGTGGCCGGGACGGCGGACGACCTGCCGTTCTAGCGCCTGGTGAGGTCCCTCACGGCGAAGTAGAACCGGTAGCCATCGAATGAAGGCTCCCGGGCGACGATGGTCAGAATCATCTGGATGTCACCGAACACACCGACGCGGAAGGTGCAGGGTGAAGCAGAGACGAAGGGACCTGCTTCGCAGCCTCGTCAGGGCAGCCTGACGGGACGGGCCGAGCGGAAGCCGGCCTAAGTGAGACATGGTTGCTGAAAAGACCCCGGACGTTCCACCGCGGTACGCTTCTTGTAAACCTTCTTCCACCGGTGGCTGGAGCGCGCGACCGGCGTGAACACGCGCCGGTCCTCACTGAGCGGGACCCTCACTCCCCCCGCCGCTTTGCAGGGATGTTCTCCACGACACCGGACCACCCCGTGAAGCTCGAACCCACAGGTCAGGTCCGAGGCCGAGCCACGGGTAACCTCTCCGGGA
>CAJXZV010000104.1 GCA_913063835.1 uncultured Eubacteriales bacterium
CACGTCACCCCGTTTTCGCCCCGGCCCGCCGCCCGGCCCCCTGGACGTCGCCGCCGGCGGCCCGTCCCCGAACAGTCCCGGCCCGGCCCGGCCCGCGAGGACCAGAGGAAGCTCCCAGAGAAGCCGCCGCCGGTTGGGGTCGAGGCTGTCGAAGGCCCCCACCAGGATCAGGGCCTCGACGATGTCCCTGGGCACCGGCGGACAGCACCGCCGGCAGAAATCGGCCAGCCCGGTGAAGGGCCCCCCTTCCTCCCGCGCCTTCAGGATGGCCTCCAGAGCCCGGGCCTGCATGCCCTTGACCTGTCTGAGCGAGACCCGGATGCCCGTCCGGCCCGCACCGCTTCCTCCCCTCCCCCTCTCCTCTCCGTCACCGGCGCCGCCCGGCAGGTCCTCGACGAGGTAGCGCTCGGCGCTCCGGTTGATGTCGGGCGGGAGGACGGCGACCCCCCTCCGCCGGGCCTCGACACATATCGTCCCCGGGGGGTAGTAGCCCATCGGCTGCTGGGAGAGGACGGCCGCGTAGAACTCCGCCGGATGGTGACAGGCCAGGTAGGCCGTCCGGTAGGCCGTGTCGGCGAAGGCCGCGGCGTGGGCCTCGCAAAAGCCGTAGCTGGCGTACCCCTCCATGCAGCGGAATATCTCCCGGGCCGTCTCCTCCTCGACGCCCCGCTCGACGGCCCTGGCCACGAAGAGGCGGCCGATGGCCTCCATCTCCGGCCCGTGCCGGGCGTGGGTCATCACCCGGCGCAGGCGGTCGGCCTCCCCGGGGTCGAAGCCGGCCACGGCCACGGCTATCTCGATGACCTGCTCCTGGAAGAGCACCACGCCGTAGGTCTTCCTGAGGATCGGCTCCAAGGCCGGGTGGAGGTAGGTGACAGGCTCGCGGCCCCGGCGCCGGGCGACGAAAGGCTCGACCATGTTCCCCTTGATGGGCCCCGGGCGGATGAGGGCCACGCTGGCCACGAGGTCCTCGTAGCCGGTCGCCCCGAGCCGGGTCTGCAGGGCCCGTTGGGCCGGACTCTCGAGCTGGAAGACCCCCACGGTCTCGCCGCGGCGGATCATGGTCATCGTCTCCCGGTCCTCCGCCGGGACGGCCTCGTAGTCGAAGCCGCCGTCGCCGCAGCCGGAGCCCTCTCCGGAGCCCTCACCCCCGGCCCTCCTGCGCCCGATGTCGGCCACGGCCTGGCTCACCGCGGAGAGGGTCCTGAGCGAGAGGAGGTCGAGCTTGACGAGGCCGAGGTCCTCCACGTGCTCCTTGTCGAACTGGCAGACCACGACCCCTTTGGCCGCCTTCTGGAGCGGGGTCACCTCGGTCAGGGGAGCGCGCCCGACGACGAGCCCGCCGAGATGGGTCCCGAGGTGACGGGGGAAGCCGGCCACCTTCGCGGCGGCCTCGAAGAGCCTCTCGTACTTCCAGAACGGGAGACCGCTGTCGCGGAGCTCGGGAAGAAGGGCCAGAGCCCGGGTGATGGAACCGGCGTGGGCGTGGGGAAGACGCTTCGCCAACCTGTCGAGCTCCTCGGGCGGGAAGGCCAAGGCCTTGCCGAGGTCGCGCACGGCCGAGCGGGCGTGGAAGGTGTTGTAGGTCGCCACCGAGGCCACCCTCTCCTCTCCGTAGCGGGCCGTGAGGTAGGCGGCGACCTCGTCCCGACGGCGGGCGTCGAAATCTATGTCTATGTCCGGCTTCTCCCCCCGCTCGACGCTCATGAAACGCTCGAAGAGGAGACCCCTGGAGACGGCGTCGACGTTGGTGACGCCCAGGCAGTAGGCCACCGCCGAGTCGGCCGCCGACCCCCGGCCGGCGAAGCGGATGCCGCGGCGGCGGGCGAAGCGGCAGAGGTCCCACACCAGGAGGAAGTAGTCCTCGTAGCCGAGCCGGCAGATGATGTCGAGCTCGGCCTCGAGACGCTCCCGGACGGGCCGGGTGACCCGGCCGTAGCGCCGGGTGGCCCCGGCCATGACCATCTTCCGGAGAAAGGCCCCGGCCGACTCCTCCCCCGGAGGAAGGGGGAAGACGGGATAAAGACGCCGCCCCGGCCTGATGGCCGGCTCGCACATCTCGGCGATCTCGCGGGCCCCCCGGAGGGCCTCGGGGAGGTCGGCGAAGAGCCTGGCCATCTCCCCGGGCGGCTTGAAGTGGTTCTCGGCGTTGAGCCGCCTTTCCGGGTGGACCTCCTCCACAGTGGTCAGAGTGCGGACACACGTCAGGAGGTCGTGGACCCAGAAGTCCTCTTTGGTGAGATAGTGGACGTTGTTCGTCGCGGCCAGGCGCAGGCCCAGCCGGCGGGAGAGTCCGACCAGACCGCCCTCGACGCGGCGCCCCCCGGGCAGGAAGTCGCGCTGGACCTCGAGGGCGAAACCGTCCCGCCCGAAGAGGTCGAGATACCGGACCGCCGCCCGGTAGGCCTCCTCCGGCTTCCCCTCGAGGAGAAGACGGGGAATCTCCCCGCGGCGGCAACCGGACAGGGCGATGAGGCCGTGGCCTGCACCGCGGGAGCAGCCGCCGCCGTCCGCCCCGCCTCTCCCATCCACCTCCGCCCGGCCGGCCTCACCCGGCCCGCCGACGACCTCCTCGAGGTCGGCCCACGACAGGACCGGCTTCCGTCTTTCCGACCCGAGATGGGCCCGGGTGAGAAGGCGGCAGAGGGTGGCGTAGCCTTCGGGGCCGCGGGCCAGCAGGGTGAGGTGCCGTCCGCCCTCCAGGGTGACCTCCGCCCCCTGGATGGGCTTGACCCCCGCCGACAGGGCCAGGCGGTGGAAGAGGACCGCCCCCGAGACGTTGTCATGGTCGGTGAGGGCGATGGCCCCGACCCCGGTCTCCGCCGCCAGGGCGACGGCCTCTTCGAGCCGCGCCGCCCCGTCGAGGAAGGAGAACGGGGAATGGAAATGGAGGTGGGCGAAGCCGGCGGGGCCGGGGCCCGGGCTCCGGCCCGGACCCGGCCCCCGGCGCGAGCCGCGTTCCGAACTCCGGCCCGGTCCCCGGCCTGAGTCCTGCCCCGGGCCACCGGTCCCGCCGGTCCTAGTCGTAGACACGGTAGATGAACCACTTCCCCGCATCCAGGTCGCGGTAGAGCTCCACCAGCCGCCCGCAGGCCGTCTCCAGGCGGAAGAAGACCTTCTCGCCCTCCCCCGCCCACCAGCAGCCGGTGTCCTTCCAGACCTCGACGACCCGGGCCACCGTCCAGGACCGGCCCAGCGCGCGGAAGCGGCGCGGCCTGCCGCCGGGACCGGTCTCGAGGCCTTCCACAGGGCGGTCAACGAGCCTGGACATGAGACCTCAAGGGGTCGTAGAAGGTGAGGAGGCGCTCCCGCCTCGACCGGGCCGGTCCGGTCTCCCCGGCGGGCCGTACGAGGCGCTCGCCGAACCGCAGGCTCAGGCCCAGCAAGACCTCTTCGACCTCCCTCTGCGGCGAGCGGCCCGGATGCAGGCCGAGACCGACCTGGCCGCCCGGACGCGGCTCGACCCTCCGGGTCCGGGCCCAGACCGCCGCCGGGAACTCGGCCGCCGCCGGCCCGGACACCGCCCCCGGGCCCCGCACCCAGGCCCGGAGAAGACGCTCCGCCAGGCCGAGAAGGACGAGGGCCAGGGTGTCCCGGGAGCACACCGGGAGCGGCAGGCGCCGTGAAGCCTCCTCCCGCCGATCCGACTCGCCCTCGAAGGCCAGGAGGACCTCACGGCAGGCCAAGCCCCTCCCCTCCATCTCACGGGACAGGGCGTCGGCCGCCTCCCCGAGGACCCGTGTGAGGGTCTCGCGGTCGCGGAGCCCCCCGGGGATGCGGCGCACCACCTCGAACGACGGCGGGGGCCAGGCCCGGCGCACCGGGTCCGCCTCCCCTCCGGCCGCGGCGAGGGCCATCCGCAGGGCCAGGGCCCGGCCGAAGTGCCGGGCGAGTTCCTCCACGGGCATCCTCCGGACCTCCCCCAGGGTCCGGAGACCGAGCCGCTCCAGCCGGGCCGTGACGCCGGAAGGGAACGGGTAGAGGTACGAGACCGGCAGGGAAGCCAGGAAGGCCTCGTCCGGACCGGAAGGGCCCCCGGGGAAGACCAGGGCCTCCCCCGCCCGGGGGACCTCTCCGCGCCTCCTCCGGATGAGCTCCAGCCCCGCAGCCCGGGCCAGCAGTTTCGTGCCGCCGAGGCCGAAAGAGACCGCCACCCCGGTCCCGGCCCGGATGTCCCGGCCCAGCCGGCGGCAGAGGCCCGGGCCGGTCCCGGTCTCGAGCCCGTGGAGCCCGGCCAGGTCGAGAAAGGCCTGAGGGGGGGCCGGGAGTCCCGAGGGTCCGGAGGGCTCCGGGGACCCCGGGGAGTCCAGGGGCTCGACCGCCGGGACGCGGGCCGCGCAGAGGTCGAGGACCTCCTCCCAGGCCTCCCGGTAGCGCTCAGGCTCGTAATCGACAAGACGCGTCTCGGGGAACAGCTCGAGGAGGTTCGAGCACCTGAGGCCCGGGACGACACCCCTCGCGCGAAGCCCCGGGGAAAGGTCGATGACGCGCCCGCCGCGCACAACCGCCAGCTCCCGGCCGGCGGACGGCGGCTGCCGCCTCAGCTCCACCGCCGCGTAGAAGCCGTCGGCCACAGCGAAAGCGATCTCCGCGGCCGTCTGACCGGCCACTTCCACCACACCTCCCGAGGCCTGTCGGTTTCGAGGGAGAGCTCAGGCCGATGCGAACAGGTGTTCGGGTACTGCCCATTATAGAGGGCCCGGGCGTAAGAATCAACAGTGCGCATTCCCTCAGAACGGCTGGAGTGAACACGTTACGGGGAATACGGCCCGCAGGTGACCTCGGGCCTGCTGGAGAAGCTCCGTTGGCAGGGAATTGACATCACTTCCGGCGGCTTTCCTGTGAGTCCCTGTAGGGTGCCTGGCCCAAGAGGAAGTCGTGTCCTGCGACCAGGCTCCGGTCAAGGGAGGGAGAACCGTTGAGCAGAGCGGTGGGCGTGATGGTCCTGTGCTGTATTGTCCTCTCGATACCGTCCCCCGCCCGTGCCGAAGGGGACTCCGCTACAGTCACGTCCTTCAGCCAGCTGGCCAGGCTGGCCGGGCTTGAGGCTCCGAATCCCGGTCTTCGATTGAGCTCGCTGGAGATCCACCTCAGAGTCGACCCTGCGAACCGGCTATTCCAGGCCGAATACCTGGCAGACCTCCACCTTCTTGCTGAAAGGCTCCCAGACATCGAGAATTGGGTCTTCTGGCCGGCGGAGTCGGTGACGGAGGTGACGATCGGGGGAACGCCTGTCAGCATTCGCCCGGGCGTCCAGGCTCCTGGTTTTGAGGCTTTCCGCACTATCTCGCTCCCTCTGCGGCAGGCCCTGCCCACGCTTGCCCGGGGATCGGTCACAGGCCTGGTCATCAAGACCGAAGACGTGATTCCGGCAGAGGAAGAGGTGGCGCGATATGGCATCGTACAGGACCTGCTATGTCCTGTAGCCGAACTCTCCGCGCTCTTATCCCCGGGATCCAGATGGAAGCTCATGGTCACCGTTCCTGAAGGCTGGTCGGCCATCTCGCAAGGAGAGCCGCTGGGAGAGAAGCTTTCGGAGGACGGAGAGGAAATCACTTTCGGTTGGTCGGTGCCCGTCAGCAAGATGGCCGCCAACTTCATGGTCGTCGTCGGCCCGTACTCCCGAGTAGAGCTGGACTTGCCCGGAGACATCGGCCTTTGGCTCCTCGAGGAGGACATGAGGGCTAGGGACGACCTGGCCGCGGCGGTTGCCGAGGTCGTGAAGCGAGCCAATGAGGTGATGTCAGGTCGGTTGGGGATGCCCGCCCTCGAGAGGCTGGAGATTGTCAAGGTCAGCCGGCCAGGGAAGAACGTGAGCGGAAAGGGACCCCGGGGGCTGGTGTTGGTCGAGTACGGGCGCGAGGTTCCCTTCAAGGAGGAGGTCTTCCTACAGACTCTGTCACATGAGGTCTGCCACCAGTGGTTCCCGGGCCGTGTCGACCTGGACTTCTCCACCGCCCTCTGGCTCTCCGAGAGCATGGCCACCTACTTCGACGCACGCCACCTCCGCGAGGAGTGGCCTCCTGTCACCTACTTCGCGGACCACGAGGGCTATCAGCCCTTGCCCTACAGCATGAACGAAGTGACATCGAACCTGGCCACCATGCCCTGGTCGATAAAGAGCCAAGTCATCTACATCAGGGGGGCCTGGGTGGTGAACATGCTCCGCGAGATGATGGGGGATGAAGCATTCAGCCGAACACTGCTGCGCTTCTATACACCGGGCCCGGCCGGCTTGAAGGGAACGTTGGAGTTCCAGGCGATAGCTGAAGAAGAGTCTGGCCTTGACCTCGACCGCTTCTTTGAGCAGTGGCTCGGGACGGCCACGACGCCCAAGCTGACCTTAGAGAATGTGACAGTCCACCGGACCACTGAAGGTTGGCAGGTGAGAGGCACAGTCACCAACCAGTTCCCCATGCCCTTGCCGCCCGTCACCGTGAGCGTGGTCAGGAACGGAACCCGTTTCGAAACAGTGACCATCGCGCTGCCGGATGTTCCTGAACGGTCCGTTCAGCGGGCGGATTTCGAGATTACCGCTCCCTCCTTGTTCACCCGTGTTGTCCTCGACCCGGACGCCAACATCCTCAACATCGCCGAATCCGGCACCTCCATCTCGCTCTTTCGAGTCTGGGCCGGACAGCCGGCGGTCATCCTGGGCGCTGTGCTCATGGTGGCAGCGACCTGTGCTCTCGCCCTTGCGGGCTATGGGAAACGTCGCCGCTCGGGGCTGGCAGGGTCAGACTGAGGGCCGGGGTTCGTGCCGGCCGTCCCGGGAGCGGGGCAGGCGCGGCAGGTCGTCCTGAGAAGACATCCCATTCCCAGATGGCCGCGACGCCTGTTCGCATGGCGACCATCCGGGGCTCCACACTGGACCGGATGACGGCGGCATCACCCCCAAGGCAGGCGGTCACGGGTGCCACTGCCGCCTCCGTCAGGGCAATGACCGCCAGGCGGGCCCCTGCGACCACTAACACCAACGCCCCTAGGAGCAAGGCCATCAGGAGACTGACCTACTGGGTGCGGGTGAGCGGAGTCCGGCTTTCCAGTGTCGGGCAGGACGAGTCGGCTCTCCGGTAGAAGCGGAGAGGCGAGGCTTTGCCGGAGGTGTCCATCCATGAGAGCGAGAGGTCTCGGGCGGTTCTGCGTCATCCTGCTGGCTGCGGCAATGGTCCTCCTGGCCGTCATCGGAGCCGGCCCGCCTTCGGCCTCGGCCGAGCACGGGCCCTGGGCGGCGCTCGTCGGCCCCGTCTTCGCCCGGTTCGTCCCCGGCACGAGCGAGTGGAAGATAGGCCTGGTCGCCGTCGGCGAGAGGTCGGGGGAAGCCGGTCCCCGCCTGGGGGCCGTCCGGGCGACAC
>CAJXZV010000105.1 GCA_913063835.1 uncultured Eubacteriales bacterium
ATGTCGGCGGGCGTGGTGCGAGGTTGATATTCTCCCGGCGCGTCGGGCTGAAGGACCTGGCCCTCTTCTGCCGGCAGTTCACGACGATGGTGAGCGCCGGCGTCACCATCCTCGTCAGCCTGAACATCCTGGCCCGCCAGATGGCCTCCAGGCGGATGAGGGTGGCCCTGGCCCAGGTCATCAGAGCCGTCGAGCAGGGACAGTCCCTGAGCGAGGCCTTCCGGGGCCGCCCGGACGTCTTCCCGCCCATCCTCGTCAACATGGTGGCGGCGGGTGAGGCGGGCGGCATGCTGGAGGAGACCTTCGACCGCCTGGCCGACCACTTCGAGAAGGAGCATGCGGTGAGCCAGAAGATCCGCTCGGCCATGACCTACCCGGCGGTGGTGAGCGTCGTCGCCGTGGGGGTGGTCGCCTTCATGATCGTCTTCGTCCTCCCGAGCTTCGTGGGCATCTTCACTACCATAGGCGCCGAACTGCCGGGGCCGACGAAGTTGCTCCTCGCCGTGAGCAACGCCATCAGGGCCTTCTGGTATCTGCTGGTCGCCGGTGTCCTGTTCCTGGCGGTCACCTGGAGGCTCATCGCCTCGACGGAACGCGGGGCCTACATCCTCGACTCCCTGGCCCTGAGGCTCCCCGTCTTCGGGGACCTGGTCCTGAAGCGGGCCGTGTCGCGGTTCTGCCGGACCCTCGGGACGCTCCTGCGGAGCGGTGTCCCGCTCCTGGTGTCGATGTCGGTCGTCCAGCAGACGGTGGGCAACCGCCCGGTGGCCGCGGCCCTGGTCAGCGCCGAGGAGGAGATACGGGCCGGCCGCGGCTTGGTGGAGCCTCTCCGGGGGTCGAGGCTCTTCCCGCAGATGGTCCTTGAGATGGTGGCCGTGGGCGAGGAGACGGGGGCCATCGACCAGATGCTGATGAGGGTGGCCGACTTCTACGACAAGGAGATAGACACCGCCGTCGAGCGCCTCTCGTCGATGATCGAGCCGCTCATCATCGTCTTCCTCGGCGGCATGGTGGGGTTCATCCTCCTGTCGCTCATCATGCCCATGTTCGACATCTACAGCCAGATGCAGTTCTAGATGCCCGCCGAGTGCGGGGAACGTCGGAACCGGGGGTGATGGCTGAAGAGGGACATCCTGGCTACGGGGCCAAGGAGAAGGGTTGACAGGCAAAAGATGGCCTGCTAGACTGGCATGGTTACCCTTTTTAGAGGGGCACAAACGGTCTAGTCGGCTACCGTTGAAAGGACAAGGAGGTGACGCAGCAGATGATGGCACTCCGCAAGCATCTGTCGGGTCAGAAGGGTTTCACCCTCATCGAGCTCCTCGTCGTCGTGGCCATCCTCGGCATCCTGGCGACGGTGGCCTTCCCGCGCATCATGGACGCCATCGACAACGCGCGGGAGAGGAAGGCCCTGGCGGACCTCACGGTCCTGAGGGACGCTCTTGAGCGGTTCTATCTGGAGTGGGCTGTGTTCCCGCCGAAGCTGTCCGATCTCCAAGACAAGGGCTTCGTCGGCCCGGACTTCACCTTCAAGAACAGCTACGGCAATTACTACTTCTACGCCGTGCAGTGGGACGGAGCCACCGAGGCCACGTCCCTGAAGGACTACGTCCTCGCAGACCCGGGTCAGAATCCGCCGACGTATAACGCTCCCGGCACGACGGGCACCAGCGGCATCAACGACATCGGAGGGTGCCCCGAGGGGCTCGACCCCGCTTCGGGGGTCTATTACTGGTATGAGGTAAGCTCTGACCCTGGAGGCAACATCAGCCTAGATGTCACGGCCCTTGACGGCAGCACCGACACCCTCACGGGCACTGGCACGGGTATGGACACAGAGCCCACCGCTGACTGGGTGGTCTACGTCGGGCAGCAGCAGTAACACGTGCGCCATCTTCCAGAGCCCGGCAAGGGGGCGGCCCTGGTGGGGCCGCACCTCTTGCCGGGCGGTTTCGCCCGGAGGGGGCGCGAAGGTCTTCTAAGTCTCGTTTTTTCCGGGGGCGACTCTCTGGCAGGGAACCACCGGTCCCGGCGGCGAACAATACAAGGAGAGGGAGAAGCAGGGGGGAAAGAGCCATGTCGTCCTCTCGGCCGTACGGGGGAGACGAGGGGCCCAGGCCCCGGAGGGCCCTTCGCCTTGTCCTGGTCTTCTTCTTCCTCATGGTCTTCCTCGTGGCCCTGGCCGCGGCGGCCCTGGTGGTGGACCCCGGGTTGGCCTACGTCTTCCCGGACCCGCCCGCCGGTCGACTGCACCGCTTCGCGGACGACCTCCGGACCTCCCTGGCTGGGCTGTTCGCTGACGACGGTCCCCTCGCGGCCGTGAGGCGGCTGGCAGACCCCTACCTCTCGCGCGTCGGCCTCAACCTGGAGACCGTCCTCATCGGCGCCGGTCTCCTCCTCCTCGCCATCCTGTGCATACGGGTCCTGGCGGTGACCTCGCGTCCGCCTGATGAGGAGTACGCCGAGGAAGTCTTCGGCCGGCAACGGGAAGCAGCCGAGGGTCCCGCGGAAGGAAGCCCCTACTGGCCGTACGACGCACGGCCCGGACCCCCACCCGTCGGAGCCGGGAGGTTCTCCGCCGGGCCTGTGGGCGCCGGGACCCTGCGTGCCCGCCGGGGGCCGGCCGCCGCTCCGCCGCACCGGGCTGCGCCCGGCGAAGCGGAATCTTTCAGCTTCCCGCACGTGGCCACGGGCGACGCGTGGCCGGGGGCGGAGGCCCGCGGCCCTGAGGAGATGCCGCAGGAGATGCCGCGCGAGCGGCCGTCTGAGGAGGGGCCGCGCGAGGCTTTCGCGGAGACCCGTGAGACGCCGTCGCTGAAGGCGCCGGAGGAGACGGCCCGAACCACTGCGGCTGAGCCCCCGGGGGACGCCCGCGTGGTCCGCCTGGAGACGGCCGCCGCGGCGGAGGGGGCGGCGGCCGGAGCCGCGGCTCTCGCCTACGAGGCCGAGACCGAGGAGCAGGCACTCCGCGAGAGGCGGGGGGAGCCGCGCACTGAGCCGGGTCCCTACGCAGCCCTGCGAGAACATGCTCATCCTCGAGAGGAAGCCGATGCCGCCTGGCCGCGCGAGGAGGCCTGGCGGCCCTCGCCCGGACCCTACGCGCAGGACCGAGGCGATGCGGCCGCTGAGCGCTCCTTGTCCGCCGGATGGACCGGTGAACCACCGCCGGAGGCGCCACCGGTGCAGGAGGTCGTCGTCCGGGCCCGTCCTCCTCTGAGGACGGGGCTCAGGAAGTTCGTCGTGCCGGGGATGCTCCTCGCGGCCCTGGGGGCGGGCGGGGCCTACGGGCTTCAGACCACCTACGCGGCGGTCCTCCTCGCCAGCCCCTACGCCGGTCTCATCCTGGCCGGGGCGGCGGCGGGTCTGGGGACGCTCGTCGCGGCGTGGTTCTCCGCCGGCCCGATGAAGGCCGTCGCCGTCCGCACGGCGGCATGGGGCCCGGCGGCCGCGGAGGGCCCGGCCCGTGCCGGGGTTGGAGGCAGGCCGGCTCCCGGGCCGGCGCCCGCGGGTGGGGCCGGAGGCTCCCAGGCGGGCGGCCTCGAGACGCCGGATGCGGCGGACTGGTCGGACTTCCCGAAGCCTTCGATTTTCATCCCGTGGAGCCAGAACGCCACGTGGGTCGGCGTCGACGTCGGCGCGGCCTGGACGAAGGTCGTGCAGGTGGGCCTGTCCCGCTACGGGTACGAGATCCTCAACATGGGCCTGTGCCCGACACCTGAGGGTTCGGTCTCCGACGGGGCCATCATCGACCCCGACGCCGTCGGGACGGCCCTCAGGGAGCTCCTCCGGAACAGGAACATCATCCAGCGTCACGTGATGGCGGCTCTCGGCGGGCAGGGGATCATCCTTCGTCACGTCCAGTTCCCCAGGATGGACCTTAACGAGCTCCGTGAGGTCATCCGCTGGGAGGCGGAGCACCACATCCCCATCCCGCCGCCGGAAGCGGTGGTCGATTTCACCGTCATCCCGGGTCAGGGGGAGCCCGACGAGCAGGGGACCCAGCAGATGAGGGTCATGCTCGTGGGCGCCCAGCGCGCGGTCGTGGAGGCCTACGTGAGCGCCCTCAGGAAGGCGAAGCTGGTGCCGCGGGGGCTGGACATCGAGGCCCTGGCCGACTACAGGGTCCTCAACGTCCCCGCCTACCGCTCCGAGGACCCGACCAGGTACGCCGAGGCGGTCATAGACCTGGGCCACTCGGCGACGAAGCTGAGCATCTACCTCCACGGGGTCCTGGAGTTGACCCGGACCCTCGGGACCGGCGGGCGGGCCTTCACCGAGGCCCTGTCCGAAGGGCTCGGCGTCCCCCCGGTGGAGGCGGAGAGACTCAAGCGCCGGTACGGGGTCCGCGCCGACGGGGGGCGGGTGCTCCAGGTCCTGTCCCCCACCTTGAACGACCTCTTCTTCGAGGTCCGCCGGACCTTCGAGTTCTTCGCCTCCCGCCACTTCGGCCAATCCGTGAGACACGTCTACCTCGTCGGCGGGGGCGCCCGCATGCCCGGTGTCGCCGAGGCCCTGGCGAGGTACCTCACTCCGGCCCTCGGGGAGCGCGTCCCGGAGGGGGCTGACGTCCGGGTGGAGGTCGTCGATCCGCTGGCGGCCATCCCTCTGAGCCCCAGGCTGGCGCGGCAGGCTCCTTTCGTCGGCCCCGAGTTCGTGACGGCTCTCGGGCTGGCCCTCAGCGCGGAGGCGGAGGAGGAAGCCTATGAAGGTTAACCTTCTCCCGTACGAGGTGCCCGAGCGGCGGAGGGCCAACCTGACGCTGATTTTCGCCCTCACGGGCATCCTGCTTCTCGCCGGGGCGACGTTCATCTTCTACTCCGCGCTCCAGGGACGGGTGACGGCCATCCACAGCCAGATCGCCGACATCCAGCGGGAGTACGAGAAGTACGGCCCGGCCCTGGAACGCAAGGCCTACCTCGACCAGCTCGAGGCGGCGATAAGCCGGAAGTCGGCCTTCATCCAGCAGCTCTCCGGCCAGGGTGTGAAGTGGAACCGCATCATGGACGAACTGCGGGACATAATCCCCCAGACCGTCGTCCTGGACGCCGTGACCAACGGTGAAGACGGGGTCATCACCATCGTCGGACGGGCCGGCTCACTCCAGGCCGTCTCGCAGTACATGGAGAACATCCGGGAATCCGAGTTCGTCACGGCCCCCGGCATCAGACGGGTGACCTGGAACACGGAGTTCGGCGCCTTCGAGTTCGTCATGACCTGCCGCGCGAAGGCGGTGAGCGACGGTGGCTAGCCCGGAGCCGGGCCGCGGCTTCCTCAGTCTGCGGCCTCTCACCCCGCGCGAGAGGGTCATCATCATCCTGGCCTTCCTCATCCTCTACGGCGTCGGGTTCACCTACTGGATATACCTCCCGTACACGGAGGAGGTCAGGCGGCTTCAGACCCAGCTCGAACAGGAGCGGAGCAAACTCGAGGCGGCGCGGGCCATCCTCCACCGGCTGGACGAGATCGAGGACCGCATCAGGACCCTCAGCGCGGAGATGGAGCGGCTCGACCTGCTCGTCCCCGGGGACGACCGCGCGGCACACTTCCTCTACCACTGCTGGGAGTGGGAGAGGGCCACCGGGGCGCGCGTGGCCGACATGGTCTTCTCCGCCCCGCAGGATGTCGGCGGATACGAGGAGTACACGGTGAGTTTCACCGTCGTCGGCACCTACGAAGCGCAAATCGGGTTCCTGTCCCGCCTTGAGGGGATGGACCGGCTGGTCCGGGTCGATGCGGTGGAAGTGGTTCCCAAGGACGCGCCGGGCGTGTTCGGGTCCTCCTCCGGAGACATCGTCACCGCTTACTACACGGTCCATCTCTTCGCCGATCCCTCCAAGGCCGCTCAGGCGGCCCAGGAGCCGCCGGGCGAGGGGCTGACCTTCACCCTCCCCGTCGGACGGCGGAACCCGTTCAGGCCGTAGGCCCGCCGGTCCGGCCTGCCGCCGACCGTCTCTGACGACTCCCCGACGACTTCCCTCTTCATGATACCCGATTCGCGGCTTCCCCCGTCTCCTTCCCTGTCACCCGTCATAAGCCGGCCGACGTGTCGCGGCGCGTCGCCGGGGCTCGAGGAAAAAGGTGGGGGCCGACGTGTTTCTCCGGAGGACATCCTCACCGGGTCCGGAACCTCCCCGAACCTGTCAGCCGGGAGCGGTTGCCGGAGGGAGGTGAACCACCGGTGACGAGCATGGGGGGTGTGTCCCGGCGACGGGCCCCGCTGGCGGCGCTGGCCGTATGTCTCCTGGCGGCCCTGGGCGTGGGCGGCTGGGTGGCTGTGAGGGCCGTGCTCGGCGGGGACCCGGGCCAGGTCCTCGTCGTCTACGTGCGCGAGGAGAACTCCACGGGCCTGTCCGCCCTGCCGTCGGAAGTGATGGAGGTGTCGGGGCTGGACCTCGCCCGGGGGCGGCTGGTGCTGCCGACCGGCGCCGGGCCCCTGCCGCCTGGGACCCGGGTCCTCGTCCTCCGGGAGACGTGGGTCGCAGGCGTGCTGACCCGCTCCAGGGCCGTGTTCGTGAAGCGGCTTCCCGCCCTTGTGGAGCCGTCGAAAGGGGAGGGTCCGGGAGCCGTGGTTCCGGAGGGCGAAGGCGTGCTCCTGGCCTTCGCCCTCCTTCTCGACGCGGACGGCCCGGGACCGGGGCCGCGCGGGTCCTGGCCCGGCGGTGCCCGGATAACGGTGGAGCCCCAGGGCCTCCTTATGGGCCCCGAGGGCGCGGCGGCGGGTCCGGTCGTGCTGGAGCCGGGCCAGGAGTGGCGCCTGGGGGCGGTGAGGGAGGAGGGCGGTGTCGTCGTGCTCTCCCCGGACGACCCGGGCTACGAAGACGCCCTACGGCGGGCCTTCTACGACGGGAGGCCGGTCAGCGTCCTGGTCGTCTTGAACTGCGGACTGTGGGACACCGACAGGATAGAGAACGCGGGGGGATAGTGGAGGGCGGGTCATGGAAGGAAGAAGACGTCTCTTCTCGTTAGCCCTTGTCATGGTCTCGGCCTTCGTGTTGACGGTCCCGGCTCCCGTCTCTCTGGAGGCCGCCGGGCGCACGGGGCTCCGGGTCCCGGTGGTCCTCGTGCACGGCTTCACCGCGGGCGGGCCGCGGGTCTGGGGTGACCGGTCGGCCGAGGGGCGGGGTCTTTACGGGTGCCTGGTGAGGGCCGGCTACGTCCCGGGGAAGACCCTCTTCTGCTCTGACTACGGGGACGCCCCGGCCGCCGACTACACCGGGCTGGCCCTGGTCAGGTTGGCCCGGGTCGTTAGCCGGGCCCTGGCCGCGAGCGGCGCCGACCGCGTGGACATCGTCACCTTCGGTTCGGGCGCCCTCGTGGCTCGGTAC
>CAJXZV010000106.1 GCA_913063835.1 uncultured Eubacteriales bacterium
CGGCGCCGTCCGGGGCGGCGTCCGGGCGGCCGGGCGGTGGGCCGGGGCGCAGGCAGGGTGACGTGCCCGACTTCAGCCTCGAGGAGAAGATGGTCCACGAGCACGACCTCCTGGGCTTCTCTCCCGGCCGCCATCTCCTGGCCCATCTCCGGCCACGCCTGGAGGAGGCCGGGTTCGTCTCCTCGGCCCGCCTCAGGCGGTTGCCCGCCGGCCGGGCGGTCAAGGTGGGAGGGCTCGTGATAAGGCCGCACCGGCCGCCGACAAGGAGCGGCAGGACCGTCGTCTACCTGTGTCTGGAGGACGAAGAGGGACTCGTGGACGTCACCGTCTTCGAGCGGACGTACCAGAGGTACGGCCGGCTCATCTTCAGCGACCCGTGCCCCCCGCTGGCGGTGGAGGGAAGGGTCGAGCGCCGGGACGGGGCGACGGCCGTCATCGCCCGAAGGGTCGGCACCCTCTGCGAGGCGTTGAGGTGAAGCCGTCGGCCGGGCTGACGGCCGGTACGGGCGGGCCGCCGCCCCTGGGTCTCAGCCCTTCGCCTCGAAGGTCTCGCAGTTGGTGTCCTGGCACTCGTCGGCGCCCTGGCCGCTCACCTTGATCTCGTCCGCGTCGCAGAGGTCCCCTTCCCTCCAGTGGACGCAGGACTCCACCACGCAGGTGACGGTCGGGTTGATCTGCTTGCCGCCCATGAAGGGCTCCCGGGCCATCCCCATCCAGTCGACATTGTCCATCGACCCGAGGAAGCTCGCCACGCCGCGCCGCGCGTAGAAGGTCTTGCACTCGGTGTGCTCGGGCTGCTGGGCCATCTTCCCCTCTTCCTCGTGGAGGATGTCGATGTTCGCCGCGGCGCAGGCGTTGCCGGGCAGCCAGTGGGTGCAGGTGTCGACCTCGCAGCGCACTACCGGACCGGACAAGGGCCTTCCCCCTCCAAGGTTGTTCGGCGGGGTCGGCCGGACAACCGCAGGGCCTCCGGCCGCGGCTCCCGGCCACCCGCTCGTCTCGTGGGATAGGGTTTGCCGGGGGCGGCGAGGTTACTCCCGGACCTCACCGCCCCGCCGGACCGGAGGCGGGATTTTAGAGGGCGTGGATGGTCTCCCTCATCTTGAACGTGACGTAGAGGCACATCGGGAAGAAGACGAGGATGAACATAGCGTAATGGGCGATGTCGAAGAGACCCCCCAGGAAGAACGCGAGGAGGGTGTAGACGGCGAAGAACGCCCACTGCAGGTTGGTGAAGAGGCGGAGACGCTCCAGGAAGCCCTGGCAGGTCCCGGTCCGCCTGGCCGCGGCCGCGAGGAAGAGGTAGTAGAGGCCGAAACAGAGGTAGTCCGCCGCCCCGAGGAGGTTCGAGACAACCCTCGGCACCTCCAGCCAGGCCCAGAGGTCGAGGGTCTGCGGGACGCCCAGGTAGCCGAGAGGCCACAGCCACTCGATGCCGCTGAACCACATGAGGACATCCATGACCAGGTGGGAGAGGATGCCTCCCCCCAGGCCGAGGGCGAACCCCCTGAGGTAGTCCCGTCGGGGTCCCGAGGCCAGAAGCCAGATGACCCCCACCACCACCGCCGTCGTCAGGATGCTGTGGGTGAAGGAGCGGTGCATCGTGAGCGCGACGGCCGGGTTGACGAGGTACATGGGTCCCAGGAGGAAGAAATCCACGTCCGGGATGAGCGCCCCCAGCACGAAACCGAATTTGAGTCCTTGGGCCCTCTCCGAACCCTCCGGCGTGTCCTGCGGCTTGACGACAGTCTTGGCGATGTAGGCGCCGGCGAGACCGTGGAGTCCGGCCTGCGACATGCCTACCCCTCCCCGGGTGAGGTCGGCCCCGTCGGCGTCACCCCGTCCCGCATGGGGCCGCCGGGGGCCGCCCTTGTCGTGGGCGACCCTCGCCTTCACGGTCACCCCTCAAGGCTTTCTCTCCCTCCGGCCGCGTTTCCTCCGGCTCTTCAGCGCGATATGGCGCTCACCTGTCGCCATGCGGTGTCATGACCCCGGCCCGGCTCGGGGCGGGGGTCCCTGTTCGAGGATGGCCGAAACGGGCTTGACTTGGCGAGAAGTGGAGGAATAGCGAGAAGACATGAAGAAAGCCATCGCATCCGGTCGATTTCCGGGCGTTCTCAAGCGCGGGCCGACAGACTCCGCGAAATCGTCCGGAGGCGGAAGGAACTGGTCGGGACAGATGGCCTGGAGTTCGTCCGCTTGTCGCTCTCCCCGACAGAGGTTCTCCTCGTGCGGCCCCGGGCGGGCGGCCCTGGCCCTGGTGCTCGTCGGGGTCCTGGCCGCGGCCCTGCTCGCGGCCTCGTGCCTCCAGCCGCCCGAAGGACCGGACGGGGCCGCCCGGGGGAGCGGCGGGGCGGGGGGAGAGGGCTCCCCTGGACCGGGGTACGGGGACCTCCTGGCGACTCCGGCGGCCGAGGAACTGCCCGGACGACTCGTCGTCTACTTCCTCGACGTCGGCCAGGCCGATGCCAGCTTCGTCCGCACCCCCGGCGGGAAGGTCATCGTCATCGACACCGGGGACTCCCCGGACGATGTCGTGGGTTTCCTGAAGGCGAAGGGTGTCGAACGGGTGGACGTCCTGGTCCTGTCGCACCCGCACGCCGACCACATCGGCGGGGCGCTCCGGATCCTGGAGGAGTTCGAGGTCGGCGTGCTCTACGACAGCGGCTTCGTTCACCCCACCCGGGTCTACGAGGAGACGCTGGCCAAGGCCCTGGAGCTGCGGGATGCCGGGCGCCTCACCTACGTGGCGGCCAGGGCGGGACAGGTGCTCGAGGTCGACCCGTCGCTGTCTGTGACCGTGCTCCACCCGGAGGAACCCCTGGGGGACGAGGCCAACGACGCCTCGGTCGTCCTGAAGATTGTCTTCGGGTCGTTCTCGGTGCTGTTCACCGGTGACATAGAGGAGGCCGGGGAGAGGGCCGTCCTCGCCCGTTCGGCGGAGCTGGGCGTCGACCTGGGGGCGACGGTCCTGAAGGTCGCGCACCACGGGAGCAGGACCTCCACCGGGCCGGAGTTCCTGGCGGCCGTCCACCCCGAGGTGGCGGTCATCCAGGCCGGAAGGGACAACCCCTACGGCCACCCGAGCCCGGTCGTCCTGAGGCGGCTGTCCGAGGCGGGGGTGACGGTGTACGTCACCGCGAGCCACGGCACGGTCATCGTCCACAGTGACGGTGAGGACTGGGAAGTGGTCACCGGCCCTTGAGGCCCTTGCGGTCCCGGCGCCCGGCCGTGCGGCCTCCGCACCGAGACGGGGAAGGGGTGGGGGAGACGGAGTTCCTGGTGACGGTCGACCGCATCGAGGGTGACTCGGCCGTGCTCGTCCCTGCGGCCGGGACCGACGGCAGGGTCCCGCGGGAGGCCAGGCTTCTCTGGCCCGTCGCCCTCCTGCCGCCGGGAGCAGGGGAAGGTGTCGTCCTCCGGGTCCGGTGCTCGGTGGACCCGGAGTCGACTTCAGCGGCCCGGCGTCGTGTCCAGGAGCTCATCGATCGGCTCACCCGGCCGGAGCCGGGGAGGCCGAGGTCCGAGTAGGAGAACCGAACAGGGAGGTGGTCCGGCGTGGCGGCTGGAACGCCCGGCCGCGGGAGGACCGCAGCCGGTCCGGGCGGTGCCGCTCTCATGGTCTGTCTCTGCCTGCACCTCTTTCTTTCGGGGTGCATCGGCGCCGGCCCCGAGACGGTCATCACCAGCCCGGTGACGATAACCTTCTGGCACGCGCAGGAGGGGCAGGCGGCGGCCCTCCTCGAGAAGCTCGCGGCCGAGTTCTCGTCAGAGGAGCCCCTTATCACGGTTGAATGCGTCTACCGGGGTGAGCCGGCCGCGCTGGCCACCGCCGTGGCCGAGGCCGTCGCCGGTGGCGGGGGCCCGGCCGTGGCCGAGGTCTCCGAGGCGTCCCTGGCCTCCCTGCGGGCCGCCGGGGCGGTCAGGCCTCTGGAGAGATTCATGGTGAACCGGCACTACGGCTTCGACGTCTCGGACACGGAGGACTTCTGGCCCTGCCTCGTCGAGTCCAACACGGCCGACGGCCAGGTCTGGGGCCTGCCCTTCAGCCACGAGGTCTACGCGCTGGTCTACAGGCCGGACCTGGTGCCGGAGCCTCCGAAGACCTGGGACGACCTCCGGGAGGCGGCCACGGCTCTCACCGTGCGGTCGCCCGACCCGGCCCGGTCCTCCTTCGGGCTGGCCGTCAGGGCCGACGCCGACCTCTTCTGCCTCTTCCTCTACCAGAACGGCGGAGCGCTCCAGGCCGGAGACCCTCCCCGGTACTGTTTCAACGACGCTGCCGGCGTGGTGGCCCTCGACTTCCTCTATGAGCTCTCGTGCATGCGCCGGAGCGTCCTGGTTACGATGGGCGACCCGCTCGAAGCCGTCGTCGACGGCCGGGCGGCGATGACCATCGTCCCGGTCAGGTGGCCGGTCCGTGACCCGGGACTGACCTCGCTGGCCGCCGCCCCGCTTCCCTCGGGAGTGAGGCGGGCGACCCTCGCCCCGGGTTCGAGTCTCGTCATCTGCGCCGGCCGCAGTCCGGCCGAGGAGGAGGCCGCCTGGCGCTTCATCCGGTGGCTCACCGGCCCCGAGAACGCGGCCAGATGGGCCGTGGCCACCGGCTACGTTCCCGTCCGCCGCTCCGCCCTCGAGGAACCGGTCTGGCGTGCAGGTCCGGGCCGCGACCCGGCCTTCAGTGAGATCGTGGCCCAGATCGAATGGGCCGCCGCCCTGCCCGACGTCCAGAGCTGGCCGGAGGTCAAGGAGCGCCTGTCGGCGGCGGTCTACGCCCGTCTCTTCGGGCAGGTGAACTCGTCCGAGGCCTTGTTGGACGCGGTTCTCGAAGCGGGTGTTGCCTCGGGCCCGTGAGCGGCTCCCTTTCTGGTTAGAATCAACTCATGCGGCCGGACGCTCCCGACCGGTGCCCGTGCCACGGAGGACAGGACGTGCTGGTACTACTCACCAACGACGACGGAGTGCACGCCGAGGGGCTGAGGGTTCTCCACGACGAGTTCGCCCGCGGACACGAGGTCTACGTCGTCGCCCCGGACCGCGAGAGGAGCGGGTCGAGCCACGCGATCACGGTGTTCCAGCCCCTGATGGTCCACCGGACCCGTGTCGGCGGGGGCGGCGGCGACGGGGAGGCCGGTGCCGCCGGCCCGGAGGCGGGCCGGCGGCGCGAGGCGTGGGCCGTCGTCGGGACCCCGGCGGACTGTGTCAAGCTGGCGGTGGCCAGTCTCCTGCCCCGCAAGCCCGACCTGGTCGTCTCAGGCATCAACCGCGGGCCCAACCTCGGCACCGACGTCTTCTACTCTGGCACGGTATCCGCGGCCATCGAGGCGGCCATCTTGGGCCTGCCGGCCGTCGCCGTGTCCCTGGCCGGGTTCAAGGACCTCGACTACGGCTTCGCGGCGAGGTTCGCCCGGTATCTGGCCGAACGCGTGGTGAGCCGCGGACTCCCGCCGGCGACCCTGCTGAACGTCAACGTCCCGGCGGTCGACGCCGCCAGAATCAAGGGCGTGCGCATCACCGGCCTCAGCGGCCACAAGTGGCACGACAGGTTCGAAGAGCGCGCCGACCCCAGGGGCCGCACCTACTTCTGGCTCGTCGGCGAACCCCTCGAGGCAGAGGTCGAACAGGGGTCTGACCTCGACGCCGTCAACAGCGGCTACGTCTCGGTGACTCCTGTCCACCTGGACCTGACGAACCGCCCGCTGATGGCCGAACTCGAGAAGTGGAGTCTCGACCTTGGAGAGGTAGAGGGAAGATAACCCGAGGAGGTGTCCACCCATCTTCAGGCTCTTGCCCCGTGAGGAGAAGTTCTTCGTGCTTCTTCAAGACGCTGCCCGCAACCTTGTCGAAGGAGCGACGCGCATGCACCGTCTTCTCGTCGACTGGGAGGACGTGCCGGCCGCCGTCTCGGAGATCGAGAAGGTCGAAGATGAAGGGGACCGCATCACCCACGAGGTCGTGCGGCTCCTGAACCGGACCTTCGTCACGCCGCTCGACCGGGAGGACATCATGACCATGGCCTCCCGCCTCGACGACGTGATCGACCGCATCGACGCCGCCGCCGCCCGCCTCGTCCTCTTCCGCGTCAACAACCCCACGGAAGAGGCCAAGGAGCTGAGCCGGATACTCTGTCTGACCTGCCAGCAGGTCTACGAGGCGCTGGTCCACTTCCAGAAGCGGCGGTTCACGGAGGTCAGGGAGGCCTGCGTGGAGATCAACCGTCTCGAGAACGAGGGGGACGAGGTGCTCCGCCGGGCTCTCGCGGACCTCTTCGCCGGAGACCGGGACGCGGTCGAGATCCTGAGGTGGAAAGAGATTTACGAGACGCTGGAGGAAGCCATCGACCGCTGTGAGGACGTCTCCGACGTCCTCAGCACGGTCACTCTGAAGGCCTGACAGAGAGAGGGAAAAATGTCACCTCTTGTCTTCGTGATCGTCATCGTCGTCCTTGCTTGGGCTTACGACTTCTACAACGGGATGAACGACGCCGCCAACGCCATCGCCACCACCGTCTCCACCCGCGCCCTCACCCCCGGCCAGGCCATAGCCCTGGCGTGGTTCTTCAACGTCGTCGGGGCCTTCCTCACCACCCGGGTGGCGGCGACCGTCGGCAAGGGGATAGTGGACCCGGCGATGGTCGACGGCAGTGTCTGGATAGCGGCGCTCCTGGGGGCCATCCTCTGGAGCGCCGTCTGCACCCATTTGGGCATCCCCATAAGCATCACCCACGCTCTGGTCGGAGGTATCGCCGGAGCCGGATGGGTGGGCTACGGGCTCGGAATCCTGAAGTGGGCCGGCGTCAAGAAGGTTCTTCTGGGACTCGTCCTCTCGCCCCTGGCCGGCTTTGTCGTGGCCTATCTCTTCATGCTGGGAGTGTTGTGGACCTTCCGGCGGGTCCCGCTGGCGCGGGCCAACCGGTTCTTCCGGCTGGGCCAGATCGGCAGCGCCTCCTTCATGGCTTTCGCCCACGGTTCCAACGACACCCAGAACGCGATGGGGATGATAACGGCGGCGCTGGTGGCGGCCGGTTTCCTCCCGGACTTCCGCGTGCCGGTGTGGGTCATCTTCGGCTCGGCCTTCTTCATGGGGCTCGGGACGGCGGTCGGGGGCTGGAAGGTCATCAGGACCCTCGGCATGAGGATGGTGAAGATAGACCCGTCGCACGGCTTCGCCGCCGAGACGGCGGGGGCGCTGTCCATCCTGGGGGCGACCATGGCCGGCGCTCCTATCAGCACGACCCATGTCATCTCCACGGCCGTGATGGGTGTCGGCGCGACGCGCCGGCTCTCCGCGGTGAGG
>CAJXZV010000107.1 GCA_913063835.1 uncultured Eubacteriales bacterium
GCCCGCCCATCCGCGGCCGCCCCCGGAGCCCTGGCCCTGGCCGTGCGCCGCTCCGGGTCGAAGCTGACCTCGAACCCGACCTCGGCCGGGGTCCTGTCAGGGGGCAGAAGCCCCCGGCCGATGAGGTGGCCGGCCACGAGCTCCTCGAGGTCGGCCGGCGTGCACGTCAGCACGCCGGCCCGCGCCCCGCCGAACTCCACGGCCAGGTGATGCTCGACGACGACCGCATCGCGGACGCGGTCGACCGCCGGAGGACCTGTCCGGGCCGTCCCGGCGCGGCCGCGCACCCTCGTCACGGGGACCTCGACCCAGGCCCGGGCAGGCCCCGATGAGCGAGACGTCTGGTCCACGCCCACGCCTCCATCACCTGCCGTCGCCGCGCCGCCGGCCCCTGCCGCCGCCGCCGGCCTCCGTTCCGGTCCCCGCAGCCTACCGCTCGAGGCGTTCCGGACGCAGTCTACCGCTCGACAATCGTGATGAAGTCTACCTCTCCAACGGTTCAAGTCGGACGGCCGAGACCTTGAGCTCGGGTATCTTCGCCACCGGGTCGAGGGCCGGGTTGGTGAGCTGGTTGGTCGGGCTCTCGGCGAAGTGGAAGGTCATCGACACCACCCCCTGCGGGGAGCGGTCCGTGACCCGCACCCGGGCGACCACGGCGCCGCGGCGCGAGACGACCCGCACCCGCTGGCCGTCGGCCAGTCCCAGCTCGGCGGCGTCGGCCGGGTTGACCTGGACCCGCTCGTCGGGGTGCAGGGCGCTCAGGCCGGCGGCCTTGCGGGTCATGGTCCCGGTGTGGAAGTGGTAAAGGCTCCGTTCGGTGGTGAGCACCAGCGGGTACTCCTCGTCCGGCTCCTCCGCCGGCGGGCGGAACTCGAGCGCCGCGAAGCGGCCCTTCCCGCTCGGGGTCGGGAACCTCTCGGTGTGCAGGGTCGGCGTCCCCGGGTGGTCGGGAGTCGGGCAGGGCCACTGCAGGCCCTCGGCCTCCAGCCGCTCGTAGCTCATCCCACCGTATATCGGCGTCAGCCGGGCGATCTCGTCCATGATGGCCGCCTCGTCCGGGTAGTCGAACCCCTTGGCGCCCATCCGCCCGGCCAGCTCCGAGACGATGCGCCAGTCGGGGAGCGACAAGCCCACCGGCCTGACGGCCCGGCGGACGCGCTGGACCCGCCGTTCGGTGTTGGTGAAGGTCCCGTCCTTCTCCGCGTAACTCGCCGCGGGCAGGACGACGTCGGCCAGCTCCGCCGTCTCCGTCAGGAAGATGTCCTGCACCACGAGGAAGTCGAGCTTCTCGAGCGCCTCACGGGCGTGGGAGGCGTCGGCCTCGCTCAGGACCGGGTTCTCGCCGACGACGTAGACGGCCTTGAGGCGCCCCTCGTGGGCCGCGGTCATCATCTCCGGGAGGGTGAGGCCGGGCGAGCCGCTCAGCTCGACGCCCCAGGCCTCCTCGAACTTGCGCCTCACCTCGGCGTCTGCGACCTTCTGGTAGCCGGGGAAGACGACCGGCAGGGCCCCCATGTCACAGGCGCCCTGGACGTTGTTCTGACCCCGGAGCGGGTTCACGCCGCAGAAGGGCCGGCCCACGTTCCCCGTGAGGAGGGCGAGGTTGCTCGTGGCGAGGACGTTGTCCGTGCCGTGGGAGTGCTGGGTTATGCCCATGGAGTAGAGGATGGAGGCGGGCTTCTCCCGGGCGTAAAGGCGGGCCGCCTCGGCGATCCTCTCCGCGGGGACACCTGTTATCCGGGCCACGCGGTCGAGGTCGAAGGCCTCCAGGGAGCGCCGGAACTCGTCGAAGCCCTCGCAGCGGGCCTCGATGAACTCCGCGTCGGCGAGCCCCTCCTCGACGATGACCCGCATCATCCCCATGAGGAGGGCCACATCGGTCCCGGGCCGGTGCTGGAGGAAGATCTCGGCGAAGCGGCAGAGGTCTATCTTCCGCGGATTGGCCACGATGAGGTGGGTGCCGTTCCGCACGGCCCTCTTGACGTAGAGGCCGATGACCGGGTGGGCCACGGTGGTGTTGGTCCCGATGGCCAGGATGCAGCGGGCCCCCTCGATCTCCCCGATGGAGTTGGTCATCGCCCCGCTCCCGAGGGACACGGCCAGACCGGCCACCGACGGGGCGTGACAGAGCCGGGCGCAGTGGTCCACGTTGTTGGTTCCCATGACCGCCCGGGCGAACTTCTGGAGCACGTAGTTCTCCTCGTTGGTGCACTTGGCCGAGGCGATGAGGGCGAACTCGTCGCCCTTGTACCGGGCGAACCGCTCGGCGACGAGGTCGAGGGCCTCGTCCCAGCTGACCGGCTCGAGCCTGCCGTTCCGCCTGACCAGAGGTGTCTTGAGGCGCCTCTCGTCGTCGACGAAGGCGTGCCCGAAGCGGCCCTTGGCGCAGAGGTTGCCGCGGCTTATGGGGTGGGCCTCATCGCCCCTCACGCTGACCACGCGCCGGCCGCGGACACCCAGGTAGATACCGCACCCGACCCCGCAGTAGGGGCAGACGGTCCTGACCTCGCGGGCCGGGACGAGGTCGCGCGCGGCGACGAGGGCCCCGGTCGGGCAGGTCGCCACACACTGCCCGCAGGACTCGCAGATGGTCTCGAGGAGCGGTCCCCCGTGGCCCTGGGTCGTCCCGACCCGGTGGACCACGGACAGGGCGCCCACACCCTGGACCTCGCTGCAGATGCGCACGCACCGCTGGCAGGCGATGCACTTGTTGGGGTCACGCTCGATGTCCGGGTGGGACCGGTCGACCGCGTAGCGGCGGGTGCCCCTGGCCGTGACCGGCGGCACCTCGTACTCTTCCGCCAGACGGCGGAGCTCGCAGGTCGTGACGGCCTTGCAGCCGCACTCGAGGCAGCGCTCAGCCTCTCTGCGGGCCATGTCCTCAGGGTAGCCGAGCTCGATCTCCGCGAAGCCCCCGACGCGCTCGTCAGGCCTGAGCCTGGGCATGGCCTGCCGCGGGCGGCGCTCCTCCTCCAGGAACTCCGCCCGCCCGGCCAGCTCCTCGAGCTCGCCGCGGCTGACGTTGTAGGGGCGGGCCTCACGGGGCAGCTCCAGGCCCCTGAGATAGGCGTCTATGGACCGGGCCGCCCGGCGCCCGGCGGCGACGGCCTCGACCGCGGTGGCCGCGCCGGTCACGAAGTCCCCGCCGGCGAAGACCCCCTCGAGGCTCGTGGCCAGGGTCTCGGGGTCGGCCACGACCCGCCCGCGGGCCGTCTCCAGCCCGCTCTCACCGGCCAGGGCCGACACGTCCGGGCTCTGCCCGATGGCGGCGATGACCGTGTCCACGGCGAGGACGCTCTCCGTGCCCGGGATGGGCTCGGGGCGGCGGCGACCGCTGGCGTCGGGCTCGCCGAGACGCATCTTGATGAGCTCGATGCCGGTCACCCGGGTCCCGTCACCGACGACCCTGAGCGGGGCGGCGAGGAACCGCAGGCGGACACCTTCCTCCTCGGCCTCCTCGACCTCCCACTCGGAGGCCGGCATCTCGGTGCGGGAGCGCCGGTAGACGATGGTCACCTCGCGGGCGCCGAGGCGCAGGGCGGTCCGGGCGGCGTCGATGGCCGTGTTGCCGCCCCCGATGACCGCCACCTTCTCGCCGACCTCGACCTTCTCGCCGGAGGCGACCCGGCGCAGGAAGGATATCCCGGGCAGGACTCCCTCGAGGTCCTCCCCCTCGACCCCCATCTCCATGCTCCGGTGGGCGCCGAGGGCGAGGAAGACGGCCCCGAATCCCTGCTCCAGGAGGCCGGCGACGGTGAAGTCGCGGCCCAGGGCCTTGTTGGTCTCTATCTTCACCCCGAGGTCGGTGATGGCCTTTATCTCGCGGTCCAGGATGTCGCGCGGCAGGCGGTAGGCGGGGATGCCGTAGCGCAGCATGCCCCCCGGCTCGGCGAGGGCCTCGAAGACGGTCACCTCGTGGCCCTCCCGGCGGAGATAGTAGGCCGCCGAGAGGCCGGCCGGCCCGGAGCCGACCACGGCCACGCGATGCCCGGTGGCCGGGGCGACCTCGGGCCGCCACGGCTCAGGCCCGGCCAGGTCGGCGTCTGCCGCGAACCGCTTCAGGCGGCAGATGGAGACCGGCTGGTCCACCAGGTTCCGGCGGCAGGCCTCCTCGCAGGGGTGCGGGCAGACGCGGCCGATGACGGCCGGCAGGGGCAGGGCTTCCTTTATGAGCTCCACCGCCTCGGAGTACGCCCCGCGCGCGATGAGGGCGATGTAGCCCTGCACGTCGACCCCGGCCGGGCAGGCCAGGTGGCAGGGGGCAAGGCAGTCGCCGTAGTGCTCGCGGAGGAAGCCCTCGAGGGCGGTCCGGCGCGCCGCCACGACCGCCTCCGTCCGCGTCTTCACCACCAGGCCGTCGGCGGCAGGCGTCGAGCAGGAGCGGACGAGACCGTAGCCCTCGACCTCGACCACGCACATCCCGCAGGACCCGATGGGCTCCAGCTGGTCGTCATGGCAGAGGGTGGGGATGTCGACGCCGTGCTCTCGCGCGACCTCGAGAAGGCTCTTCCCGGGCTGGACCCGGACCTCCCTGCCGTCAAGGGTCATTCGGATGGTTCGCATCACCTGACCGCCTCCCATGGCACGATGGGGCCTTTCATGACCTGAACGTGACGTTATTCCCCGGTGGGTGGGTCAATCCTTTAGCGGAAGAGTCAATCAATTCGGCCGGAAGCCCTCGCCCACACGCCTGTCGGCACACTTTTCGGCCGGGCGTGCGGCCGTCGCGATGTGCCTTCCTCCCGCCGGGAATCCACGTGGTTCCGGCCGACCCCCGCCGTCGGGCGCCGGGTCCGCGCCTACTCCCCTCCGCGGATGAGGCTCTCGTCGCGCTCGATGGGCCCGGTCGTGTCGATGTGACCGGCGATCGTCTCGATTCTCCGGCCCTCCACGAGGAACTGGACGGCCGTTATTGACGGGTCCTCGGTGAGGCTGTTGACGACGGACATTATCGTGAACAGCTCGCCCGCTGAGCCGCCCGGGTGGTTGGTCTGAAACTCCCGGCTGAAGTCGACATAAGCGATACCGTCGACGATGTCGAGGGACAGAAGCTTCGTCCCCTCTGGGATGGTCCTGCTGTGGCCGGCCTCGCGCGGCCCGGCGATGAGCTCCCGTATCACGAGTTCGGCGTAGCTCTCCCCCTCGCCGGCGCGGACGACGCGCTCCTCGGGCTCGAGGTACATGGCCTGGCTGTCGCCGAAGTAGAGGACCAGCCTCACCTCGCCCTCTCCGGGCCCAGGGGCGGCCGTCCCGTCATCCTCGGCCGACCGAGGGCCGAAGGGCAGGAGCGAGCAGCCGCTGAGGAGACCGGCCGCGACGACCACCACCAGCACCCACACTGCGGCGAGACCAAGACCCTGCCTGCGCATTCTCCCTCATTCCCCTCTCCCCGCGACCCGGGCCGGACCACCCGGCAGATGGCCCTGGCCTGGCCGGGCCGCGCCCTCGGGCTCCGGCGGTCGCGGGATGGTGCCTGCAGGTCTTATCATGACCGGGGTCTGTTAGGACGATGACGGCCTTCTTAAGATGCCGTCACAGGCCCGCCGGCTCAGACGGTCTTCAGACGGAAGATGACGGGGTTCTTCCCGTCCGGACAGGCCATCTCCACGCTCCCGTCCGGGGCGGCCCACGGGAAGGAGCCGCCGGCGGCCAGGGCCCTCACCGTCGGGTAGAGGGCGGCATAGGCCGCGGCGCACATGCCGCCCGGCGTGGTCCCCCCGCAGAGGAAGGTGTCCCCGGGCTTGTGGCCGTGGGCGCACGTGCCCTTCTGCGAAACGACGGTTACCATAACATCCCTCATGTCGGGTCTCCCCTCTCCTCTCGGGCGGGGTGCTCCGGCCGGAATCCTCCCCGCGGCCCGGCTCCCGGCCGGCACGGGGGTCACGGCGGCCCGGGACGCGGCGGGTCAGGGTCCCTCCCGTCCCCGGACAAGGGGAACCCTTCCTCTCTCCTGCGACCGCTTCATCTGGGCCCGCTCGATGAGCCACCGGTTGACGAGGACCAGGATGAGCGCAGGCGCCGGGCTCATCCACGCGGCCATGAGGCCTACCGGGACGTATCCCTTCACCAGGAGGTAGGTCTGGACGATGGCCAGAGGGAAGCCGAAGCGGAAGAAGGTGAAGAAATCGTTGAGGAGGTAGTCGTCGACCTGCGTCCACTCGCGGCGCCCGCCGAAGAGGGTGAAGTAAAGGACGTCGGCCGCCAGCTTGGTCACGGCCACCGTCACCATGAGGTACGGAAAGAGTTCGTCCATCCACGCCACCCCGCCGTGGAGGACACCCACGACGAGACGCGCGAGCCCGTAGGCCAGGACGCCCAGGCCGGCGAAGCGGAAGAGGTCGGCCGGGGTCGGGAGGGACCCGGCCCCGTCGCGGCCGCGGCGGGTCTGCCCCCGCTGTTGCACGCCTTCGCCTGCACCTCGGAACAGCCTCATGGTCGGTCCCCACCCGCCGTAAGGTTCTTCTCGTAGACGACGACCTCCTCCGGCGGCCCCGCGGGCGGCCAGCCCGGCCGCACGACCCGCATCAGCTTCTCCCACTGGCTCCGGGGCGACTGTCGCCCACTCTCCCCTTCCGCCCGGGTCCTCCGGGCCCCGCGGGCCCGCGGTCGGCCTGTGCCACAGGACGAACCCGTCAAGGCCCCGGGCGGCCCTCGTGTCGGTAGCCCCTTCCGCTCCAGCTTGCCCCGGCCGCGCCCGGGCCTTGCGCTCGCTGACGAGCATGCGGCCCGCCTCGAGATGCCCCGCGAGGGTCTCCCGGGTGAAGTCGTCGACCCGCCAGGGGTCACCGGGCGGAGCGGCCAGCCCCGGCGGGTCTATGGCCCCCTCGCGGACGGCGCGCTCGCACAGGGCCCAGGCGTCCTCGAGGTCGGCCGGCCGTCCTACCCTCACCCGCGACAGGTCGGGCGCCTGTCGGAAGGGCCTGAGGTCACGTATCCCGTCGGCGATGACGAACCGGCCGCGCGCCCTGAAGCCGAGCTTTCCCCTTATGAGCCGGTGGACGGGGTCGTTGGTGACGGCCGTGAA
>CAJXZV010000108.1 GCA_913063835.1 uncultured Eubacteriales bacterium
CGCCGCGTGGGCCGCGGCCTCCGCCGCCCCGGCGGCGTGGCCCGCCGCGTGAGCGGCCGCGTCACCGGCCACGTGAGCGGCGACGTGACCCGCTGAGGCGAGCCCCGGAAGGCTCCGGGAGAAGTCCAGGAAACGTCCGAGCCAGTGGCCTGCCACCGGCGAGCCGGGCAGTCCGGCGACGACGGCGAGGCTCGCCAGCACCACCAGGGGCCCGGCCATGACCCGCGGCGCTTCGTGCGCATGCTCGTAGCGATGGACCTCCCGCGGACGGCCGAGGAAGACGAGACAAGTCAGCCTTGTCATGTAGTAGGCCGTCAGGAACGCCGCCGCCACGGCCATCCAGAACAGGACGGGATAGCCGGAACCGTAGGCCGCGAGGAGGATCTCGTCCTTGGACCAGAAGCCGGCCAGGGGCGGTATCCCCGCCAGGGCGAGGGCCCCTATGAGGAAGGTCCAGAAGGTCAGTCTCATCTTCCGGCGGAGCCCGCCCATCTCGTGTATCTCCAGGGTCCCCGTGGCGTGGCTGACACTGCCCGCGGTGAGGAACAGCAGGGCCTTGAAGAAGGCGTGGGTGAGGAGATGGAAGACCCCGGCCACGAACCCGCCGACCCCGAGGCCGAGCATCATGTAGCCGAGCTGGCTGATGGTGGAGTAGGCCAGAACGGCCTTGAAGTCGGTCATCACCGTGGCCACCGTCGCCGCGAAGAGGGCGGTCAGCCCGCCGATGACGGCCACGGTCAGCATCGCCTCGGGCGAGTGCATGAAGATGCCGTAGGACCTCGCCACGAGATAGACCCCTGCGGCGACCATCGTAGCCGCGTGGATGAGGGCGCTGACAGGGGTCGGGCCGGCCATGGCGTCCGGAAGCCAGACATGGAGCGGGAACTGAGCCGACTTGCCGACCGCACCCGCGAAAAGGAGGACGGCGGCGACGGTGACAACCAACGGGGCAAGGCGGCCGTCCGCCGCCGACGCCGATATCTCGGCGATGTTGAACGTGCCCGTGTGCATGAAGAGGAGCCAGATCCCGACCATCATACCCACGTCGCCCACGCGCGTGGTCATGAAGGCCTTCATCGAGGCCATCCTGGGCCAAGCCTGTTCGAACCAGTGCCCGATAAGAAGGTACGAGCAGAGACCCATGACCTCCCACGAGATGAGGAGGAGGAGGAAGTTGTCGGCCAGGACAAGGCAGAGCATGGCCGACGTGAAGAGGCTCAAGGTGCCGAAGAAGCGCCCGTAGCGCCTGTCACCGTGCATGTAGCCGATGGAATAGATGTGGACGCACGTGCTGACGAGGGAGATCATGACCAGCATGACCGCAGCCAGGTTGTCCACTACGTAGCCCATGTGCAAGGTGACACGCCCGACGGCCAGCCACTCCCCGCCTCCGGTGACCGGGTGGCCGACCCCGAGCAGGGCGGCGAAGGCCGCCGCGGAAAGGACCAAGGAGGCCGCGACGGACGCCGTGCCGAGGTAGGCCGCCCTCGGCCCCAGCCGGCGGTTGAAGAGGGTTATGACCACCCACGACGCCAGGGGCAAAGCAGGGATTATCCAGGCGCTTTCCAGTACCGCCATCAAGGGACCACCCTATCCCTAGACCTCTTCCCTAACCCTTAAGGAGGTTTATCCTGTCGACGTGCGCCACGCCGCGCTGCCGGACGACCTGGAGGATGATGGCCAGCCCGACGGCGGCCTCGGCCGCGGCGACGGCCATCACGAAGATGGCGAAGACCTGGCCGGCGGCCGACCCCTGCGGCAGCATCCGGGCGAAGGCGACGAAGTTGAGGTTCACGGCGTTCAGCATGAGCTCGATACACATCAGGATGCGCACCGCGTTCGTCGAGCGGAGGGCGCCGAAGAGCCCGACCCCGAAGAGGAGCACCCCCAGGACGACGGCGTACTGGACGTCTATCACGCGGTCACACCCCCGTTCCGCCGACCGGCGGCCCCTGCGCCGCTGTCGGCCTCCTCGCCGAGGCCGCGGTCTTTGTCCTCCCGTGCGGCGAGGACGATGGCCCCGACAAGGGCGGCGAGGAGGACGACCGAGGCGACCTCGAAGGGCACGAGGAACTTCGTGAAAAGCTCCCGCCCGATGAGGACCGTCGTCGGCTCGCCCGAGGCCGCGGGCACGGAGACCTCGGGGAGACCGGCCTTGGCCACGGCGGCCAGGACGATGCCGGCGAAAGCCACCGCCACCAGTCCGGCCAGGAGGACCCAGGCCCGCGCCGCGGTCCGCGCGGCGGCCGCCTCACCGTCCCCCTCCGGGGCGCGGCTGCCGGAGCCGCCCGGTCCGGAACCCGCGGCCGGGCCGGAAAGCTCCTTCAGGTCGGAGACCATTATGGCGAAGAGGAACATCACGGCGATGGCCCCGACGTAGACGAGGACCTGGCTGCCGGCCAGGAAGTCGGCCCCGAGAAGGACGAACACCCCGGCCACACCGGTGAAGGCCAGGACCATGAAGAAGGCGGCGTGGGTGATCCGCCGGACCTGGCCCACCATCCAGGCGGAGACGAGGATGACGGTTCCGAGAACGAAGAAGCCCAGAGTGGGCAGGAAAAGGACAAGACGGTCAAGGATGCTCAACCGCGGCCACCCCCTGCCAGCCCGGTCCTGACCGTGGACCCGTCCAGCCGCCGCACCTCGAATCCTTCCGGCGGCAGTTTGAGATTCCCGAGGGTGTAGACCAGGTCCTCGGGCCGGTATTCCGCGAACTCGTACTCAGGCGACATCGTCAGGGCGCCGAAAGGACAGGCTTCGACGCACAGGTTGCAGACCATGCAACGTCCGAACTCGAGCCGCCACTCCACGGGGTAGCGCTTCTTGTCCTCGCGCTGGGCCGTCTCGATGTGGATTACGCCAAGCGGACAGGCCCGTGCGCAGGCCTGACATCCGTTGCACTTCGTCTCGCCCGTCTCAGGGTCGACGACCAGGGCCGGGTACCCGCGGAAGCCCTCGAGGGGCACGTAGTACTTCTCGGGATATTGGAACGTCACCGGCGGGCGGACCGTGTTCACCAGCGTCACCCACAACCCGCAGATAAAGCTCCAGAATCCCGTCAGTAGACTCGTCAGGTTGTGCATCCGTTCGCCTCCCGTCAGGCGAAGGTCGGGCGGGCCCGAGGTCACCCGGCACGCCGCCCCGGCCAGACGCCGGTCAGGCGTCTAGGTGAGCAGGACGTAGACCCCGGTCACGGCAAGGTTGACCAGCGCGGCCGGAAGGAGCACCTTCCAGCCGAACTCGAGGAGCTGGTCGACGCGGACGCGGGGCAAGGTCCAGCGAATCCACATCACCAGAATGATGAAACCGTAAGTCTTGAGCATGAACCACACGAACGGGGGCAAGAAAGGCCCCTGCCACCCTCCGAAATACAGCGTCACGGCGATGGCCGACAGGGCGAGGAGGTTCGCGTACTCGGCCAGGAAGAAGAAGGCGAAGCGCAGGCCGCTGTACTCGATGTTGAACCCCGAGACCAGCTCCGACTCGGCCTCCGCCAGGTCGAACGGCACCCGGTTCAGCTCCGCGAAGAGGGCGGCCAGGAAGACCAGGAACCCTATCGGCTGGACGAGGATGTACCACAGCCCGGACTGGCTCTTGACGATGGCGTTGGTCGAAAGGGTCCCTGAAAGCAGGACGACCCCCATCACCGCGAGCACCATCGGGACCTCGTAGCTGACGAGCATCGCCGCCCCGCGCAGGGCTCCGAGAAGGGACCACTTGCTGCTGGAGCCCCATCCGGCCATGAGGACGGAGATGACCGTGAAGGAGGCCGCCGCGGCCAGGTAGAGGACACCGATGTTGAGGTCGGAGACGATGGCCCTCGGGCCCATGGGAACGACCACGTAGACGAGCATCGTCGCCGTGAAGATCACGACGGGCGCGATGACGAAGAGGGCCTTGTCGGCCGCCCGCGGGACGATGTCCTCCTTGCCGAGCAGTTTGATCATGTCCGCGATGGTCTGGGCCCAGCCGTGCGGCCGGCCGACGCGCATCGGCCCCAGGCGGCTCTGGACGCGCCCGGAGAACTTCCGTTCCAGCCAGACCAGGACGAGCACGTTCACGATGATGAAGCCCAGAACGAGGACGACCTTGACGATCCCCCAGCCCAGGGTGAAGAGCGCCGACCAGAACGGGCTCTGCGAGGCCCACAGGTGGACCTGGTCGAAGACCCCCTGGAGAAAGGCTCCGAGATCCGCCGGCATGCTAACGGTCCACCTCTCCCAGGATGATGTCGATGGACCCGATGATAGCCACGATGTCGGCCACCATGTGCCCTTTGGCCATGACGGGCAGGAGCCGCAGGTGCGCGAAGGACGGCGCACGCCACTTCACCCGGTAGGGCTTCGGACCCCCGTCACTGACGAGGTAGACGCCCACCTCACCGCGCGGAGACTCCACACGGGTGTAGACATCGCCGGCCGGGGGCTTCAGGACCCTCGGCACCTTCGCCCGGACGTCGCCCTCCGGCAGGCCGTCGAGAACCTGCTCGATGATCTTCAGGCTCTCGTACATCTCCTTGAACCGGCAGACGGCCCGGTCGTAGACGTCTCCGCTCTGACCCACGGGCACCCCGAACTCGAAGCGGTCGTAGGCCGCGTAGGGCTCGTCCCGGCGCAGGTCCCAGTCCACCCCCGAACCGCGGAGCGTCGGGCCGCTCGCACCGTAGGCCACGGCCTCTTCCGCCGTGACGCGGCCGATGCCCTTGGTCCGGTTCTCGAAGATGCGGTTCTTCATGAAGAGGTTCTCGTACTCCCTCAGCCGGGAGGGCATGAGCTTCAAGAACTCCCTCGTCTTCCCGACGAAGCCCGGCGGGAGGTCGCCTCTCACCCCGCCGATACGCATGTAGCTGTAGGTCAGCCTGGCGCCGCACAGGGCTTCGAAGAGGTCGAGGATGTGCTCTCTCTCCCTAATGGCGTAGAGGAACGGGGTGGTGGCTCCCAGGTCGAGGGCGAAGGTCCCGAACCAGACCAGGTGGCTGGCTATCCTCTGGAGCTCGGCGACGAGCACCCTCAGCCACTGGGCCCGCTCCGGGACCTCGATGCCGGCCAGCTTCTCGACGGCCATGACGTAGGCCAGCTCGTTCGTCATGGCGGACACGTAGTCGAGACGGTCGGTGAGCGGGACCACCTGCTGGTAGGTCCATCCCTCGGCGACCTTCTCGAAGCAGCGGTGGAGGAAGCCGATGTCGGGGATGGCGTCCACCAGGCGTTCCCCGTCCACCCGGAGGATGACCCGGAGCACCCCGTGGGTGCTCGGGTGCTGGGGGCCCATGTTGACCAGGAACTCGTGCTCCTCGAGATCGCCGGGGGCGGGGCGGAACTCCGGGGTGATGGTCACGGCTGGTAGTCCTCCCTGGTCACGCGCCGGCGCGGCGGACGGTTCTGGACGAAATCCTTTCGCAAGGGATGGCCTTCGAACGTCTCCGCCAGCAGGATGCGGCGGAGGTCGGGATGTCCCTCGAACCACACGCCCAGGAGGTCGTAGACCTCCCGCTCGTGGTAATCGGCCGCCGGCCAGACCTGAACGAGGCTCGGAAGGCTCGGCCGCTCCGCCTTCCGGTCCACACGCACCCGGAGCGAGGCCTTGGCCGGACCGGGAAGGGAGTGGACGGTGTAGACGACCTCAATCTGGTCCTCGTCAGGCCTGTCCACCCCTGAGACGCACGAGAGATAGTTCAGGGGGTGCGGCTGGAAGCCGGCCAGAGCCTCCGCGGCGGCGACCGCCTTGTCCGGCGGGACCCTGACCACCACCTCGCCGTCGGGACGCACATCGGTCTCGGCGAAGGGCGCCGCCCCGGCAAGGTGGTCTCTCAACGCCCGAGCGGTGGAAGACCGCTGGTCAGACGCGCCGCTCACGACCGGCCCCCTCCTTCGCCGGCACCGGCGGCCGTGCCGCGCGGCACGAACTCCAGACCTTCCCGTCCGACCAGCCTCTGGAGCTGCAGGAGTCCGTCGAGCAGGGCCTCGGGCCGTGGAGGACATCCCGGGACGTAGACGTCGACCGGGATGATCTTGTCCACTCCGTCGACGACGTTGTACGAGCCGGCGAACGGGCCTCCGGTGCAGGCGCAGGCCCCCATGGCAAGAACCCATTTAGGCTCGGCCATCTGGTCGTAGAGGAGCTTGACCGCTTCGGCCATCTTCTCGTTGACCGTCCCGGAGATGAACATGAAGTCGGCCTGCCTCGGTGAGGCCCGGAAGAAGGAGCCGAACCGGTCCAGGTCCCACCTTGACGCGCCGGTGGCCATCATCTCGATGGCGCAGCAGGCGATGCCGAAGGTCATGTACCAGAGGGAGTTCTTCCGCCCCCAGTTCAGAAGCTGCTGGAGATTGGCGATGAACACCCCCGGAAGGACCCGCCGGAGGGGGGACTCCTTCGGGATGGAATGGTCTCCCGGTTTCTCGACCAGCCGCATGCCTTCGGGCCGGGCGCAGGGGAGGTCGCCCCGGCCGCACCTTCGCTTCAGCTCCATTGGAGCACCCTCTTCTTCCAGGCGTAGACGAGGCCGATCACAAGAACTCCTAGGAAGATAAGCATCTCGACAAACCCCACGAGGCCTATCTCCCGGAACACGACGGCCCACGGATAGAGGAAGACAGCCTCGACGTCGAAGACGACGAAGACCAGAGCGAAGACGTAGTACCTGACGCGGAACTTACCGAGGGTGTCGCCGAACGGGCGCATCCCGCACTCATAGATGGACTGCTTCGGAGTGCTCGGGAGGGCCGGGCGGAAGAGTGAGGCCACTCCGAGCCCCACGAACACGAAGATGACACCGGTCAAGAGGAAGAGGAGAACCTCGAAGTAGCTGCCCACGCTAGGGCCTCCCTGACACGTGACGACGTCGTGAATAGAACCTGCCTGTCAGGTCAAAATAATTTGTTTGATGACACGAGCCATTATAGCCCTGTGCTCAGAAGGGTGTCAAACACGCCGGAGCAGGGTCGGAGCCGCCGGAGAGGCCGACCGCG
>CAJXZV010000109.1 GCA_913063835.1 uncultured Eubacteriales bacterium
CCTCTCCAGGGCGGAGTATACGTTCTTGCTTGTCCGCGGTCCGGCCCCGGTCGAGGGGAGGGGCCGCCTCGGCCTGATGGCCCTCATCGCACTCGCAGCCGTCGCGGTGATTACGGCCGTGGTGGGCATCACCTTGGTCAACAGGTGGATGGCGGGACGCTAACTGTTCCATCTTAGAAGGCTGGGCGAGGCCGGCTACCTGGCCCATATCCCCCGGCGCGTGTCAACGCGCCACCTGACCTTCTACCACCAGTAACCACGCCGTCCGTCGTCACGGTGAGGGCCACCCGGGTCCGTGGCGGACGAGGCCCCGAAAGCGCTCCAGCCAGTCCTTGTAGCTCGCGCCGGGCCTGCCCCGGTCCCTACCCTCCGGCCACGGTGGGAAAGACGGCGACGCGGTCGCCGTCGGCCAGCACATGGTCGAGCCCGGCCAGGCGGTGGTTGACGATGACGACCTTCACCTCCTCCCGGGGTACCCGCAGGCCCTCGAGGACGTCGGCCACCCTGAGGCCCTGCTGGACCTCCACCGTCAGAGGCCCCCTGGCCGGAGAGGAGAGATGTCGGTCGAGTCCGGCGTACAGCGACAAGGTCACGGTGAGGAAGCGCAGCCTCTTACCGCCTTCGGGTCCGCTGACCTTCAGCACCTTGGTCTCGCCCGTCTTCACCATCTCCACCACCTCCCCCGGGTCGTCTGCTCCTCCGGAAGGGCACCGGGCGTGACCGCGAGCGAGCCGGTCACGCCCGGGACCTTCCGCTGTCTCCTCCGCCGTCTGGGCCGCGATGCCTCCAGGAAGACCGTCAGAAGTTGAGGACCTCGTCCAACTCGTCGTCGCTGAGGTCGTAGACGTGGCCGTGCGGTGGGAGCTTCTCGAGGCGCATGAACTCCGGAGGACGGTCGTCGGCGGCGCTCAGGCCGGCCTTCCGGTTGAACTCGGCCTCGGTCTTGAGTATCTCCGAGCCGATGCGCGTGACGTCGTCCATGGTCCACCGGGTGCCAAGGACGCCGTTGCAGGCCTCCAGCGCACCCTCGAAGCCGCTGGGGATATCGATGAGCGCGAAGGCGGTGAAGAGGCAGAAGCCAGAGGCGTCGATCCACGCCGTGGTCGTCTGGAAGTTGCGGGAGAGCTCCACTTTCCCCTCCGTGGCCAGCGGGTCGGTCTTCCCGCCCACGCCGAGGATCTCCGAGGCGATGGTGTAGCCCGCCGTGTGGTCGGCCCCCATGGGTGAGGTCATGTAGGTCGCCCCGATGCCCTTGACGGCCCGGGGCTCGTAGGCCGGCATACCCTGACCCTTGACCGCGGGCACCCGGGTCACCCCGAAGGCGCGGCCGGTGAAGGCCGCTCCGTTCCCGAGGATGCGGCCCAGGGTCGTGAGCCTGCCGATCTCCTGGAGAAGGGTGATGGCCCGCTTGCCGTCGCCGAAGTCGGCGAGGCCCGCCTCCATGGCCACCCCCAGGGTCACGCCGGCCTCGATGGTGTCCAGCCCGTAGTCGTTGCACAGGCGGACCATCTCGGCGATGTCGTCGAGGTCGTCGACACCCAGGTTGGCGCCGAGAGCCCAGTCGGACTCGTACTCGACACACGAGACGTGCTCCTCACCGTCCGGCCGCGGGTAGACGTTGGAGCACTGGATGACACAGCCGTCGTGGCAGCGGTGGCCGACCATGCCCTTGCCCCCGCGCTCGGCGACCGCCTCGGCGATGGCCTCCCCGGAGATCTTCTGGGCGCCCTCGAAGACGCCCGAGCTGAAGTTGCGGGTCGGCAGGCCGCCCGCCTCGTTGAGGATGTTGATGAGGACGGCGGTGCCGAAACTGTTGAGCGCTCCGCCGGGCTTCGTGACGTCGTGCCGGCCCAGGGCATCGGCCAGCTTGCGCGACCCTTCCTTGAGCCGGTCGGGGTCCTTCACGGCCACGCCCGGGCCGCCGGAATCGTCGACGACGATGCCCTTGAGGCCCTTCCGCCCCATCACCGCACCCAGGCCGCCCCGTCCGGCGTAGCGGCTGGGCCGCTTCTCCGCGTCGCTGAAGCACACCCCGGCGAGCGGGAGCCCGGCCTCACCGGCCGCGGAGACCCCGCACCAGGCGTGGCCGGGATACCTCTTCCCGAACTCGGCGAAGGTCTCTTCCATGTGCTTACCGGCCAGGTCCGAGGCTTCGACCAGGCGACCGCCGTCCTTGTCGATTTCGAGGACGTAGCGCTTGCTCCGGTCGGTGACCTCACCCTCGACCACGAGGGCCCTGATGCCCAGGCGGGCCAGCTTCTGGCTGAACGGCGTCCCCGCGTTGGCCTCCTTGATTCCCATCGTGAGCGGGGATTTGCCGCCGACGGAAATGCGCCCGGAGCAGGGAGCCGTAGTGCCGGTCACGATGCCGGGGGCGAAGACGACCTTGTTGTTCGGACCCAGGGGATGGCAGGTCGGGTCGACCTCGCGGGCCACGATGGTCGAGGTCAGCCAGCGGCCGCCCATCTCGGCGTACTCGGCCGGCAGGTCCTGGGTGGTCACGGTGAGGGTCGAAAGGTTCACCCTCATGAGCTTGGACATCCTGTCCACCTCCTTCCGGTGCAGAGTCGAGCTTGAAGCTGTGTCCTGATGTGAGACACTACGCCGGAAGGAGGCGGAACTCCTGCCAGAAGATGGGCCGGGTCCGCCGCGCGGACCCTGCCGTTCGCCGACTGCTGACCGTCCCTTCCTCGTCCGTCGGGCGGCTCAGCCGGTCAGGTCTATCCGGATGGTCACGCTCCGCGTCTCGCTGTCCCAGTCGACGGGCCAGCCGAGTCCGTTGGCCAGGAACCGGAGCGGGATGAGCGTCCTCCCGTTGACGATCTGGGGCGGCACGTTGGTCAGCCTGGGCTGACCGTTGACATAGGCCGTCTGTGAGCCGATGGTGAACACGACGACCGTCCCGCCGTAGGTGGCGACGACCTGCCGGGTGTCCTCATACCAGTCGACGGCTATCCCCATGGTCTCCGAGATGAACCGGAACGGGAGCATCGCGCGCCCGTCGATGATGATGGGCGGCTGGTCCATGATGACCGGCTGACCGTTCACCAGGGCCGTGTGGTCGTCGATGGTCAGGATGATGACCAGCTCGGACGTGCTGACCTCGACCCACTCGGAAGGCGGCGACTGGTTCTCGTCCCGGTCCACGGCCGTCACGTGGTACCAGTAGGTGACACCGGCCTGGACCGTGCGGTCGGTCCACGTGCAGGAGGTGACGGCGAAGTCGTTCAGGGGCTGACCGTCGAAACCGTACTCGGAGTCCTTGCGGTAGACATAGTAGCCGAAGACGTTCTCGGCCCCGGTGGCCGGCGGGTCCCAGGTGAGGACCACATGTCCCTCGACAAGACTGGCCTTCAGGTTCTGCGGCGGGCCCATGGCTCCCCCCCAGCCGGCCGTACCCGGGATCTCGACGTAGCACTTGTTGGACACGTCGGACTCGCCGTCGTTGAAGACCGCCTTCACCCAGTACTTGTAGGTGCGGCCCGGGAGGGCCGTCGAGTCGACATAAGAGCCGCCCTGGACGAGGCTCGCGTTGAGCTTCTCGGTCACACCCGTGGTCTTGTCCATGCGGTAGACGTTGTGGCCGTAGAGCTGCCGACCCGGATAGTGGTCGGGCGGCGACCACGTGAGGTGGACGGAACCGTCCTCACGCACCTCCGCCTTGAGGTTGATGGGATGGTCGTGGCAGGCCCGGGCCGGCCCGGAGGGGACCGCGCCGAAGGTCACAACGACCGCGAGCAGGGCTGTGAGGAGGATGAGCATCCGTCTCCCGACTCTGGGCTTCAAGGCTCTGACCTCCTTCCCTTCGCGATGCCTGAAAACGGTGAACCATGTCAAATACGGCCTCGGGCGCCACAGCTCCTGCCGGCCACAGGCGGCCTACCCTCTCTCGAGCCGGAGATGCGAGAGGAAGAGGTCGTGGTATCCGGGGAGGGAGGCCAGCTCCAGGTACGCCGCCGAGCGGGCGACGGCCGACGCCCGCTCGCGCTCGGCCCGCGACACAAGACAGAGACAGGCCCCGGCCACGGCGGCGTTGCCCACGGTGACGAACCGGTCGAGCGGGATGTCCGGGAAGAGGCCGACGGCCACCGCCGAGGCCGGGTCGACCGCGGCTCCGAAGGAGCCGGCCACGTAGACCCGTTCCACTTCCTCGGCCCGGGTGCCGGTCTCCTCGAGAAGGGCCCCGATGCCGGCCCGCACGGCCGCCTTGGCGAGCTGCAGTCTGCGGAGGTCCTGCTGGGTGAAGGGGACGCCGCCCACGCGGACCTCGAGGCCCGACCCGGTCTCGACCACGTGGGGCCAGCCGGCGAGCATCCTCCCGCTCCGGTCCACGGACCCGGCCTCCCGGAGGCAGGCCACGAGGTCCACCACCGCCGACCCGCAGAAGCCGAGGGGCTCCCCGCCGCCGATGACCTCGTACCGGAGCTCTCCCTCCTCGAGCCGGACCCGCTCCACAGCGCCGTGCCCGGCCCGCATCCCCCGGGCTATCCCGCCGCCTTCGAAGGCGGGGCCCGAGGCGCAGGAACAGCACGTGATGTTCCCCCGCCTGGTCAGGGTGACCTCGGTGTTGGTCCCGATGTCTACGGCCATGGCCACACCCGGATAGGCGGCGAGGCCCGTCGCCAGGAGCACCGCCGCATGGTCCCCGCCGACGAAGCCGGCTATGCACGGGACGAGGTGGACCTGCGCTCCCGGCGCGGCGACGAGGCCAAGGTCAGCCGCGGCGAGGTCGAGAGGCTCGGTGGTCGCGGGGACGTGGGGCGCCACCGCCAGCCGGGAGACGTCGAGCCCTGCCAGGAGATGGTGCATGGCGGTGTTGCCGACCACGGTGAGGCTGACGACACGGCCGGGCCGCGAGCCGGCCCGCGCCGTGAGCTCACCGGCCAGCTCGTTGATTCCCGCCGCGGCCGCCTCGCGCAGGCGGCGGGCCGACTCGGCGGAGGACAGGGCCCACCTGAGGCGGGAGATGACGTCCTGCCCGAACCTCGACTGCGGGTTGGGCACGGTCCCGTCCCCGACCACCCGCCCGGTGGCGAGGTCGACGAGGCGGCCGGTGATGTTCGCCGTCCCCAGGTCGACGGCGAGCCCCAAAGGCCGTCCGGCGCCCGGGCGCGGCGATGCCGATGCCGAAGTCGTGGGCGCGCCCCCCGTCCCCCACCCCTGGGCCCGACTAGGTCGCACGGTGGGTCCGTCCCGTCCCGGTCGACCCTCCGAGCAGACCCTGGCGGTAGGCCCGCACGTAGCCCAGCCCGCGGCGGTCCCGCCCGAGGACAGCCTCGGCGGCCGCGAGCAGAGCCATCAGCTCCCGGTCGAGGGGGTCGAGGATGACCGCGTCCAGCCCGGCGGCCATGGCCGCCACGAGCAGGGCCTGGTTCAGGAGGGTCCGCCGGGGCAGTCCGAAGGAGATGTTGCTCAGACCGCAGAGGACGTGGACCCCGGGGAATTCGTCGCGGATGCGCCGGACGGCCTCGACGACGGCCGTGCCGGCGGACGGGTCCGTGCCGATGGGACGGACCAGAGGGTCGACGTAGACGTCCTCCGCGGGGACCCCCGCCTCGAGCAGCCTCCCCACCAGGCGCCGCCCTTTGGCGACCGTCTCCGAGGCGTCCCGCGGCAGGCCGTCGTCATCGAGGCAGAGGGCCACCACAGCGGCCCCGTGCTCCAGGACCAGGTCGACGACAGGGTCGAAGCGGGCCCGCTCCAGGGAGACCGAGTTCACCAGAGCCTTGCCCCTGTGGGCCCGCAGGGCCGCCTCCATGGCCCGGGGGTCCGGGCTGTCCAGGCAGAGCGGGACGTCCATCTCCTCTTGTATAGAGCGCACCATCCAGGCCAGGGCTTCGGGTTCGCCTGCGCAGCCCGTGCCGGCGTTGACGTCCAGATAGTCGGCCCCCGCCTCCCTCTGCCTCCGGGCCTCGCCGACCAGCCCGTCCCGGTCACGGCCGGCTATCCACCGGGCCACCGCCGGGCGGGTGGCGTTCAAACGCTCCCCGATGACGATCAACTCACCTTTCCCCCTTCTCCTTCGTCGGCCCGGCCGCTCGGCGTGGCCGCTCGACCGGCCCGCTCCGTCGGGCCGCTCGGCCGGGCTCCCGGGCCGACCTCCCGGACCGCTCGAGTGGGCCGCCTGGACCGCCGGTACCGGCAGGCGGCGGCCAGCATGCAGGCGTCGCACCTGGACCCGCCGGCAACGGCGGGGTCGACCCCCACACCGACCAGGACGGACGCGCTCTTCACCGGGACCATGAGACCGCCTCCGGTGAGCCTGACCCCGATGCTCGCCTCAGGACGGAGCAGGTCGAAGAGCCGCTCCTGCTCGGAGACGGGCCAGTCCGCGTGGCCCGGTCCGAGCGGCGGACCGGTCCTGAGCCCCGCGGCGGCCGCCTCGCTCTCGACCCGGGCGCAGACGGCCGTGACGAGGCGCTCGACGAGGAGACTGCCTGCCGCGTCGAGGGCGAACGCCTCGCAGACCCTGCCGGCGGCCGTCCGGGCCGAGACCTCCTCCTCCAGGCGGGGGCCGATGGTGGCCACGATGACGGCGGCCCCGGTGGCCCCCCGTGTGGCGTGCGCCAGCGCCCGCCCCGACAGGCGCCACCCACCGACCTCGACGGCGTCCTGTCCCGCCGGCCGCAGGGGGAACCTCTCGTAGACCGCCGCCGGGGCGGCCAGGCGGCGGGCCTCCTCCGCGACGGCCCGGACCCCCTCCTCGGGGCGCGTCGGCTCCTCGGCCCTGGCGATCCCTCCGGCCCGCACCGTCTGGCCCCGGCCCGGCCCGGCGACCCGGGCCAGGACCCGGAGGTCATCCTCGGAAAGCCAGACGTCGATGTCCCTCAGGACCGGCATGTCGTCCTCACCCGCGGTCCTCCCTGTTCCTTTCCTCTTCCCGCCGCCCCTTCTCCCTTCGCGCCCCGGCTCCCCTCTTCTCCTTACCTCGGTCTCCTCTCTCCTTCTCCCTCTCGCGTTCCCCCCTTCCC